>CANFPJ010000037.1 GCA_947448885.1 Comamonadaceae bacterium
TCGAGCTCAACGACGTGGCCGTGGCCAATAACTTGGCCGCTTTCGAATGGGGTCGCCGCTGCGCCCACGACCTCTCCGCAGTGTTGGCCTTGCTGCAACCGGCGCAAGTGGTGCAGTTCAAAAAACGCACGCCCTTGGAAGACGTGATCACCCAGCGCGAAGCCTTTTTGACCGACTACCAAAGCGCCGCCTATGCCGCCACTTACCGTGCTTTTGTGGACCGCGTGCTGGTGCAAAGCACCCCGGCGCTGGCCGAGGCGGTGGCGCGCAATTTGTTCAAGCTCATGGCCTACAAGGACGAATACGAGGTCGCCCGCTTGCACACCGACACCGGGTTTTTGCAGCGCATTGCCCAGCAGTTTGAGGGCGACTACCAGCTGGTCTACCACTTGGCGCCACCCTTGCTGGCCCAGCGCAACGACAAGGGCGAGCTGCAAAAGCGACGCTATGGCTCGGCCATGCGCTGGGGCTTTCAAGTGTTGGCCCGCATGAAGGGCTTGCGCGGCACGGCTTTGGATGTGTTTGGCTACACCGATGAACGGCGCACCGAGCGCGCCCTGATCGGCCAATACCGCGCCAGCATCGAGCAGGTGCTGGCCCAGTTCAGCCCCGAGCGCCAAACCCTGGCCCTGGAGATCGCCCGCATCCCCGAGCAAATCAAGGGCTATGGCCACGTCAAAGAGCGCCACCTGAACGCCGCACGCCAGCAATGGGACACCTTGATGACCCGTTGGGTTGATCAAAGGATGACCGCATGAAAAAAATGGCCACATGGCTTGTCGCCGTTGCCACCTTGGGCTTACAAAACGCAGTGCAGGCCCAAAGCACCGAGATCGTGCAAGGCCTGCGCTTTGACGTGAGCTATAGCTTGCTCAACGTGACAACCCCGCCCAGCTCATACGACCCGGTGGGCATCCGCCTGGGCATCAGCAAGCCCATGTGGGGCACGGTGGAGGCCGAGGGTTTGGTGGGCATGGGGGTGCAGGCGGGCAAAAACAGTGTGAACCCTGCCTTGACCACCCAGGTGGGCGGCTTTTTTGGGGGCTACATCAAACCCAATTTTCAGCTTAGCCCAGCCGTGTCTGGCTTTGCCCGGGTGGGCTTGGCCAGCACCCAAATCAAAAACGGCGACACCCACAATGGCTTGTCAGCGGGCCTGGGCCTGAACTACGCACTGGACGCAAACATGCGCATTTATGCCGATTACACGATTTACAAGTTCAGCGACAGTGTGGGCATTTCTGGCCTCAACTTGGGTGTCAACTACGGGTTTTAGGCCCCCTCGGTCACCGGCAACGTCAACGCCGAGGGGTATTGGGCCGAGTGCCACACCGTGTCGGTGCCCATTTTGCTGGGGCTGTAATAGTGGGTCCACAACACGTCGGTGATGGTCGAGTCGCCATTGACCAGCTCCAGCCGCACCCGTGAACCCTTGCGAAAGCGGTGTGCCATGGGTTCGATGGAAATGTCATAGCGGTACACCTGCCCAGGCTCGATGGGTTGCGGGTTGGTGTGGTCGCGGTAGGGCTCCATCTCGGTGCTTTTGGCCGCGTTGGTGGCGCGGTGAGAGGCGCGCAGCCACCCCTTGGTGATCCAAAACGAAGCGGGGTTCAGGCCCTTGGCCCGGTCCTCGGGGCTTTGCGCTTGTTGCTCGGAGAGCTTGACAAAAAAGTCGGTGTCGCGCGCCGTGGATGATGCAAACAAGGTCAGTTTGATCGGCCCGGCGATTTCCAAATCTTGCTCCAACGCGGGCGTCGTCCAAGTCAGCACACGGCGCACCGGGTCGGGTTGCATGTTGGGGCCCAAGCCGACCACACCAAACAACCAACCCGGGTTGGGGTAGCGGTAGGCGGTGGTCTCGGGCCCGGCCGAGGCTTGGCGCAGCAAGCTGCCGTCGTTGAGCGAGCTGACCGACCCGCTGCTTTGTGCCGACAGCTGCCATTGGACATAGCGCACGTTCTCGGGCGGCCAGGTGCTGGCCGTTCGAAAGGTGTCGGCGCCGCGCACAAAGTACTGCACCGCTGGCCGCTCGGTGTAACTGGTGGGCAAACCTTTGAGGTAGTGGTCATAAAACGGCAGCAACAACTGCTCGTGCATTTCGGCGCTGTTGAACTCGCGGTTGGCGGCAAACGCGTTGATGGGTCCGATCATGCGCAGCTTTTTCGGCCCCCGTGCGGCCAAATAGCCTTGGATGTTGCCCCGGGTGTGCAAGTCCACCTTGCCCCAGATGCCCACCGAGAACAAGGGCACCTCGATTTCGCCGACCCGCTCGGCAGCGTTGCGCTCTTTCCAAAAATCGTCGTAGGTGGGGTGGGCCATGATGGCCGCGTTCAAGTCGAAACTTTGCAGGCGCGGTGCTTGCCCGTTGGCCGGCTCCAAGTTGATGACGCGGTTTTGGTTCCACCAATAGCTGCCAAAAAAGTCGCTGCGGATGCCGCCTTGGTAGGCCGAGGCGCGGTATGGGTCGAGCAGACCGTCAAATGCGGCGATGCAAGCCAGCCCCTTGGGCTTTTGGATGCCCATCCACCATTGCAGCATGCAGTAATACGACTGGCCGATGCCGCCCACCTTGCCGTTGGACCAGTTTTGTTGCGCCAGCCACTCCACGACTTCGACCAAATCGCGCTGCTCGTTGGCGTCCAGCAATCGAAACTCGCCGCCGGACTTGCCCACGCCGCGCACGTCCATGTGGGCGTAGACATAGCCTTTGCCCACATAAAAGTCGATCGGCCCGGTCTCGCGCCACAAAAACTGTGGCCCAGCGGGCAAAGTGTTGTTGTCATAACGGTAGGGCGAAGCCGCAAACAGGGTGGGGAAAGGCCCGTTGCCCATGGGCATGTACAAGGCCACGGCGATTTCGATGCCATCGCGCATGCGCACCTTGACTTCGCGCGGCACCGTTTGCGTGCCCACGGGCAGGGGCGGGGCTGCAGCGGCAGCGGGTGCGCCCGGGGCTTGGGCCAGGGAGGGCACCGCGCTGGCGGCGCTGGCCATCAAGGCGCTGGTTTGTAAAAACCGGCGTCGGTCGATGCCCGCATGGGCCGGGTCGTTGGCTGGCGCAGTCGCGGCGTGTGCGCTGACCTGGGGGTGGGGTGGGGTGTGGGCCATGGGGTGTCTCTCCATTGGTTGTGAATGCCAGGGGTTTACCAACAAGCCGCGTGGGGTCTTGATGCCCAATTTCTACCACAGCCATGCACGCATACAATCCGCGTTTGCCTGCGCCAAGGCATGTCTCCTCTGGGGGGCACGGCCACCGTCACCGCCCAGCGCGGCGTGTTTTGCGCAGCACACCCCCCAACTGAGGAGTTGCTTGTGTTCATATCTTCCGCATTTGCCCAATCCGCACCGGCCGCCGCTGGTGGCAGCGACATTGGTTCGTCTTTGATGAGCATGCTGCCCTTGTTGCTGATGTTTGTGGTCTTGTATTTCGTGATGATCCGCCCCCAAATGAAGCGCCAAAAAGAACACAAGGCCATGATCGACGCCTTGGCCAAGGGCGATGAAGTGGCCACCGTGGGTGGTTTGCTGGGCAAAATCTCCCGCATTGGCGACACCACCTTGGGCCTGGAGTTGGCCAGTGGCGTTGAAGTCCACTTGCAGCGCTCGGCGGTGGTGCAGGTGCTGCCCAAGGGCACCATCAAGTAATCCTTTTCATCACCCAAGGGGCAACGGGGGCCATGCGCACCCCAAGGCCCCGCGCCTGAGGCGATCATGAACCGTTACCCGCTGTGGAAGTACGCGATCATTGTGGTCGCTTTGTTGGTTGGTGGGCTCTACACCCTGCCCAATTTTTTTGGTGAAGCCCCGGCCGTGCAGGTGTCGTCGGCCAAGGCCATGTACAAAGTGGACGCCGCCTTGCAAAGCAAGGTGGCCCAAGCCCTTCAAGATGCGTCCATTGAACCCACGGGCCTGTCTTTGGAGAACAACTCGCTCAAGGTGCGCTTGGCCGACACCGACACCCAGCTCAAGGCCAAAGAAGCGATCCAAAAAGCCCTGGTGCCCGACCCCGAGGTGGCCCCGTATGTGGTGGCCCTGAACCTGATCTCGCGCTCACCCGCATGGCTCACGTCGCTCAACGCCGCCCCCATGTACCTGGGTTTGGACTTGCGCGGTGGCGTGCACTTCATGTTGCAAGTGGACATGGCCGCTGCGCTGAGCAAAAAAATCGACTCCACAGCGGGCGACCTGCGCTCGGTGATGCGCGAGAAAAACATCCGCCACAGCGGCATTTCCCGCAATGGCAACACCATTGAATTGCGTTTGCGCGACGCCGCCACCTTGGAGGCCACGCGCAACTTGATCAAAGACCAATTTGCCGACCTGGCGTTCACCGACGCCCCCGACGCCGGCGAGTTCAAGTTGAGCGCCAGCTTGAAGCCCGAAGCTGCGCGGCGCGTGCAAGAGCAGGCGTTGAAGCAAAACATCACCACCTTGCACAACCGCATCAACGAGCTGGGCGTGGCCGAGCCGGTCATTCAGCAGCAGGGTTTGGACCGCATCGTGGTGCAACTGCCTGGGGTGCAAGACACCGCCAAGGCCAAAGACATTTTGGGCCGCACCGCCACACTCGAGATGCGCTTGGTCGACGACAGCCCCGAGGGCACGGCAGCGGCCGTGGGTGGCGCGGCGGTGCCGTATGGCACTGAAAAATACCGCGAGCGCAATGGCCAAGCTGTGATCGTCAAAAAGCAGGTCATCCTCAGTGGCGACAGCTTGACCGACGCCCAGCCCGGCTTTGACTCACAAACCCAGCAACCCAAGGTCGACCTGACGGTGGACGCCAAGGGCGGGCGCATCATGCGCGACACCAGCCGCGAAAACCTGAAAAAGCGCATGGCCATCTTGCTGTTTGAAAAAGGCCGTGGCGAGGTGCTCACCGCGCCCGTCATCCAAGGCGAGCTGGGCAACCGTTTTCAAATTTCTGGCTCGATGAGCGTCACCGAAGCCGCCGACCTGGCGCTGTTGTTGCGTGCGGGCTCGCTGGCCGCGCCCATGGAGATCATCGAAGAGCGAACCATTGGCCCCAGCCTGGGCGCAGAGAACATTGCCAAAGGCTTTGACAGCGTGCGCTGGGGCTTTGCCGCGGTGGCGGTGTTCATGTGCGTTTATTACATGCTGTTTGGCGTCATCTCCAGCGTGGCGCTGGCGGTCAACTTGCTGCTGTTGGTGGCGGTGCTGTCGATGTTGCAAGCCACCCTCACCTTGCCCGGCATGGCGGCCATGGCCTTGGTGCTGGGCATGGCGATCGACGCCAACGTGCTCATCAACGAGCGCGTGCGCGAAGAGTTGCGCAATGGTGTCTCGCCGCAAGCGGCCATCCACGCCGGGTACGACCGCGCCTGGGCCACCATCTTGGACTCCAACGTCACCACCTTGATCGCCGGCTTGGCCTTGCTCGCTTTTGGTTCCGGCCCGGTGCGTGGTTTTGCGGTGGTGCACTGCTTGGGCATCTTGACCAGCATGTTCTCGGCGGTGTTCTTCTCTCGCGGCCTGGTCAACCTGTGGTACGGGCGGCAAAAGAAACTGCAAACCGTTTCCATTGGCACCGTTTGGCGCCCTGACAGCGGCAAGGCCGTCGCCCCGCGCGACTGACACCCACCTCCACACAGCAGGACATTTCGGCCATGGAATTTTTCAAAATCCAAAAAGACATCCCGTTCATGAAGAACGCGCTGGCGTTCAACCTGGTGTCGTTCATCACCTTTGTCGCGGCGGTGTTTTTCTTGTTCAGCCGGGGCCTGCATTTGTCGGTCGAGTTCACTGGCGGTACCTTGATGGAGGTGGCCTACAGCCAGCCCGTTGACGTCAACCAGGTGCGCGACACCATTGGCAAGCTGGGCTTGAACGATGTGCAGGTGCAAAACTTTGGCTCCACCCGCGATGTGCTCATCCGCATGCCGGCCCTGCGCGGTCAAACCTCGGCCCAGCAAAGCGAACAAGTGCTCGCCGCCTTGAAGGCGGCTGAACCGACGGTCGAGTTGCGCCGCACCGAGTTTGTCGGCCCCCAGGTGGGCGACGAGCTGGCCGTCGATGGCTTGAAGGCGCTGGGCTTTGTGGTGCTGGGCATCATGGTGTATTTGGCCTTTCGCTTTGAGTGGAAGTTCTCGGTCGCGGCCATCATTGCCAACCTGCACGATGTGATCATCATCTTGGGCTTTTTTGCTTTTTTTCAGTGGGAGTTTTCGCTGCCTGTTTTGGCGGCGGTGCTGGCGGTGCTGGGCTATTCGGTCAACGAGTCGGTGGTGATTTTTGACCGCATCCGCGAAAACTTTCGCCGCTACCGCAAGATGAACACCCGCGAGATCATCGATAACGCCATCACCGCGACCATCAGCCGCACCATCATCACCCACGGCAGCACCCAGCTCATGGTGTTGGCGATGTTGTTCTTTGGCGGCCCCACGCTGCACTACTTTGCGCTGGCGCTGACCATTGGCATTTGCTTTGGCATTTACTCATCGGTGTTTGTCGCCGCCGCCATCGCCATGTGGCTGGGCATTGAGCGCGAAGACCTGATCAAACCCATCGCCAAAGACGGCGTGGTGGACGAAGACCCCAACGACCCCAACGCGGGCGCGCGGATTTAGCCACCTGGATGGCAAAAAGCCCCTCGCGGGGCTTTTTTTTGGGCAAATGATTGGCGTCAATGCGCGATGCGTGAGTGGTTGTCGTCGCACAACTCGTCGAGCACCAAGGCGTCGGGTTCGATGCCAGCGCTCCAGTAGACCATCAGCACAATGATCTTCAAGTCGTCAATGTCGATGGGGCGTTGTGGCACGGCCATGGCGCGGTCGATGACGATTTCGCGCATGTGCGCGGGCAGCACGCCGGCCGACTCCAAAAAGCTCAAAAACCCCAGGCCGGTGGCGCCCAACTGGTCTTGCTCAGCGGTGGCGTAGATGCGCATGCTGTCCGCTGAGGCGGGGCGCATCACATCGGCGGGTTCGTGGTCGGTGGGGGTGATGTCAATCGGGTTGGCGCTGCGCGAGGCGCTGTTGAGGCCGGCCAACCATTGCAAGGCTTGGTCGATCTCATCGCTGTCAAAGCCAGCGGCGCTCAATTTGCGACCCAATTGGTCCAATTCGGGGCAAGCATCGCCTCGCCAGTAGTTTTCGTAGACGAACACAAGCACTTCAAACATGGACCCAATATACCTTGTTTTGTGCCCTCAGCCGGCGCGCAGGCGCTGAAAGCGGGCCCCGCTCAGGCGGCTCACCTGGCCGTCGAGTTCGAGTTGCAGCAAATGCGCTTGCAGCGCCGCCGTGTCCCAGCCGCAGCGCGCTTGAATTTGGTCCAGGCCACACGGCTCCCAGCCCAGGGCTTGCAGCACAGCGTCGGTGCTGGCTGTAGCCGGCGTTGGCGTGTGACCCACACCGCTGCCACCACCACTGCCACCGCCATCAACGTCCTCCGCCGTGGCCGTGTGCGCGGCATCGCGCCCCCACAAGCAGGGTGTGCGCAATTCTTCCCACACATCTTGGGCCGACTCGACCAATTTGGCCCCTTGGCGGATCAAGGCGTGGCAACCGCGCGACTGCGGCGAGTGGATGGACCCGGGGATGGCAAACACCTCGCGTCCCAACTCCAAGGCCTGGTGGGCGGTGATCAGTGAGCCCGACGACAGCGCCGCCTCCACCACCAAGCAGCCTTGCCCGAGCGCGGCGATCAAGCGGTTGCGCTGCGGAAAGTGCGCCGGCAGCGGGGGCGTGCCCAGTGGGTATTCGCTGATCAGGCAACCATGCAGCGCCACCGCTTCGGCCAGCGCTTGGTTGCCTTTGGGGTAGACGCGGTCCAACCCAGTGCCCACCACCGCCACCGTGGCCAAGGGCAGTGCGGTGCCCCCGCGCAAAGCCCCTTCGTGGGCGGCGGCGTCAATGCCCAGCGCCAGGCCTGACACCACGCACATGCCACTGGCGGCCAGGTCGTGGGCAAAGGCCTGCGCGTTGTCGCGGCCTTGGGGTGTGGGGTTGCGGCTGCCCACCACCGCCAGGGCGGTTCGGTCCAGTGGCGCGGCTTGGCCTTGTAGATACAGCATCAACGGCGGGTCGCTGAGCTGCAAAAAAGCCTGGGGGTAGGTGGGGTCGCCCAAGGTCCAAATCTGGTGGACACAACCCGCTGGGGGGTGGGCCAGCCAATGCTCGGTGCGGGCCAGTCGCAGCGGTGCGTCGGCGGGTGGGCGGCTCAAGGCGGCGGCCGCGGCCGCACCCACCCAGTGCGCCCGTTCGGCCTCGCTGGCGGCCAGCACTTGGGCCGGCCCTCCTAAGGCACTGAGCAATTGACGAAGTTGGCGCGTGCTCACGCCGGGTGTGGTGACCAGCCGCAGCCAGTCTGGCCAGTCATCGCTGGCGCTTGTGGTGGTTGTCATCTCAGCCTCCCTGGGGCATTTTTTGGGGTTCATCATCGGCCCACCGATGGGCTTTGGCAATAGGTGCGTCCCTGCGTGGGGGCTTGGCCGCCCAGTTGGGATCGGTGCGCAAAAGCGCGGACAATATGCCCCCATGGCTTTGCTCACCATCCTCACCTACCCCGATCCGCGCTTGCACACCGTGGCCAAACCTGTGGCCGTGGTCGATGAGCGCATCCGCCAACTCATCGCCGACATGACCGAAACCATGTACGACGCCAAGGGCATCGGCCTGGCCGCCACCCAGGTGGACGTGCACGAGCGGGTCATCGTCATCGACGTGTCCGAAGAACACAACCAACCTCTGGCCTTGATCAACCCGGTCATTGAATGGGCCAGCAGCGATCGCATCAAAGGCGAAGAAGGCTGCCTGTCGGTCCCCGGCATTTACGACGGCGTCGAACGTGCCCACCAAGTGCGCGTCAGCGCCCTCGACCCAGACGGCCAGCCCATCACCATTGAGGCCGAAGGCTTGGAGTCGATTTGCTTGCAGCACGAGATCGATCACCTGCAAGGCAAGGTGTTTGTCGAGCACCTGTCGTTCTTAAAGCGCACCCGCATCCGCAGCAAAATCCTCAAGGCCCAACGCGAGTCGCAACGCTGAGCCCATGCGCCTGATCTTTGCGGGCACGCCCGAATTTGCCCAGCAAGCCTTGGTCGCTTTGCATGCGGCGGGACACGAGATCGCCTTGGTGCTGACCCAACCTGACCGGCCCGCTGGCCGGGGCCTGCAACTGCAAGCCTCACCGGTCAAACAATTTGCCCAGGCCCATCAACTGCCCCTGGCCCAACCGCGCAGCCTGCGCTTGGACGGCAAATACCCCGACGACGCCCGCGCCGCGCAACAAGCCATGGCCCAAGCCCAGGCCGATGCCATGGTCGTCGCCGCCTATGGGCTGATCTTGCCCGCGTGGGCCTTGGCCGTGCCGCCCCTGGGCTGCTTGAACATCCACGCCTCGCTGTTGCCACGCTGGCGCGGTGCCGCCCCCATCCACCGCGCCATCGAAGCGGGCGACGCGCAAACCGGCGTGTGCATCATGCAAATGGACGTGGGGCTGGACACCGGCGCCGTGCTCTTGCGCCGCGCCATCGACATCCACCCAGACGACACCACCGCCAGCTTGCACGACCGCTTGGCCCAACTGGGCGCACAGGCCATGCTCGACGTGTTGGCCCAAGCCCAGCCCTGGGCCGCGCAGCCCCAAGTGGAAGCGGGCATCACCTATGCGGCCAAAATCGACAAGCACGAAGCCCTGATCGACTGGTCACTGCCCGCCTCCGTGCTGGCGCGGCGCATCCGCGCTTTTGACCCCTTCCCCGGCGCCCACACCCTGTGGCAAGGCCAGCCCTTGAAAATTTGGTCGGCCCTCGCTTTGCCCGTTCAATCACAAGCCCCGGCCAGCGCGCCCACACCCGGACTGGTGTTGCAAGCCAACGCCCACGGCCTGGACGTGGCCACCGGCGACGGCGTGCTGCGCTTGTTGCAACTGCAAAAGCCTGGTGGCAAACGCCTGGCCGTGGCGGACTTTTTGCGTGGCACTGCCGATGGGCTTGGGCAAACCCTGGGCACGTGAGTTGCTCAACCCGCGCGCGCCGCCATGTTTTTTGACCCCGCCAATTACCGCCACCCGGCCTTTCGCGCGGGCATGCTCGACACCCTCAAAGTCTCGCCCGGCATTTGGGCCTGGGGCCTGATGACCGGTGTGGCCATGGTGCAAGCGGGTTTGGGCACCGAGGTGTCGATCTGGATGACCTTGCTGGTCTACGGCGGCAGCGCGCAACTGGCCGCCACCCCTTTGCTGGCCGCTGGTGCGCCGGTGTGGGTGGTACTGGCCACCGCTTTTTGCGTCAACCTGCGCTTTGCCGTGTTCAGCCTGCACTTGCGCGGCTACTTGATGGCCTGGCCGCGCTGGCAACGCATGTCGATTGGCTACCTGGTGGCCGATTTGAACTACGTGCAATTTGTCCAGCGCCACCCCGAGCCCGCCCGCGACGCCGCAGGCCAACGCAACGAAATGGCCTACCTCTGCGGCAACTGCTTTTTGTCTTGGTTGGGCTGGCAAGTGGCCAGCTTGGCGGGCATCTTTTTGGCCAGCCAAGTGCCCATGGAATGGGGCCTGGGCTTTGCGGGCGTGCTCGCGTTGGTGGGCATCTTGTGTTCGCTCACCCAAACCCGCCTGCGTGCCGTGTCCTTGGTGGTCTCCGGCGCGGCGGCCGTGGCGGCTTTTGCGCTGCCCTTGCGCTTGAATATTTTGGTCGCCATCGCCGCTGCGGTGGCGGTGTGCTTGCTGGTGGAGCAAACCCCGTGGGGCAAAAAGGCCACGGCGTGATGGACAGCGTACTCACCTTCACCCTCTTGGGCCTGGGCGCGGTCACCTTGCTCACGCGCTGCTTTTTCTTCATCCTCGACCGCGAACTGCCCTTTCCCGCCTGGGCCCAGCGCGGCTTGCAATATGCGCCCATCGCCGCGCTGGCCGCCGTGGTCGTGCCCGAGGTGCTGGTCAGCCACGGCGCCTTCATCACCACCTGGCAAGATGCCCGTTTGTATGGCGCTGCGGCCGGCGTCGCTTTCTACTTGGCCCGGCGCGGCCAAGGCCAAGCGGTGCTGGGCACCATTGTGGTCGGCATGGCGGTGTATTTGCCGCTGCACATGGGCTGGGGTTGGTAAGGCCGCTCAAGCAAGTCGCCTGAGCAAAGCGGAAGTCCATGAATGGCTTCCGTGTTTTACCCCTCGCGATGCCGCAACGGGTCTTTCTTGCCCGCCACGAAGTTCCTGCAAATTGAAGAACGTTTCTTCAATTTGCAGGTTTTCGCGGGGTCGGCTGTGCGCTGCAAGTGCGCCTGTGCTGGGTGGGTAAACCCCGTCATGGCTTGGCCTCAGGCCGGGGCGGTTCATGTCAGTCCCGTGACAGCCCATCGCCGCCACCTAAAATCAAAAAAACCAATATCCCTGCACCATGAACATCCTCCGCTTCGCCGACCTGTGCGCCCAAGGAAAAACCCAAGGCCAACGGGTCTTCATCCGCGCCGACCTCAATGTGCCGTTTGACGACCACGGCCACATCAGCGAAGACACCCGCATCCGCGCGTCCGTCCCTTGCATCCAAATGGCGCTGGCTGCCGGTGCGGCGGTCATGGTCACCTCGCATTTGGGCCGCCCCACTGAGGGTGAGTTCAAGCCCGAAGACTCCTTGGCCCCTGTGGCCAAGCGCTTGGGCGAACTGCTGGGCCGCGAGGTGCCGGTGATGGCCAACTGGGTGGGCGGCGTGCAAGTCGCCCCCGGCCACGTGGTGATGCTGGAGAACTGTCGGGTCAACAAAGGCGAGAAGAAAAACAGCGAAGAGCTGGCCCGCCAAATGGCTGCGCTGTGCGACATCTATGTCAACGATGCCTTTGGCACCGCCCACCGTGCCGAGGGCACCACCTACGGCATCGCGCAGTTCGCGCCCATCGCATGTGCAGGGCCCCTGCTCTCGGCTGAAATCGACGCCATCAGCAAAGCCTTGGCCAACCCCAAGCGCCCATTGGCCGCCATCGTCGCGGGCAGCAAGGTCAGCACCAAGCTGACCATCTTGCAAGCGTTGGCGAAAAACGTGGACCAACTCATCGTGGGCGGCGGCATTGCCAACACCTTCATGCTGGCGGCAGGTTTGAAGATTGGCAAATCCTTGGCCGAGCCTGATTTGGTGGGCGAAGCCAAAGCGGTGATCGCCGCCATGAAGGCCAGAGGAGCCGAGGTACCGATTCCCACCGACGTGGTGTGTGCGAAAAGCTTTGGCGCGGATGCACCGGCCACGGTGAAACAAGCCCACGAGGTGGCCGACGACGATTTGATTTTGGACATCGGCCCCGACACCGCCGCCCGATTGGCCGCGCAACTCAAGTCCGCCGGCACCATTGTGTGGAACGGCCCCATGGGCGTGTTCGAGTTCGCGGCCTTCGAGAACGGCACCAAGGTGGTGGCCCACGCCATTGCCGACTCTGCCGCCTTCAGCATCGCCGGTGGCGGCGACACCTTGGCCGCCATTGCCAAGTACGGCATTGAGTCGAAGATTGGCTACATCTCGACGGGCGGCGGGGCATTCTTGGAAGTGCTGGAGGGCAAAACCCTGCCCGCGTTTGAGATCTTGATGAAGCGCGCCGCCGCTTAAACCAAATTGGCGGCCGCGCAGCGGCAAAGTCGCGCAACGCCAGCCCGGATCGCCGCACCCATCGGCGGGGGGTTGATGTGCATCAAGGTGTGCGGGCATCAAAGCCCTAAGCTGGCGCGATGCGCATTCGTCATCTCCCCACATCACCCCGCGGTGTCTCACGCTCGCCTTGGCGCACGTGGGCGGCGGCAGCGGCGCTGTGGTGTGCGGCCGCCACCAGTGCCTGGGCGATTGAAAAAATCACCCTGTGGCCGACCATTTTGTTTTTGCGCGGCCAAGACCTGTGCCAATTTCAAGACGCGTACGGCAAGAGCCGCAACGAGTCGGCCATGCAGGCCACGGGCCAACTCAAAGAGTTGCTCTACACCGGCGTGGCCTCGCGCGATGCGCTCGAGGTATTGGTGGTGATCGATGGCTTGATCGACAAAAACCGCACCCAAGCCACCCAAGGGCAGGGCATGGACATCACGTTGGAAGCCACCCTCAAAGCGGGCATTGACGCGGTGTCGCGCGGCGTCAACCCCGAAAACACGCGCCTGGAGTTTGCCAACAACACGCCGGTGATTGACCTGATCAACGCCTTGAAACAAGGCAAACGGTTTGACACGCCAGACTTGCAGCAAATGTCGCGGGTCAAGGGCTTTGCTTGGGGCACTTACAGCTTTGCCCCCAGCTGCCGCGGTGATTTGCTGGTCACCTTGCATGTGGTTTTGCCACGCGGCGAAACGGTGAACTTTCAGGCCCAGGGTCGGCCCGAGCAGGTGATGTCGGCCATCGCATTGCAAATGGTGCGCCACTTTCAGCGCACCAGTTTCCCCACCTTGATCAGCATGGGCGAAAAATTCATTGTCTTGGTCGGCGCACCGGGCACCTCGATCAACACCGCTCCCACACCCAAGGTGGCCGAGCAAGCCTGCAAAGCGATCAAGGCACGTTTGCCCACCGAGAGCGAATACGATTTTTTGTCGATATTGGGTGATTGGAACGGTGGCGTTTCCTTGGGTCACCAAATGTGGGCGCTGGCGGACAACCACATCATGTCCCCCGACACCCGCAACCCCTCGCCGGTGCGCCACCCTGAAGAGATCAACGGAACCGAGTTTTCTTTTTATTGCGTGCGCTGAACACGGGCTTGGCTTTTAGATCGATGCGTCTTGCATCAAATGCGCTTGAAATGCCAAGGCCACCGGCGAAAGGCGTTTGGCCTTGGGGCACACCAAATGCCATTGCGAATGCAGGGGAAAGCCGCGCACGTTCAACACCGCCAGGCCCTGGCTTTGCGGTTTGGCACCCAAAGCATGGCTGGAGATGACCGACAAACCCAAACCGCCCGCCACCGCTTCTTTGATCGCTTCATTGCTGCCCAACGCCATGCGCACCGTGGGCACGAAGCGGCTTTTTTTGAAATGCCGGTCCACCGCCATGCGCGTGCCCGAACCCTTCTCGCGCAATATGAACTTCTCGGCTTTGAGTGACGACAAGCTCAAGGCCGCTGAATGCCGCAATGGGTTGGATTTCGCGGCAATCACGACCAATGGGTTGGGTCGAAACACCTGATCTTGCAAGGACAGGTCGGGCGGGGGCATGGACATGATGTACAGGTCGTCCATGTTGTCGCGCAAGCGCGCCACCACCCCATCGCGGTTGAGCACTTCCAGTGACACCTCCACGTCGGGATAAAGCGCGCAAAAACTGCCCACCAGGCGTGGTACGAAATATTTGGCGGTGCTGACCATGGACAGGCGCAGGCGGCCTGTTTGATGGCCTTTGAGCGCAGAGATGTGTTGCTCAAAAGACTCCCACTCTGCTGAAATGGCGCGGGCTGTTTGGGCCAAAGCTTCGCCTGCTTGGGTCAGGTGCACGCGGCGTGAAATCACTTCATACAAGGGCAGGCCCACCGCCTGGGTGATCTCCTTGAGTTGCATCGATGCCGTCGGCTGGGTGACATGGGTCGCTGCGGCGGCTGCGCCCACGCTGCCCGTGTCGGCCAAGGAGCGCCACAAACGCAATTGCTTGAAGCTGATGTTCATAAGATAAATCTGATGTGAATATATGTAAAAATCAATTTTACTGATGTGATGTTTCAGCCTAGCATGGGGGCACTTCTTCATGAACGACTTTGGCATGCACACCTTGCTCGACCCCGCGATCTTGTTTTTCTTGCTGGGCATCTTGGCTGGCAGCGTCAAGTCCAACTTGGAAATCCCAGCACCCATTGCCAAATTTTTGGCCTTGTACCTGTTGATGGCCGTGGGTCTCAAAGGTGGCTTCGCCCTCGACAAGTCGGGTTTGGATGCGGCGGTGGCGATTCCTTTGTTGGCTTGCGTGGCCATGGCCTTTGTGGTGCCCATCCTGGGCTATGCGGTGTTGCGCCGAATCACCGACCCCCTCAATGCCGCTGCGGTGGCCGCTTCTTATGGCTCGGTCAGTGCGGTCACCTTTGTCACCGCCACCCAACATTTGGAGGCCCATGACATGGCTTTTGGGGGGCACATGGCCGCGGCCATGGTGCTGATGGAGACACCGGCGATTTTGCTGGCGCTGGTGTGGGCGCGGCGCATCGCCCAACCGAGCCAGCGCTTGGCGGCGGTCGGTCTGCCGCAGGGGTCGATGCCGGTCATTTGCGAAAGCCCAGACGCATCTGGGCCAGGTTGGGGGCATTGGCTGCGCGAATGCTTCACCGAAGGTGCGCAAATGCTGTTGCTGGGCGCTTTGTTGATTGGTTTTGTCAGCGGCGAAACGGGCCAGGCGATCATGCAACCGTTCAGCGGTGATTTGTTCAAAGGCATGCTGGCGTTTTTTCTGCTCGACATGGGCGTGCAGGTGGCCAAAAACTTTGCCCATGTGCGCAAAGCGCCAGGGCTGTTGTGGGCTTACGCCTTGGTGGGCCCATGGGTGCATGCTGGCATCGCACTGGCTTTGGCTGCGGTGGTGGACTTGCCGGTGCCCGATGCGGTGCTGTTGATGGTGCTCTCCGCCAGCGCCTCTTACATCGTGGTGCCTGCGGTCTTGCGCCATGCATTGCCGCAAGCCAACCCGGCGATTTACCTGGGCCTGTCCTTGGGCCTGACCTTCCCGTTCAACATCTTGTTCGGAATCCCGATGTATGTGGCCTGGGCCCAAATGGCCTTGGGTTGATGGCCATGCCTTTGCGCTATCGACAACAAGTGGTGAGTCTGTTGACCAATCATGGCAAAGAGCGGGTGATCGCGCCGGTGTTGGCGCAAGCCTTGGGTTGCCAGGTGTGTCGGGTCGACGGCTTCGACACCGACACCTTGGGCAGCTTCAGCCGCGAGACACCCCGCTTGACCAGCGCTTTGGACACGTGTCGGCGCAAGGCCGAGATTGGCATGGGCTTGGCCCACACCGCTTTGGGCTTGGCCAGTGAAGGCAGTTTCAATGCCGACCCCTGGTCGGGCTTGCTGCCATGGAATGTTGAAATCTTGCTGTTCATCGATGCCCCCCATGGTTGGGAAATCGTTGGAACGGCACAAGGCCCGGCGCACAACCATGTCTTCAGCGCGCCCGATTGGGCCGGCCTGTCAGCCCTGGCGCGCCAGCATGGTTTCCCCGAGCACCAACTGTGCCTGCGCCCCTCCAACGCCCACGACCCCCGGGTCATCAAAGGGATCGACAGTTGGGAAGGCTTGAAGCGGGCTTTTGACACCTGCTTGCAACGCTCAGACCAGGGCTTGGTGCATGCCGAAAGTGAGCTGCGCGCTTTCGGCAACCCCACGCGCATGGCCATGATTGAACGCGCCGCGCACGACTTGGCACAAAAAATCAAACAAATTTGCCCTCAGTGCCACAGCCCGGGCTACCAAGTGGTGTCGCACCGTTCGGGGTTGCCTTGCGCGGCGTGTGGGCTGCCCACGCGCATGGCCACCCATGCGGTGTGGCGCTGCGCGTGTTGCCAGCACAGCCACGAAGCGGCTTTGGCCCAGGCCCTGCATGCCGACCCATCACGGTGCGACCGATGCAACCCTTGAGTTGCCGCCCATCTGAGAGGGCGCGCGGGCCATTTCCCAACTGCGGGGCCATGGCCCGGGCGCTCCGTTCAAACCATGCTGTGGCTCAGCTCACCAATGTCCTCGATCCACATCTTGATTTGGTCGCCGGGCTTCAAGAACAAGCGCCGGCCCATGCCCACGCCGGCGGGGGTGCCGGTGAGGATGAGGTCGCCTGGGTGCAGGGTGACGCGCGACGACAAGCCCGCGATTTGCTCGGCCACATCAAAGATCAGCTGGCTGGTGTGCGAGTCTTGCATCAGCTCACCGTTGAGCCACAGCTTGAGCGCGAGTTGGTGCGGGTTTTTGATTTGCTCGCTGGGCACGATCCACGGGCCCAGCGGGCAGGCGCCATCAAAACACTTTTGCCCAATCCAGTCGATGTGAAACGGCAAGGCGGGTGAAATTTTGTCGCGTTTCATGAAGTCGCGCGCCGACAAGTCGTCGGCAATGGTGTAGCCCGCCACATAAGACAAGGCCTTGCCCACGGGCACGTTTTTGGCGGTCTTGCCGATCACGGCCACCAACTCGATCTCCCAGTCGACCATTTTGGAGCCCGCTGGCATTTTGACCTTGGCACCAGGCCCGACCACGGAAGACGCACCGGTTTTGATGAAGTGCCAGGGCAACTCGCCCATCTCTTTCATAGTGGGGCCCTGCGGCTGGTTGAGCACCCGCGCCATCTCTTGCATGTGGTCGGTGTAGTTGGCCCCCGCGCAATAAATTTGCCCCGGGTAGAGCACCGGCGCGAGCAATTTGGTTTTTTTCAGCGGCGTGCCATGGATGCGGGTTTTGCCGGCATGCACCTTGGCTTCAAAAGCCGCCATGGCTTTTTTGGCGGCGGCCCAATCGGCCAACAGCCCCAGCATGTTGGCGTGGGCGGCCACGCCAGTGGCCTTTTGGGCGTCGTACACGGTGTCGCCCACCAGCACACCCGCGCGGGGCAGTTTGTTGGCGCTGTAGCTGAGCAATTTGTATGTGGTTTTCATATTTTTCCTTGTGTTGGGTTTGTCTGTGCGAAACCTGTCGGCCATCATTCGTGGCCGTCGGCGCTTTCGGTGGCCTGCACGTCCTCTCCAAAGCGGTCGCCGCCATTGAAAAAGTGGTTGATGGTGCGCTCTTCATGCTGGATTTCCCACCAATTGAAGTCCAGGTCTTGCAAATAAAACCCATAGGCACCGTGCCGTTCGCGCACGCTTTGGATTTTGCGGATGCCGTGGGTGGCCTGATCGGCCAGCGCCGCCGCATGGGCGGCGTCGACCTCGGCGCGGGTGGCCACATTCAGGCCCCAATGGGTGAGCACATGCTGGTTGGGCACGTTTTCGCCAATGCACACGCACACGATGTACATGCCCGAGTGCAGGCGCACCATCATGGCCGGTTTGGCGTGGCGCACCACCTCCAAACCCAAAAACCGCTCGTAAAAGCGCCGGGTGTTGGCCAGGTTGCGGCACAGCAAGGTGCCGTGCGACAGCAACAAGGGCTTGACCGTGGAAGTGCGCGCGCCGCGCGCTGGTGCAGGGTTGTCGACGCCCAGTGTTTCAGCCATGGGGTTGCCACACCATCAAGGTGAAATGAGTTTGGCGCCAGGTGCAGCCGAATCGCGCGGCCACACCACCACCCACTTGCCGTTTTGCACTTGCTTGACGCGGTACAAATCGGAGCCTTTCATGAAGTTGTTGGTGCCGTCCCAACGCACCCGGCCGATGATGGTGTCGACTTGGTTCTTCTTGAGCCACGCGGCCAAGGTTTTGTCGTCCAAGCTCTTGGTGGCGGTGACCGCCGCGTCCAGCACCTGCCAGGTCGCATAGGCCACGGCCGAGATCAACTCCACAGATGTGTCGGGCAAATTGGCTTTGGCCGCGCGCTCGTTGAATTGCTTGACGAACTCGGCGGCCACGGGGTTGCTGGTGAAAGGCGGGTGCTCTTCAAACACGGTGAGCGCCAGCACGCCCTTGCCATCGGGCGACTTGAGCATGGGGCCCGAGGCCGGGAAGGCAATGAAAAACTGTGGCGGCACGTAGTCGATTTTTTTCATCGCGTCGAGCAGCAAGTTGCCGTCCAGGCCCACGCCGCCCACCCAAACCATGTCGGCCTTGGCCTCTTTCACCCGGGCTGCGATGGCACCGAAATCGCGGTTGCCGAACTCCCACTCCAGATAGGTGGCCTCGGTCAAGCCGCGTTTTTTCATCGCTTCGCGGGCCCCTTGGGTGACGAAGTGCACCGAGGCAAATTTGCTGGTCAGCACGGCCACGGTTTTGGGCACCTTGTTGCCCGAGGCCACGGCATCGAACACCAAGTTGGGCCAGGTGCTTTCAATCTCATAGGCTTGGCCACCCACTGAAAACAGCATGTCGTATTTGGCCAAGGCGGGCAGGCCAAAGGTGTTGTGCAACAGCAGTTTGCTGTAGCGCTGGGCAATCCCCATGGCCGACAAAATGTTGGGTGTGGCGTAAGGGCCCATCAACAAATCGACCTTTTCCACGGTGATCAGTTGCTCGTACAAGGTGCGCGCCACATCCGGCTTGGATTGGTCGTCTTTGACCACCCACTCCACGGGGCGGCCCAACCAGCCACCGCGTTTGTTGAGTTGCTCCAGGTAAATGTCGCCGGCGATCTTTTGCATCACCGCGGTGGCGCTCAAAGGCCCGGTCAGCGCCAGCGAGCCACCCACGCGGACGGGCGTGGTTTGCGCCAGGGCCGGGGCCGCCCAAAGGGCGGCGCACAGGCTGGCGGCGCCGGCCAAGGTCGCGCCCCAGCGTTGAAAAGGTTTGAACATGTGGGTCTCCGTTGAAAAGGTTGGAATGAATCGATCGATGGCAGGTGGCGCCCTGCAACCTCAGTTTTTGAGCTCTTCGAGGTTGGCGGCGTCGCCCTCTTCTTCCATGGTGAAGCGGTCGCCAAAGTCAAAAAAATCGTCGTGCTGAAAGCCATTGGCGTAGTGTTGAATCTCCCACCAGTTGTGGTCCAGGTCTTCGAGGTAAAAGCTGTAGACGCCGTGCATTTCTTGCACCGGCAGCACTTGGCGGATCTGGTAATTGTCTTTATGCGCCAAGGCCTTGGCATGGGCTTCGTCGACTTCGGCGCGGGTGGCCACGTCCACGCCCCAGTGGTTGAGCAAGCTGCAGGGGTGGATTTGATCGCCCACCTCCACGCACACCACATGGAAGCGCATGCCCAAACGGATGACCATGGCGGGTTTGCCATGGCGAACACATTCCAGCCCCAAAAACTCTTCGTAAAAACGGCGCGAGGCTTTGAGGCTGTAGACCTCCAAGGTGCCATGGCTCATGCAATAGGGCTTGATGACGGACTGGCGTTCTTGGGGCACAACGGTGCAGTTTTCGGGCAACATGGCTTGGGTCTCCTTAAGGCAGGTGAAAAAATGGGGTCAAAGTGGGTCAACACCATCTGCCATGCGCCCCAGCGGGACGGGCGGCCATGGTTGGAAGATGGTTTTCATGTCGCCTTGGGCACCTGGTCGGCAGCGCTCAAAAACGAATCGGCGAAGAACTGTGCCTCGGGCAGATGCGCCAGCGACACGAAGTCACGCCGCGCTGCCTCGACCATCACTGGCGCACCGCAGGCATACACCTGCATGGCGCTCAAGTCGGGGTGGTCTTGCAGCACCGCTTGGTGCACCAAGCCGGTTCGCCCCGACCAAGCGTCGGCGTCCGTGGCGTTGCTCAGCACCGGCGTGAAGCGAATGTGGGGATGCGCATCGGCCCAGGCCTGGGCTTTTTCGGCGCGGTACAGATCGGCGCGGCGACGGCCGCCCCAGTACAAATGGATGGGCCGGGTGATGCCGCGCGCCACACCGTCGGCCACCATCGCTTGGATGGGCGCAAAACCAGTGCCCGAGCACAGCATGACCATGGGCGTGGCACTGTCCTCGCGCACATAAAACGAGCCCAGGGGCATTTCAATTTGCCAAATTTCGCGCAGCTTCATGGCGCCAAACACATGATCGGTGAACACGCCACCGGGCATGTGGCGGATGTGCAGCTCGAGTTGGCGCACCCCAGCGGCTTCGGGCATGGTGGCGATGGAGTAACTGCGCCGCGTGCCATCGGGGCGCAGCACGTCGATGAATTGACCCGCGCGAAACTGCACCGGTTCATTGGCGGGCAGGCCCAAGGTGACGATGCGCACATCGGGTGTGGGCGTGTCAAACGACAACACCCGCGCGGGCATGCGTTGAGGCGCCAGGTGCCGATCGGGATCGATCTCTTCGACCTCGACCACCAGGTCGCTCAGGGGCGTGGCGCAGCACAACAAAGCATGGCCTTGCGCGCGCTCGGCCTCCGACAGGTATTTCACATGGGCGTCGCCAAAGTCCACCTGACCAGACACCACCCGGCCTTTGCAAGTGCGGCACATCCCCGAGCGGCAACTGAAGGGCATGCGCAGGCCAGCGGCCAAGCCGGCTTTCAAAATGGCTTGTCCCGGCGCACAGTCAAAGCCGCTGGCGCTGGGGTGAAGGGTCACGCGGTGGGTCATGGCGAACAAAAAACCTTGGCGGCAGTGGGGGTCAGCCGTTCGCGCCGCATGGACGCGGGTTTCGGCCCCCCAGAATCGGCAAGTGTTGTCGAAAAACCCCCGCCAACCGCCTAGGGATTTACCCGGCTTGGCCCATGGCCAGGTTGCGCGCCATGCACCAGTCGGCCCAGGCCTTGGCTTTGTCGGCGGGGTTGCGCATCAAATACGCGCTGGGGTAGGTCACCACCACCGGGATGCCTTGGTGTTGCCACACCTGCTGGCGCAAGCGCCCCAGGGGCAAACCGGCAATGCGCTCGGCATCTTGGCGCAACACGCTTTGCGCGGCCAACAGGCCCATGGCCACAATCACCTTGGGGCGCAACAAGGCGATTTGCCGCGCCAGATGTGGCTCGCACAGGTCCAACTCGGCAGCTTGCGGGTTGCGTTCTTGGGGCGGCGCGCATTTGAGGGCAGGGGTGATGAACACGCTGTGGCCCAAGGGGCCCAAGCCCTCGCGCTTCAAGCCCACAGCGCGCAAGATGTTGTCGAGCAAGCGGCCCGGATCGCCCACCAGGGGCAATCCTTGGATTTGGTCTTCGGCGGTGGGCGCGGCCACCACCACCAACCATTCGGCCTGGGCCACGCCAACGCCCGCTGGGGCCATTGCCGCATCATCCCCGCTGGGGTCTGGTTCGTTCGCGCCTTGGCCCCACACCACTTGGCTGCGCGTGTGGCCCAGGGCGCAGGCTTGGCATTCAGCCACCGCCACTTTCAAGGCGCCCCAGCCCAAATCGGCCACCCGATCGCGCTGGGCCTGCAAGGTGGTGCCATCGGCCCCCTCGGGTGAATCGCTTGTCGCCTTGGCCGTCGTTGCGCTGGGTCTTGGGGCCCCAACGGACTTCATGGGTTGCGGGGATGGGTGAGATGGCGCGTCCGATGGGCGTGCGCCGCCCTGGGACATCGTGTCGGCGCTGGCGGTTGCGGGATGGTTGGCCTGTGTCTGGGCAGTGAGGCTGGCGTTGGTTGCAGCCGTGGGGGTGTGAGCGTCCTTTGCGCTGGGGGCGGCTGTGGCATCGCTGCGTGCGGGCCACACGCGGATGTGCATCTCCGCGAGCATGGCGCGTTGGCGCTCGTCCAGGTGCAGGCTCACAGCGTCAACCCCATCACCACCGCATCTTCGCGCTGGCCGCGCCCGGCCGGGTAGTAGTTTTTGCGCTCGCCCACCGTTTCAAAGCCCCAGTGTTTGTAGATGGCTTGTGCGGCAACGTTGCTGCGGCGCACCTCCAGCCACATGCATTGGGCCCCCACCTGGGGTGCCCAGGCGCAGAGGTGTTGCCACAGCACCCGCCCCAGGCCTTGGCCTTGAAGCGCTCGGGCCACGGTGATGTTGAGCAGGTGGGCCTCTTCCACCCCAGCCATGGCCACCACATAGCCACACAGCTCGGTGTCTTGGTGCACACACTGCGCGTGGTAGCCAGCGGCCAATGCGTCGGCAAAGTTGCCCCGCGTCCAGGGGTGGGGGTAGACCTGTTGCTCGAGCAAGACCACCGCGTCCAGATCGGACGCCCGCATGGGCCGCAGGGCCAATGCGGAGGGCGCTTTCTTCAAGGTGGGGGCGAGGGCAGACATGGCGCCATTGTCCGACATGGGCCTGGGCCCGGTCTGGTCTCAGGTGGGCGCGCTGTGGGCTTTGGCCAGCGCGCGCTCGGCGCTGGTCTGGGCCACCTTGTCGCGCAGGTACAGCGGCAAGGCCAAGGCGGGCGGTACCTCGGCGCCTTCGGCCTGGGCTTGGTCGGCCAAGCGCAGCAAGGCGCTGGCGGTGGGGTGGGCGGGCACCCAGGTCAGCGCAGCACCGCCCAGGTCGGGCAACAAGCCCTGGGCCAGGCCCACCGCCCACACGGGTTGTCCCGTCCAGGCCAGGGGCAGCGCGCAATCGGCGGGGTTTTGCACCGCCGGTGCTTGCAATGTGTGCCAAAGGCCAGCGCGGTGTTCGTAAGCCGCGGTGTAGAGCTGGCCCATGCGGGCGTCGATCACCGCATAAAACCGCTCAATGCCCGCCATTGCAGACCCAGGTTTGGTCTCGGACCCGCCCGCCGCGCAGAGGTGGCGCCCTTCTTCGGCCAGCGCCAGCAAGGTGTCGATGGGCAAGATGCCCACGCCCAAGCCAAACGCCAGGCCTTGCGACACAGAACACGCGGTGCGCAAGCCGGTGAATGAACCCGGCCCGCGGCCCATGGCGATCACACCGATGTCGTTCAGTGCCAAGTCCGCTTGCGCCAGCACCTGGTGCACGGCGGCCAGCAAACCGGCCGAGGCCTGGGCCCCACCCGGGCCTTGGTGCGCCCACACCTGGCCCCGCGCCGACACGGCCACCGACAACTGCTCGGTGCTGGTCTCAATCGCCAAGCGGTTCATGTGGGTTTGGCCGGTGCGGGCTTGGCGGCCCACACGCCGGCCAAAATGCCCAAAGTGACGCACACCAAGCCGCCCACCAAGTGCGCGTTCAGGGGCTCGCCCAAAATCAGCACCGCGCACATGGCCGAGGTGGACGGCACCACCGAGGTGATCATGCTGGTGCGCACCGGGCCGTAGTGGCGCACCATTTGGCTGAAAGAAATGCCCGACACCACGACCGAAATGGCCCCTTGGAAAAACGCCTGAAAACCCATTTCTGACCACGAGGCTTGGGGCAGGGCCGAGGTGATCCATCCCAAGGCCCAAGCCACCGCATAAGCGGGCACCAATATGACCAAGGCCACCACCGTGGTGGCAATGGTGGCGCGCACCGGATCCACCTGGTGGCGCTTGAGCATCACGCTGTAGCAAGCCCAACTGAAGGCGGTGGCCATGAAGCACAGGTCACCGCGCCACACGCCGCTGCCATCAAAGGCTTGGCGCAGACTGTTCCAACCCACCACCGCGTCGCCCACCAAGATCAGCAACAAACCCAGCGCCCGCCGGGCCCCAATTTGCTCGTGCAGCCACACCCAGGCCACCAGGGTCGACCACAGCGGCAAACTGCCGGTCAAAAACACCGAGGCATGGCCGGCCGGTGCCAGGAAAAAAGCCGAGAACGAAAACAATCCAAACAGCACCCCGCCGGTCAGGCCCAGCCCCAAGCTCAGGCCCAAGGGCAAGGGCGAAAAACCGCCAAAGCTCGACGCCATGCCAGGCATGCCACGTTGGCGCGCCACCAACCACAGCCCCCACGGCAGCAACACCACGCCCGCGCCCAGGTAGCGCAACAAGGCCAAGTCGAAAGGCTGCAAGGTGTGCGCCGCTGAGGCGCGCGAAATGATGATGAACGAGGTCCACACCGCGATGGTGGTGAGCGCGGCCGCAGCGCCCTTTTGGGCAGCGCTCAAACGGCCCAGGCCGAAGGGTGTTGGTGTCATGCAGTGATTATCCGGGTGAAGCCGCCAACGCCCATCGGGCAGAAATTTTCGTCATCCCTGTCCGCTGCCGTCGCTGCCACCGGCGCAGATAATCTGCGCATGCTCAATCGTTCTGGCCCTGTTTGGAAAATGCTTTTTTCTGCATTTTGTGTGGCGAGTTGGGGTGTGCACACCTGTGCTGGGGCGCAAACCACCACACGGGTGGCCCCACGTTCCCCCACTGAAACCGGGACCCCAGCGCCACGCCAGGGGCACACCGCGTGGCCGACCGAATGGGCCCAAGCCCTGGAGCGCCTGAAAATTCCCGCCGACGCGCTGAGCGTGGTCATCCTCGACCCGCA
>CANFPJ010000038.1 GCA_947448885.1 Comamonadaceae bacterium
GCCGATGCCTTCCCCATGAACCTGGGCTTTTTGGGCAAGGGCAATGCCTCGCTGCCCGATTCGCTGCATGAGCAAATCAACGCCGGTGCGATTGGCCTGAAGTTGCACGAAGACTGGGGAACCACGCCAGCGGCCATCGACAACTGCTTGAACGTGGCCGAAGCCACCGACACCCAAGTGGCCATCCACACCGACACGCTGAATGAATCCGGCTTTGTGGAAGACACGGTGGCCGCTTTCAAGGGCCGCACTATCCACACCTTCCACACCGAGGGCGCGGGTGGCGGCCATGCGCCGGACATTTTGAAAGTGGTGGGCGAGGCCAATGTGCTGCCCTCTTCCACCAACCCCACACGCCCTTACACCATCAATACGCTGGATGAACACGTGGACATGCTGATGGTGTGCCACCACTTGGACGCGTCGATTGCCGAAGATTTGGCGTTTGCTGAGAGCCGCATCCGCAAAGAAACCATCGCTGCCGAAGACATCTTGCACGACCTCGGTGCGATCAGCATGTTCTCTTCTGATTCGCAAGCCATGGGGCGCGTGGGCGAAGTCATCATGCGCTGCTGGCAGACCGCGCACAAAATGAAACAGCAACGCGGCAAGCTGCCCGCTTTTGGCCCAGATGGTTTGGTGGGCGACAGCGACCGGCACGACAACGGCCGCGTCAAACGCTATGTGGCCAAACTCGCCATCAACCCCGCCATTGCCCACGGCATCAGCCACGAGGTGGGCAGCATCGAGGTGGGCAAATGGGCCGACATCGTGCTGTGGAAACCGGCATTTTTTGGGGTGAAGCCTTTCATCATCATGAAGGGCGGCTTCATCGCCATGGCCGCCATGGGCGACCCCAATGCGTCCATCCCCACACCACAACCGGTGCACTACCGCCCCATGTTTGGCGCATTTGGCGGGGCTTTGCACCGGGGTTCACTCAGCTTTGTGTCACAAGCGGGATTGGCTGGCGGCATTGGCGAACGCTATGGTCTGCACAAAACCTTGAGCGCGGTGAAAAACATCCGCGGTATTGGCAAGCGCCACATGCTGCACAACGACTACGCGCCGCACATGGACGTGGACGCCCAAACTTATGCGGTGCGGGCCGATGGTCAACTGCTCACCTGCGAACCCGCCAGCGTGCTGCCCATGGCGCAGCGCTATTTCTTGTTCTGATTTTTATTTGGTTATTTGGGGTCAGATTCCAATTAAATGGCACTTCGACTTTTGCCTCAATCATTGGAATCTGACCCCAATTAAATCAACATGATCCATTTTTCTAAACTCATTCGACAAGGCCAAGGCCTGGCCCCTGCATTGCTCAAACGCGCCGCGTCCATCACGCTGGACTGGGACGTGCGACAAAAAAGCCGCTTTGAATCCACCGACAGCGCGGGTCGCCAAGTGGGTGTGTTTTTGCAGCGCGGCCAAGTGGTGCGCGGTGGCGATGTGTTGGTGGGTGAAGACGGCTCACTGCTCAAAGTAGTGGCGGCAGACCAAGCCGTGTTGCGAATCACCCATTGCACAGCGCACGGCACGCCGTTTGACCTCACCCGCGCCGCCTACCACTTGGGCAACCGCCATGTGCCCATAGAGTTGCAAGCCGATCACTTGAAAATCGAACCCGACCATGTGCTGGCCGACATGCTGCGCGCCATGCACCTCATCGTGAATGAGGTGCATGAAAGATTCGAGCCCGAAAACGGTGCTTATGGCGAGCATGGGGGTGGGCATCACCATGGGCATGGGCATGGGCATGATGATGCACATGGGCATGACCACCACAGCCATGCACACCACGATCATGGCCACGACAAGTCCAATGTCCCTCAACCCCATGTGCATGGGCCGCACTGTGACCACGACCACAGTCATGCCCATGGGCATGACAAGCCCCAAGCTTGATGCGGCCGTTTCCGCCATCTGCCCAAGCCCGTTGCTGAAACATGCGTGAGCTGTCTCCCACCGCTTTGATGATGCTGATGCAACTGGCCTCACCGGCGCTACCGGTGGGCGGGTTTTCGTATTCCGAAGGCCTGGAAGCGGCGGTGGAGCATGGCCTGGTGCACGACGAAGCCTCTGCCCAGACCTGGTTGATCGATCAACTGCTGCTCGTCCAAGCCCGCAGCGATTTGGCGGTCCTGGCCCAAGCCATGGCCGCATGGGCCCAACCCGATGTGCCCCGCTTGCAGCAGCTCAACGACTGGCTGCTGCAAACCCGCGAAACCCATGAGATGCGTTTGCAAACCGAACAAATGGGCCGGTCATTGGTGGATTGGCTGGGCAACCAAGCCCAGGCCGATGCCGCACGCTTGTCCATTTGCGCGGCCCTGCCCCCGACGTGGCCGGTGGCCTTTGCACTGGCCTTGCACACCCACCAGGCGCCGGTGCGCGATGGGCTGCTGGCCAGCGCGTTTGGCTGGGCCGAAAACATGGTGCAGGCCGCATTGAAGTCCGTACCGCTGGGCCAACGCAGTGGGCAGCGCATTTTGGCCGCCTTGAGCGCGGCCATTCCCGAGGCGGTCGCCCATGCCATGGGCTTGAGCGATGACGCACGCCAAGCCTTTGCCCCGCGCCTGGCGATTTTGTCGGCGCGCCACGAAACCCAATACTCCAGGCTGTTCAGATCATGACCACACCCCTTCACCACATCGCCCACCGCCACAAAAAACTCCCGCCCCTGCGCGTGGGCATTGGTGGCCCCGTGGGCTCGGGCAAAACCACATTGCTCGAAATGCTGTGCAAAGCCATGCGCGACCAATATGACTTGGTGGCCATCACCAACGACATTTACACCAAGGAAGACCAGCGCATCCTCACCGTGAGCGGCGCCTTGGAGGCCGAGCGCATCATGGGGGTGGAAACCGGCGGCTGCCCGCACACCGCAATCCGTGAAGACGCCTCCATCAATTTGGAGGCGATTGACCGCATGCTGGAAAAGTTTCCGAATGCCGATGTGGTGTTTGTGGAAAGCGGCGGTGACAACCTGGCCGCCACCTTCAGCCCCGAGCTCAGCGACCTGACCATTTATGTGATCGACGTGGCCGCGGGTGAAAAAATCCCCCGTAAGGGTGGGCCGGGCATCACCAAGAGTGATTTGTTTGTGATCAACAAAACCGATTTGGCACCCCATGTGGGCGCTGACTTGGCGGTGATGGAGGCCGACACGGTGCGCATGCGCACCCAGGCCCAGGGCTTGCGGCCATATGTGATGACCAATTTGAAAACCCTCACCGGGGTGACCGAAGTGGTGGAATTCATCGTGCGCAAAGGCATGCTCCCGGCCCATGGTTAAATCGGGGCCACCCAGGTTTCAACACGCCTGATCGACCGTACCGTGGCGTTCAACGCCATCTTCATTTTTTTAGCCCACCCCCATTCACCATGTCCACTGACATTCATTTTTACGAGCCCGCACACGGGCATGGCTTGCCCCACGATCCGTTCAACGCCATCGTGGCCCCGCGACCGATTGGTTGGGTGTCGACCCGCAGCGCCAGCGGTGTGTTGAACTTGGCGCCTTACAGCTTTTTCAATGCCTTCAATTACATCCCGCCCATCGTGGGTTTTTCCAGCATCTCCCGCAAAGACTCGCTCAACAACGTGGAGCAAACCGGCGAGTTTGTCTGGAACCTGGTGACCCGGCCCTTGGCCGAGGCCATGAACCAAACCTGCGCGGCCGTGCCGCCGGATGTGAATGAATTTGAATTGGCCCACTTGACCCCCGTGGCCTCGCGCATCGTCGATGTGCCCCGCGTGGCCGAAAGCCCCGTGGCCTTTGAGTGCAAGGTGACGCAAATCATGCAACTCAAATCGGCCGCTGGTGCCGATGTGCCCACCTGGCTGGTGCTGGGCGAGGTGGTGGGTGTGCACATTGAGCGGCGCATGCTCAAAGACGGCGTGTACGACACCGCCAATGCCCAACACATCACCCGGGGCGGCGGGCCGGGCGACTACTTTGCCATCGGGCCCGAGCAGCTGTTCAAAATGTACCGGCCCAAATAAGGGTCCACTGGGCAAGGCCCATTGGATGGCCCAGGGTCAAGCCGCTGAGCGATCCAATCTCACAACTGCAAAAACACCTGCCCGCCTTCGACCTTGATGGGGTAGGTTTTGATCGCCTCGGTCACCGGCGCACAAGTGGGCGCGCCGGTGCGCACATCAAAGCGGCCTTGGTGAAACGGGCATTCCACCTCGTGGCCTTCGATGAAGCCATCGCACAGCAAGGCGTTGCCGTGGGTGCAATAGTTGTCGGTGGCATAGGCCTGGCCTTCGATGCTGAACAAGGCAATGTGCCGCCCTTGCACTTGCACGCCAATGCCGGCGCCGTCGAACAAATCGGTTTCTGCGGCCACGGCCGTCCATTCAGTCGTCATGCAAACCTCAAATCGGGTAAATGATGGAGTTGGGAATCATCTCTGAGTCGTAGATGCACCAGCGCTTGGCAAACTTCAAACCCTGCGGGGTTGTCACCACCTCGTCGATGTAGCGGCCCACGTTGAACACCGTGCTGTCTTTGTTGAACTTGGTGCGAAACACCGCGTAATTGGCCTCGCTGTGGATGACGCCGTCGCGCACCTCGCGCACCACGGGGGTGCCCACCACATGGCGTTGGTAATAGGGGTCGTGGAACAGGGTTTCGCGGATGGCATAGGCACGGTCCATCAACATGCCTTTGCTCTCGAACGACAAAGTGGACAAAGGGAAACCGCGCTCGTGGTTCTCACGCGGCTGCAATTTGTATTCGCATTCGTCGGTGAAGAATTCGGGCCAGGCGTCCCAGTGGCCCGAGTCCACCGCCAAGGCGTAGTCGGTGTACAGCGCTTGCAGTTGGAAAAACAACGCCAGATCGATCTTCATGCTTGCATCACCTTGCGCCAGTATTCGTACATGCCCCGGATCAACGACTCGGTCACCATGTGGTCGGCGTCGGCCACATCGCGCCCGCCCAACTCGGCCAAGGCCCGGTGCTCGGGTTTTTGCTCAAAGCCCATTTGCGACAACTCGATCACCTCGCCATCGTCGGCCGAGACAAAGCCCGCCGGCCCAAACAAATTGGATTGGCGCAAGCGGCGGCGGGTCATCTCAGGCGTGTCCTCGGCAAAGCCGAAATGTGTCCACACAAAATCAAAGTTGCCGTGGCCATCGGGTTGGATGTGGCGGGTGGACACGCTGTTGACTTGCTGCTGAAAAATCACACTGGGGAACAAGGTGACCATCGCCGCCGAGGGACCATTCCACCAAGCTTCGGGCACGATGTCCAAAAATCGGTCATCGTGGAGTTTCATGTCTTCTTTGAAACTCGAAACCTGGGTCACCTGATCGGCCTTGCCCATCGCGCCCCGGGTGGAGACCATGGCACCGTGGCGGTGGTGTGCATCCATTTTGAGCTCGGATTTGTTATCGGCACGCCACAGACCAAAGGTGACGAACCACGAGTGCAACAACCCCGGGTGGTACGGGTCTTTGATGTTTTCCAGCATCAGCTTCCAGTTGCCGGGGATGCGCTGGCGGTTGTAACCCAGCAGGGTGAGTTTTCGGCCATCGAACAAGCGGTCAAAGTAATGCAAGATGGTGGGCCCCATGAAGTCCTCCAAGGACTCCACATCGTGGTCAAACGATGCAAACACCACACCGCCACGGGTGGCCACCTTCAAAGGGGTCAGGCTGTGGTCTTCGGTTTTGAAGTCGGCCGGCATGCCGCCATTGACCTTGCCGCCTTGGCGCACGCCGCGCCGAAAGGGCACGCCCTGCAACTGGCCCTGCAGGTTGTAGCTCCACTGGTGGTAGGGGCAGACCAACTCTTTGCGATTGCCGTGGCGCTCGCGCATGAATTGCATGCCCCGGTGGGCACAGACGTTTTCGAACACTTGCACCTGGCCTTGGGCATCGCGAACCATGATGACCGAACGCTCGCCCACCGCGGTGCGTTTGAAGTCGCCCACTTCGGCCACCTCAACTTCCAGGCCCACATAACACCAATGCTTTTGGTAAAAAAATCGCTCCATCTCCACCTGGTGCAAGGCGGCCTGGGTGTAGGCGGCAAAGGGAATGCGGCTGGTGTCGCCCATTTCCCAATGCAAGGATTGGGCTTGTTCATTGGCGTTCATGGTGCAGGTGTGCTTCAAAAAAACCATATCTTCGCTCAAGCTGACCCCACTCTGGGCCTGTGGCGCAAAAAAATCACACCTGGGCTGGTGAATAATGCGTCGCCCAGGTGGCATACGCCGGGTCAACCCTGATACCCCATGAACACACTCCTCCACCTCGAAGCCGTGGCCCCATCTGCGATGGGCCTGGCCGTGGTGCTGGCCGCTGGGGCCGGTTCGCGCATGGGCCACCGGCCCAAAGGCTTGCTGCACATCAATGGCCAATCGCTGATCCAACGCACCCTGGCCCTCTTGCGCGAAGCGGGCATTGAAGATCTGGTCGTGGTGCTGGGCGAGCACCATGACGCCTTGGCGCCGCTGTTGCAAAGCCTGGGGGTGGCCACCGTCTTCAACCCCCAAGCCATGGCCCTGGGTATCGCCTCGTCGCAACGCCTGGGCTTGGCGCAGATGCAAGCCTCGCACCCCTGGGTGATGATGGCCTTGGCCGACCAACCCCTGCTGCAAGCCCGTGATGTGCGGGTGTTGATCGACGCTTTTGCAAACAGGCCCCCAGGGATGCAAGCCCTGTACCCGCTGGTGAATGGTCAACCGGGCAACCCTGTGCTGTTCAGCCGCATGGCCGTGGCCGAAATTTTGAGCACGCCAAGCGACATGGCTTGCAAAGCCTGGCGCCAAGCCCAATCGGCGCGGGTGCTGGCTTGGCCCAGCGATCACCTGGGCTATGTGACCGACTTGGACACGCCGCAAGACATCGAAAAACTGCAACAAGAAACAGGCTGGACCTGCACCTGGCCCATTGGCAGCTGAACGCGCCAGCAGGCGCTCAAGTTCGCTCAGTACTGTGCCCTGCCCACCCGGCTCAAGCGCCACAGGCAAGCGGTGGCCAGCAGCGACAACAGCGTGCACACCGCCATCACACCGACATAGTTTTGGTTGTGGTCAAAAAGGGCGCCAGCCATCACCGGGCCGAGCAGGTTGCCCAGGGCCGCAGCGGTGTACAGCGCCCCCACAATGGCCGACACCGACCGGGGCCCAAACACATCCATGCAAATCGCCGGGTACAAAGAAACCATGCTGCCATAGCTCACCCCAAACCACAGGGCGAACATCATCAGCGCCAGGTAGCCCTCGGCGCCGTACCACAGTGCATAAGAAGCCCCGAGCGAGATTTGCATGGCCATCAAGGTGGTGGTGCGGCCCCAACGGTCAGCCAAGGGGCCAATGGCAAAGCGCCCCACCAGGCTGCCCACGCCAATCACGCCCACCAAACCCACCGCGCGGGCCGGGTCCACGCCCAGGTCACGGGCGGCGGCAGACACATGGGCAAATGGGATGAACATCGCTGGCCCGCCGAACAAGGTGCCCAAATAAAGCCACACAAACGCTGGCGTGCGCCAGGCTTGGGCCAAGGTCAAACCGGGGGCCTGGCCTTGGTGGCTGGCCCGCGCCTGGGGCGCCTGGCGCAGCAAGGCGGTGACGGCCAATCCCCCGACCAAAACCACCCCAGCCATGGCCTGCAACGCGCCGCGCCAGCCCCAGGCCCCAATGGCGGCGCTCACGCACAAAGGGCCAATCAGGGTACCCGCGCCAATGCCCGAGCTGGCAATGCCCGCAGCCAAGCCACGCCGCGCCACAAACCAAGGGGGCACGCAGGCAATCGCCGGGGTGTAAACCAATGCAATGCCCAAGCCGACCAGGGCCCCATAAGTGATGTAAATCGTGGTCAAGGTCTGCGCCGAGCTGGTCAACCACAGACCGGCGGCAATGAACACCATGCCACAAGCGCCCACCCGCCGTGGCCCCCAACGGTCGGCCATCATGCCCCCGCCCACCCCCAAGACGAAATAAACCAACCCGCACAAACCAAACACCCACGACACATCGGCCCGGGGAACTTGGAATTCACTGGAAAAGTCGGTGAAGAAAGCGGCAAAGGAATACGAGACGCCAAATATCAGCGCCAAGCTGCAAAAGGCCGCTGCCACCACCCACCAGGCACCGCGCGGTTCTGGGGGCGTCAGCGGTTGCATGGGGTCATTCAACCGCGGTGGGCCGATTCCATCTCGCGGCGGATTTTGTAAGCATGGGTTTGGGTGTCCATGGCCACATCGTCCCAACTCAAGCTTTGGCCTTGCGCGACCGGGCGCACCACCTTCACGCCGTGGGCCAAGCCCAGTGGCAGACCGCCCATGCGCAAAGAAGTCGCGGCGGGCAGCAGCTTGCCCCACACCGTGTAGCCGCCCTCGCCGTCGAGGATTTCCCCAGGCTTCAAATCGCGTTTGGCCGTGGCCACCACATCGGCATGCCAACCCGTGGCCACCCCGGTGGGTTCGCCACGCAAGGCGACACTGGCCACGCTCACCCCCACCTCCAAGCCGATCAAGTGCCAGCGCTTGTACAAGGTGAAGTAGCGGCCACTGGGGTCGGTGTGGGCGTTGTATTCTTCAAAACAGTTGCGGATGTATTCGGTCTCACCCTCCACCGTGACCCACACACCCATGCGGATGTCATAGGGAATTTTGCGGCCATCGGGCTCCAAACTGGAGATCACCTCGACCATGCCTTTGCGCTCGAGCACGCCGCCCTCGCTGATGGGGCGCGTCACATAGGGGATGTCTTCCACGCTGGCGGGCGGGTAGAGCAAACCGTTGCTGGGCACGCCCAAGCCCGTGGCATTGGCGACGGCAGTGCTCTCGATCGAGGGTTTGGAGCCATCCAAAAAGCTGTTGAACATTTTCGGGTTGAGCCCGCCGCGCACCGCCTGCTCTGGGGTGAGACCGTAGTAGCCCCACACCGTCTCGGGCGTGGACTGGGCAAAGTGCGGCAGCCATTTGTGGCCACGACCGGCCGCCACCACGGGAAAGCCACAGGTGCGGGCCCAGTCGACCAGGTCGCAAATCAATGCGGGCTGGTCACCAAAGGCCAGCGAGTACACCACCCCAGCGGCTTGGGCGCGGGTGGCCAACAAGGGGCCACAAAAGGCATCGGCCTCCACCGTCACGTTGACCACATGCTTGCGCTGGGCAAAGGCTTCCAAAATATGGTCCACCGCGTGCAAAGGCGATCCGGTGCACTCCACCACCACATCAATCGCCGGGTGCCGCACCAAGGCTTGCCAATCGTCGGACACATGGGTGGAGCCGTTTTGAACGGCCTCGTCGAGCGACTGGGCTTGCAAGCGTTCGGGCGCCCAGCCCACGCGGGCCAGGTTGGTGTGCACACCCGCTGGGGACAGGTCGGCAATGCCCACCAAATGCACGCCAGGGGTGCGCGGCACTTGGGCCAAATACATGGAACCAAATTTACCGGCACCGATCAAGCCGATGCGAATGGGCCGCTGGCTGGCCGCGCGCGCGAGCAATTTGGCATGCAAGTTCATGCGGCCACCGCAAAGTCTTCGGCGGAAGTTTGCAAAGCGCTGGCGGGCATGCCGTTTTTCCAGGGCAAATCGACCGGGTAGTCTTTGAGCAAGCAATCGTCGGGCAGGCACTCGATGGGGGCAAAGTCGCGGTGGGCGATGTACTCAGGGCGCTTGTGGCGGCGGATGTGGTTGCTCACGGCACACAGGCTCAAATACACACTGACCCGGTTCCAAGGCGACAAGTTGCTGGTCGAGGCGTGCACCAAACAGCTGTGGAACAAAATCATCGAGCCCGCAGGCCCGGTGGGGCTGACGATGCCGCCATTTTTGTCACCGGCACGGGCCACCAATTGGGTGATCAAGTCGTTGTCCACCGTCCACAGCGGGTAGCTGGTGGTGGTCAGGTCGTGCTTGGCATTGACCACGCCTTTTTTGTGGCTGCCTGGGATGAACATCAAAGGGCCGTTGAAAGGGTTCACATCGTCCAAAAAGATGGCCACGTTCATGGCCCGCTCGGTGGGCATGTGGTCGTCGTTGAGCCAAGTGCCATAGTCTTGGTGCCATTGCCAAACATCACCCTCAAAAGCCATCTTGCCGTTGATCTTGAACTGGTGCATGTACAACTGCTCTTGAAACAGGTCTTGCACCGGCAAAATCATGCGCGGATGGCGTGCCAGCTTGGCAAAGGGCTCGCTGTACATGTGGGCCGCAAAATTGGTGCGCACCGCATCGCTGCCTTTTTCGCGCACATTGAAGGCCTCGCGGCGGCTGTACAAATCGGGCACCACGGCATTCAGCGAGGCGGTCTCTTCGGGGGTGAACAAACCCGGGAAAAACAAATAACCATCACGGTCAAAGGCGGCCAGCTGCTCGGGGCTCAGGTTCATGGTTCATCTCCTCTAATGTGGGGTTGCCAAGGGGCATGGATGCGCAGTTTACGTGCAGCCCCAGACCGCAGCTTGTGCCTGCGCGACAGCCACATGAATACCTTGGTGTCGGTTGATCGACAGGTGTCGATATTTTGAAAACAAATAAATTAATTTAATTGACAATACTGTTACTATGGGCGTCAAGTTTCAGACAGCGTCGACAAAGCGTCGAAAAGAACTCATTTTTAAAACAATAAATACATCAAAAAATATATAAATTGACGAATTTAGTCTTTTTATGAATACCTAAGTGTCTGTAATTTGACGCTTTTGCATCCCTTAAGGTGCTGGCCTTGTGGCTTATTCGACACCGGTGTGTGCCGTCAGTGCCCACTCACGCAATTTGAAGCGCTGAATTTTGGCGTTTTCCGTGCGTGGCAGCGCGTCCACGAACACCACGGAGCGCGGGTACTTGTAAGCAGCAATGCCTTGTTTGACCCAGTTTTGCAACTGCTCGACCATCGCCGCATCCCCCACATGGCCCGCGCGCAACACCACAAACGCCATGACGATTTGACCGCGCTCGGCGCTGGGTGCGCCCACCACGCCGCATTCGGCCACCGCTGGATGGGCCAGCAGCATGTCCTCGACTTCGGGGCCGGCGATGTTGTAGCCGGCGCTGATGATCATGTCGTCGGTGCGCGACTGGTACCAATAAAAGCCGTCCTCGTCCATGCGGTAGGCGTCGCCGGTGAGGTTCCAGCCGTTTTGCACATAGCTGGCCTGGCGCGGGTCATCCAAGTAGCGGCAACCGGTGGGCCCTTTGACCGCCAAGCGACCCACCACCCCTGGCGCCACGGGCTGGCCGTCGTCGCCCAGCACACAAGCCTGATAGCCGGGCACCACTTGGCCGGTCGCGCCCGCCCGCACCTGGCCCGGGCGGCAGGCGATGAAGGCGTGCAACATTTCGGTCGAACCCAGGCACTCGGTCATCTCCAAGCCCGTGGCCCGCTGCCAGGCAGCGCGGGTGTCGGCGGGCAGCATCTCGCCCGATGAGACGGTGACACGCAAGCTGGGCAGCCCCCCGGCAGGGATCAGAGGGGCCATTTGCCGATAAAACGTGGGCGCGGTGAAGCACACGCTGGCCTGGTGTTGGGCCATCCCTTCGACCAAGGTTTGAGGATTCCAGCGCTCGACCAACACCGCAGCCGCACCGACGCGCAAGGGAAACAGCAACAGGCCGCCCAAGCCAAAGGTGAAAGCCAGTGGCGGTGTGCCGATGAACACATCGCTGGGTTGGGGGTTGAGCAGATGGCGCGACAACACATCGCAAATGGCCAACACATCGCGGTGGAAATGCAGCGTGCCTTTGGGCACGCCGGTGGTGCCCGAGGTGAAGGCGATCAAGGCGACATCGTCTTGGGCGGTGTCGACGTGGTCAAACGACGTGCCGTGCGCGTCCATCTGCTTTTCAGCGCTTTGGGGGTGGTCTGGCGGGGCTTGAAAGTACAGCACATGGGCCAAGCCCGTACAGTTGGCCTGGGTTTGGACCAAGGCATCGGCCAGGGCGTGCTGGCACAAGGCAGCCGTGACCTGGGCTTTTTTCACGATCACCGTGAGCTCGCGCGCGCGCAACAAAGGCATGGTGGTGACGGCGATGCAACCGGCTTTGAGCACCGCCAACCAAGCCAGGGCCAAGTCGGGGCTGTTTTCACCGCGCAACAAGATGCGGCTGCCGGTGGGCAAGCGCCAGTCTTCGCGGATCACCCGGGCCATCTGATTGGCGCGTGCCAGAAGTTGGCCATAGGTGAGTGCCCCATGCTGGCCGATCAATGCGATGCGTTCGCCCTGACCACGGGCCACCGCTGCATCGAGCAATTGCGCGGCGGCATTGAGCCGCGCTGGGTAGGCCGAGGTGCTGGCATCGAACACCAACTCTGGCCATTGCTCGGGAGGTGGCAAATGATCGCGGGCAAAACTGTCGGTGTATCCGCTGGGATGAAGAGGGGTGGGAAAAGGGGTTGCCATGGCCGCCAAATGAGTCAATTCAAAAAAGAAGCTTGGACATCCATCCCCCGGGCGCCACCGATGTCAAGCATCGGGCGGTTCCCAAGCTGGGGCCACCAAGCGGCGCTTGCCATCGCTGGACTTGCGCAATCCCGGTTCGTCCAATTCCATTCGGTCCCACAGTTGGCAGGTGACTTGTTTGTGCTTTTGGTCCAAGCCTTCACAGTAGTTGGTGTATTCGCACAAACGCACTTGGTCGCCCAAGCCCATCGAGGTTTTCAATGCCCAATCGGGATCGGCCAAGCTTTGTCGTGCGGTGCCCACGATGTCGCAATCGCCGCGCTCGAGCATGGCCTCGGCCATGTCAAAGTTGTGCACGCCACCGGTGCACACCACCGGGGTGGCCAAGCCCGCCGCGCGGATGGCGCTGCGGATGCGCGCCGTGGCAGCAATGTTGCGGCCAAAAGGCCCTTGCTCGTCGGACAAGTATTGGGGCATGCATTCGTAACCACTGCGCCCGGTGTAGGGGTAGGCACTCGATCCCACGCCGGGCTGCTTGGCGTCGTCAAACTTGCCGCCGCGCGAGGTTGAAATGAAGTCCATGCCCGCACGCGCAAACTGCTCGCCATACCAAACGGCATCGTCCAAGGTGTGGCCCCCGTCAATGCACTCCTCGGCCAAATAGCGGCAACCCACCACATACTGGGGGCCAACGGCTTGGCGCACCGCCGCATAGACCTCCAGCGGCAAACGAATGCGCTGCTCGCGCGATCCGCCATAGCCGTCGGTGCGCACATTGGTGGCAGATAAAAAAGAGGCCATGGTGTAAGCGTGGGCGTAGTGCAACTCCACCCCATCAAAACCGGCTTGTTGGGCGCGCCCCGCAGCCGCGGCAAACAATCCGGGCAAGACCTGTGGCAGCTCTTGGATGTGCGGCCATTCTGTATCGGTGACGCGCTCGCGTGCGCCCATGTGCAGCGCCTCCCATTCCCGTGCGTCCAGCACCTCGGGCCATTGCTGCGGGTCCATCTGGGTCAGGTGTTCACGCACCGCCGCCTCGCTCCAGTCTTGGGCCCCCAGGGCTTGGCGCAAACGCGGCGTGATGCGCAAGAAGCGCTCGAAGAATTTGGCCGGCTCGGGTCGGCGGCGGATGTTGAGAAAGTCAATGATTTGGATCAACGCACGGGTCTGGCCCTGGCTTTCGCGGTGGATGGTTTGCACCAAGCGTTGCAAGCCTTCGATGTAACGATCATGGCCAATGCGCAACAACGGGCCACTGGGCACGTCGCGGATGCCAGTGGCTTCGATCACGATGGCACCGGGACGACCGCGTGCAAAACGGCCATACCACTGCAACACATCCTCGGTCACCCAGCCTTCATCGTTGGAGCGCCACGGCACCATGGCCGGCACCCAGGTGCGCTGCGGCAAGGTCAACGGACCGATGTGGACAGGGCTGAACAAGCGCGAAGCTTGGGCTTGTTCCACGGTGGGCGCGCGGCCCAGTTGGCTGTGAAACTTGATGCGCTGGGGGGGTTTCCACATAAAAAGAGTCCCATGCGTTCAAGGCAGCGGGCACATTACGGTTGAGTCAATCCAAGCCCTATCGTAAGCGCAAGTCCGCATGAGCCCCCCGCCCCGATCTGCGGAGCGCTGCCAAAACGGCAAAGACCCGCGGCCGCGCCGACTCGGCGGGGGGATTCATCGCTGGGGTTGGTGACTCGCCCGTCTGCGCGCCAGCGCACCCGCCATGCTCCAGGGTTGGCCCAAGCCCGAGTCTGCACGAGCACTCCAGCCCGATTCACACCCAAAGCGCAAAGCATCGCCATCACCCTGCCCTTCACGAAGCGCCTGGCCTTGGCCGTTGTCCAGGCGGTAGGCATGGCCCTGACCCGGACCTGATCGAATGGCGTCTCCGGCCCCACTGCCCTCGCGCCAGGCGTTGCCCAGGCCCGTGCTGTGGTTGATGGCGTGACCGGTGCCCGCGCCGGTGCGGATGGCGGCCCCGTCGCCTTGACCATCGCGGTAGGCATGACCTTGGCCCGCGCCGCTGCGCAGCGCGCAACCGGGGCCACTGCCAGCGCGGCGGGCATGGCCGGCACCAGAACCCTGGCGGTACACATGGCCAGGCCCTGCGCCCGACAAAATGATGGACCCGGGGCGCGCACCCACCAACAGGTAATGGGCGTCTGGTTCATCGGCCCCCAAGATGATGAAAATATCTGCGCCGAAAGCATCGATTTGGTAGCCCTCGTGGCCCACGCGGCAAGCCAACACCTTGAAGGCCTGCGCCGAAATTTTGCACACCTGTGCCGGTTTCATCGGCAAGCTTTGGCGCGAGAGCAGCTTCACAGGCCACACTGGCCACGGCGAATGGCCCACTCATCACAAATGCGCCCACTGGGCGACTTGCACATTTGTCGTGCCATGCCATCGTCGCTGCGCGACAAGGCCACCATGCCACCGGCTTGGACACAGGCTTGGGCCAAGGTGTGGGGCACCGGCGAGCTGCCCGCAGGGCTGCAAGCCCCCAGACACATTGCCCATGCCAAGAACGCACCCAAAACACACCAGCGGGCACTCATCATGACGTTTAGATTTAACTTAACCATATTAATTAATTATATGGTTTTACTTTTTAATCGGCAAGCTGGTTTCCCCACCGAGGAAAAAACCGCCTCCGCGCGCAGACAGGCGCACCCCATGAGCCTGGGCTCCAGTAAGCTTGTCACCTGCCCATGACCCACTCCCTGCGCCCCGGATTGATCGTTTTGCACAGCAACCAACTGGAGGTGCTGTTCGAACTGGTTTTGCGCGTGATGCAGCAACACCCTTTGCCGCCCTTGCAGGCAGAGCAGGTCTTGGTGCAAAGCAACGGCATGAAGCATTGGTTGGAGCTGCAACTGGCCAGCCCCCAAGGCCTGGGCATTTGCGCCGCCACCCGGATGGACTTGCCATCCACCGCTTTGTGGCGGATGTACCGGCAAGTGCTGGGGGGCCAGCGTGTGAGCGAGCACATGCCCTTGGACAAGGACGCGTTGTGCTGGCGACTGCTGCGCCTGTTTTCACAAGGCTTGGACGACCCGGTCTACGCCCCTTTGAAAAACTACTTGAGCCCGCACCCGTCAGACAAGGAGACGCCTGGCGCCCAGGCGTCTCCAGCGCGCAAGGCCTACCAACTCGCCCTGCAAGTGGCCGATGTGTTTGATGGCTACCAAAATCACCGCGCCGACTGGCTGCAAGATTGGGCCAGGGGCGAGGACCAGATCCGTGGACAACGCAACCAAGTGCAAGCCTTGCCCGAAGCCCAGCGTTGGCAACCCGCTTTGTGGCGCTGCTTGCTGCAAGATGTGCAACTGGACAAGCCAGGGCTGGCCGAGTCGCAGACGTCAGTCATGCATTCACGGGCCCAGGTGCACCAAGCCTTCATGCAGGCCATGGCCGAACCGCCACCCTCCGCCGCCGGTTTGCCCCCGCGGGTGGTGGTGTTTGGCATATCTTCTTTGCCCTTGTCCACCCTGGAAGCCCTGGCAGCTGTGGCCCAGGTGTCTCCAGTGGTGGTGGCCGTGACCAACCCGTGCCAAATGTATTGGGGCGATGTGCGCCCACAACGCGCCAGCACCCCTTGGGGATTGAGCCCATCGGCCAAGCGGTTTGCGGCCCAGCGATGGCAGGCCCTGACAGACGATGCGGCGGCGCAACACCACCCAGTCGCCACCGACACCGACGCCCCAAGTGAGCCAGAAATTGGCCATCCCTTGCTGGCCGCCTGGGGCCAACAGGTGCGCGATCAATTGCATCTGATCGATGTCTTCGAGAACCACCCACAAGCCCGGGTGACGGCATTTGTCGATACCGCTGGACCGGGTCCAGCCACCCAACTGCAGCAGTTGCAGTCTGACATCTTGAACTTGCGCCCCACGGCAGAAAGCCACCACCAGCGTCAACCCACTGACACCAGCATTCAATGGGTGCAGTGCCACAGCGCCCAACGCGAGGTGGAAGTGCTGCACGACCAGGTGCTGGGTTGGCTCAAAGACGACCCCAGTCTGGACACACGCGACATCATGGTCATGGTGCCTGACATGTCCCATTTCGCGCCCCACATCCATGCGGTGTTTGGCCGCACCACGGCCGGTCAAGCGCTGCACCTGCCTTATTCCGTGGCGGATCAAACGGTCGCCACCCACCCATGGCTTCAGGCACTGGACCCGCTGTTGCAATGGCCCCAATGGCGGCTGAGCCTGACCGATTGGCAAGCCTTGTTCGAGATCGAAGCCATCCGCCAGGCATTTGGTCTGCGCAGCGACGACTTGGCCACCTTGACCCAGTGGCTGCAAGCGTCAGGGGTTCGCTGGGGCATGGATGCGGGGCATCGCCAGCAATGGGGCATGGCGCCCGATTTGCCTGACGCCGACCACAACACCTGGGCTTTCGGCCTGCGCCGCCTGTTGCTGGGCTTCGCCTGTGGCACCGACCCCCTGAGTGACCCATTGGGCCAAGCCTGGGGTGACACGGTCCCCACGCCGGGGGTGGGCGGCTTGGACGCTGCGCTGATCAGCCGCTTGCTCGATTGGCTCCAAGCCATGACCGATTGGGGCCACACCATGGGCCAAGCCCACACACCCGCCCAATGGCAAGCGGTGCTGGCGCCCATGTTGAAACGTTTTTTTAAGCCCACCCAAGAAGCCGAGGAGCGTTTGCTCGAACGGCTGCATACGGGTCTGGCCGATTGGGTCGGCCTGTGCGAGCAAGCACGCCTGGACACACCGGTGCCGGCCGTGGTGGTGCGCGAACACTGGCTGCAAAACATCGCCACACCCAGCATGCACCAGCGCTTTTTGGGCGAAGGCGTGCAATTCGCCAGCCTCATGCCCATGCGCTCGGTGCCGTTTCGGGTGGTCGCTTTGCTGGGCATGAACGATGGCGATTACCCCCGGGCTCAGACACCACGCGACTTTGATTTGATGGCCAACCCAGCCTGGCGACGAATGGGCGACCGCTCGCGCCGGGACGATGACCGCTACCTTTTTTTAGAAGCCTTGTTGTCTGCGCGAGAACGCTTGTACATCAGCTGGCAGGCTTGGCGCACCCACGACCACCAGCCACTGCCGCCATCGGTGCTGGTGGGTCAGTTGCGCGACCATTTGCGCCAAACCTGGGACAGCGAAGCACCGATCCAGAGCATGCCCTTGCAAGCGTTTTCCCCCAGCTACTTTTTGCCAAGCAGCACGCGCACCACCTTCGACTCCCATTGGGCCTTGGCCGCGCAAGCGCTGTACAAGGCCTCATCGCGGGCGACAACACAAGCACCCACACCTGGGCTTGCAACAGCACCAACTGCGGTTGAAGTTTTGCCCATGTCTTCCCATTCGGGTCCCAGTGGTCTGGCGACCTCGGGCGACAAAGCGCCAACGTCCCATGCGCTGGCACGCTGGCACAGCATGCTGCGCCAGCCCTTGTCGGTCTACTACCAAGATCGTTTGCGCATCCATTTCGACGCACCCGAAGCCGACTTGGAAAGCGAAGAAAATTTTGACTTGACCCCCTTGCAACGGCACCAAGCCTTGACGGGCTTGCTGCGCAGCGCCGATGGGGCTGCCTTGGGCTTGCACCGCAGCGGCTTGCTCCCCTTGGCCGGCTTTGGCGACATCGCCATTGGCGCACTCCAAGCGCAATTGGACGGATTGCGCGCCCACACCAAAGGCTTGCGCACGCAACACCCCATGCCCTGGGTCACACCCGCTGTGGACATGGACCTGGGCGAAGCGGTTCAGCTCAGTGGCGAGTTCGACCCGCACGAATGGTGGTGCGATGAACGTGGTCGGGTGCTGCACATCGAATACAGCCCATCCCAATTGCTGCGCAAAACGGCGGCCAAAGAGCCTTTGCGTGCGCGCATGCACAAGCTGACCCGAACTTGGTTGCAACACTTGGTCATGTGCGCCAACGGATGGGAAGCCACCAGCGTGGTGACTGGCCTGGACGCGCTGGCCTGCTGGCCCAGCTTGGCGCGCGAACAGGCCCACCAACAACTGCTTGACCTGGCCACCCTGTACCAACTGGCTTGGGAACAGCCCATGCCACTGGCCTGCCAAACGGCCGGTGAATGGCTGGCCACGGTGCAAGCCTTTGCCAACGGCGACGAATCGGCTTTGGCTGCGGCCGACCGAAATGCCCGTTTGGTGTTTGAAGACCATGTGGGCGCTGGTGCGCGCTGGCCGGGCGAGCACCGCCTCAGCCCTTTGCTGCGCCGCCATTGGGAAAACTTTGAGCAACTGCGCCCCCACTTGCCCCTGTGGAGCGCGCGCTTTTATGGCCCCTTGCTGGCCGATTTGGTGTTGACGCGTCACCACCCGGCGCAGACCACATGAACCAAGCCGCTGCACTGGACCCATTGGCGTTGCCCTTGCACGGGCGGCAAGTGATTGAAGCCAGCGCGGGCACGGGCAAAACCTGGACCTTGAGCGCTTTGTACCTGCGCTTGGTCTTGGGCTTGCGCAACCCCATTCAACCGCAGGCGGCTTTGGGAGCACCCTTGCTGCCGCCACAGATCTTGGTCATGACCTTCACCGAAGCGGCCACCGCCGAGTTGCGCGAGCGCATTCGACAGCGGCTGGGCGAAGCCGCTCAGGCTTTTGGCCCCCAGGGGCCAGGCACCGATGCATTTCTGACGCAATTGCGCGACCGCATTGATCCCCGTTGGCATGCCAGTTGCGTGCAACGCTTGGAGCATGCCGCGCAGTGGATGGACGAGGCGGCCATCCACACCATCCACGGCTGGAGCTTGCGCATGCTGCGTGAACACGCATTCGACAGCCAAGGCCTGTTTGAGCAAACCCGGCTGGAGGACGTGTCGGCCTTGCAACGCCAAACCGTTCAAGACCATTGGCGGCGTTGGTTTTACCCCTTGGGCCAAGAGGACACGCAATGGATCCACCAAGAAGTGGCCGCCTCCCCTTCTGCCTTGTTGGCGCAGTTGTTGCCGCTTTGGCGCCAGATGGAACGCAGCCCCCAAAGCCTCGCCCAGGGCCTGGCTTGGGCGACACGCACGCCGGCGCACATTGCTGCCGAACGGGCCGCATGGGCCCAACAACGGGCGGCGCAATGGGAAGCAGCGCGCCAAGCCTGGGACGAAACGGCTGTGGCCGCTTTGAAACAGGCTGCGGCGCAAGGGCATTTGAACTTGCGCACGTACTCGGCCGCACACCTGCCACGCTGGTTGGAACAGATGCAGGCCTGGCACCAGGGCGCAGACATCGACCCCAAGGTGCTGAACCGTTTTGGGCGCCAGACCTTGGTGGCCCAAAAGTGGGTGGAGGCGCCCCAAGCGTCGGTGTTTGCGCTGATCGACCAATACCGCCTCAACGCCGAGCTGGGCGCCACGTTTGCCGAGCAACTGCGCCAACACGCCGCCAGCGCGTGTTGGCAGGCGATGCAAGCCAGCAAAAACCACAGCGGCCAATTTGATTTTTCAGATTTGCTGCAACGCCTGCACGCGGCTTTGCAGCAAGCCGACGGCCGCATGGCCCAGGCCGTGCGCGATCAATACCCGGTGGCCCTGGTCGATGAATTCCAAGACACCGACCCTTGGCAGTGTGGCAGCTTGGAGCGGATCTACGCCGCCCAAACCAACCTGTGCTGGTTGATGATTGGAGACCCCAAACAAGCGATTTACAGTTTTCGCGGCGCCGACCTGAGCACCTATTTGCAAGCCCGCGACCATGCCCTGCTTGAAAACCCACATGCAGTGCATGTGCTGTCGCACAACCACCGCTCCACCCCCGCATTGGTCGCAGCGGTCAACCATGTGTTTGGCCAACACCCCAACCCGTTTTCGCAGTTGGATTTTTCCGCGGTTTTGCCCGCACGCCAACCGGCCGCGGCCCCAGCAGCCCACCCCCCACAGGCCCGCGGTTTGTCGGTCTGGGTGGTGCGTGACAGCACCGCCGATCAAGACACCCTGGGCAAAGGCCGCTTTGAACAATGCATGGCGCAGGCTGCGGCCGAGCACATCGCCCAATCTTTGCAAAGCCAATCCATCCCAGCGGGCCAGATCGCCGTGCTGGTGCGGGGTCACCACCACCATCAATTGATGCGCCAAGCCCTGCAGCAGCGCGGCGTGGCCAGCGTTTATTTGTCCGAGCGCGACAGCGTTTATCACAGCGATGAGGCCATGGACCTGTGGCACTGGTTGCATGCATTGAGTGCGCCGCGCGATACCGCCCGCTTGCGCGCAGCTTTGGCCACCCGCCTGTGGGGCTTGCCTGCCCACACGCTGCCCCAGAGTTTGGCCGATGGGGGTGAATTGGACGCGTGGCAGTCGCTGGCGCACGCTTGGCACCAAACTTGGCTGCGCGCTGGTGTGTGGCCCATGCTGCAGCAGTGGCTGCATGCGCAAACGAACATGGGCAGCAGTTTGGCCCAACGCTTGCTCGCCAGCGCCGATGGTGAGCGGCGCATCAACAACTTGCTTCACTTGGGTGAGTTGCTGCAGCACGCCAGCGAACGCTTGAACGGTTGCCTCGCCTTGACGCGGTATTTGGGCGCGCAAATTCAATCCGACGCCCCGCCCATGGAATCGGCCCACATGCGGCTGGAGTCTGATGCCCAACGGGTTCAAATCATCACCTATCACAAGAGCAAAGGGCTCGAATACCCCTGGGTGTGGGTGCCGTTTTTGTCCAGCTTTGGCAAACCAGCTGACAGTGCCGCAGCGCCCGCGTCGCTGTGGGAAGCGGAACCCTCAAGTGTTGAGGCCGAGGTTGGCAGCGATGAGGACATGCGCTTGATTTACGTCGCGCTCACCCGGGCCAAAGAAGCGGCCTGGGTGGGCATGGGCCAGGTGACTGGCGAGTTGCGTGAGGCCACGACCAAGGCGCGGTTGCTGCGCTCTGCGCCTTGCGAACTGCTTCAGCGCTGCACCAAGCACGACCTGCTGGAGCGACTCCACGCCGCATGGGGCAGCTGCCCAGACATCCACATCGAAGTGCTCGAAGCCAGCACCATCGAGGGTCGCAAAAGCGTTTATCGCGGCCCAGCGAATCCACTGGACTTTTCACGTCTGGCCACCCCCAGGCCTTTGAATCCCCAGCGTTGGTGGACGGCCAGCTTCAGCGCCATGACGCGCCAACTCGACGCCGAACTGGCGATCCAAGCCAGCGACGAAGTCCAACCCGACACACCGGACTGGAACCCCACACCGCCACCAGACCTTCCCTGGCCCGAGATGGGCGAGCGCATCGGCACAGCGGCAGCCTTGCCCGGGCTGGGGGACGCACCCGCCCTGCGCCCCTCACCTTGGCAAGCATTCCCCGCCGGTGCGCGCAGTGGTTCATTGCTGCACGATTTGCTGCAATGGCAATGCGAGCATGCTTGGCCTTTGGCCCAAGATCCCAGCCACCAAGCCGCCCCAGAGCTTCTGGCCTGGCAGGGTTTGGTGGCGCGCAAGGCCATGGCTTTGGATTTGACCCAGGCGCAAATCGCACTCATCGATCCTTGGCTGCAAGCGTTGTTGCACACCCCATTGCCCACCCCCGTGTCGGGCGCACCCGAATTGGTTCTGGGGCAGCTCACGCCCACCCAAGCCTGGGCCGAAATGCCCTTCACCTTGGCCGTCTCGCGTGCGTCCACCCAAGCCGTTGACGCCTTGATCAGCGCACAAGTATTGCCGGGTATGGCTCGCCGCGCTTTATGGCCCCAGCGCCTGAATGGCATGCTCACCGGTGTGATGGACTTGGTGTTTGAGCACCAAGGCCGCTATGGCGTGCTCGACTACAAGTCCAATCGACTCGACAACTACCAACCGCCTGATCTGGAAGCCGCCGTGCTGGACCACCGCTACGACGTGCAATATGTGCTCTATACCTTGGCGCTGCACCGCTTGCTGCAAGTTCGTCTGCCCCACTATGACTACGACCAACACATGGCCGGTGCGGTGTATGTGTTCTTGCGTGGCATTGACCAGCCCGGTGCCGGCGTGCATGGGCACCGGCCCGCCCGGGCATTGATCGAAGCGCTCGATGCCCTGCTCAAGAGGGACGCCGCATGAAGCCGCATGGTCAGCCGTTTGGACCCGCCAGGGCTGTGCTGGCACCCGCACCCGCCTTGACACCGCTGGACCGGGCATGGGCCGATTTTTTGTGCCAGCAAATCCCCCCCCCATGCGACACACACATCTGGCTGGCCGCGCTGGCCAGCCACCAATGGGGGCGTGGCCATGCTTGCCTGGACATCGCAGCCTTGCAAAACGATGCGGCCAACCTGTTGGGCTGGGCCCACGCCGACGTCCAAGCCCTGCCCACGGACTGGGCGCCAGCGCTGGACAGCCTGCCTTGGTGCAACGGGGACACATCGCCCTTGGTGGTCAGTGAAAACCGCTTGTACCTGCGCCGGGCATGGCGCGCAGAAACCAACATCCGCCAACACTTGCAAGTGCGCCAAGCCCTGGGCGCTGTGCGTGTGGCGCCATCCGCCACTGGGCTTGACGCTTTGTTTGGCCCTGAAGATCCGCAGGCCCCGCAACACAGCCAACGCCTGGCCTGCGCCATGGCTTTGCAACAGCGCACGTGCATCATCACCGGCGGGCCGGGGACGGGCAAAACCACCACGGTGATGCGCTTATTGGCCTTGCTGCAACAAGCGCACGGCCCCGCACCGCTGCGCGTGCTGCTGGCTGCCCCCACGGGCAAAGCCGCGGCACGTTTGAATGCCTCCATGGCCCAGGCCCACGCAGCTTTGCCCGCAGGCTGGAAAACCGCAGTGCCCGCCGAAGCACAAACCTTGCACAAAATGCTCGGTTGGCATGGCTTCGCAGCTGCACCCCATGCACCCAGAACCCTGCACGCGAACGTGGTGGTGGTCGACGAGGCCTCGATGATTGATTTGGAAATGATGGCTCGCTTGCTGCAAGCCATTCCCACCCAGGCCCACTTGGTTTTGCTGGGCGACAAAGACCAACTCGCCTCGGTGGAAGCCGGCGCGGTGATGGCCCAGCTGTGCGTCAGCCCCCTGCTGCGCGACGCCACCGCCACCTTGACCCACAGCCATCGCTTTGGCCATGACAGCGCCATTGGTCAATGGGCCCAGGCGGTCAACACCGACGACCGGCCTCGGTTGCAAGCCCTTTGGCATCAAGCCAATGCGCTGCAAGACCCCCAATCGCTGGGCGTTTCGCGCTGGCCAGTCAGCGATAACCGATCTGCCATGTGGGGCCCCAAACCAGTGGCACTTTTGCGTGCCGGATGGTCAGAGTGGCTGCAGCACATGCGCGCTTGGGCCACCCACCCCCCTGGGCGCGAACCGGTGGCTTGCAGCGACGCGCAAGCACGCCAGTGTTTGACCGATTGGGGTCGCTTTGGGGTGCTCTGCGCTTTGCGCGAAGGCCCTTGGGGGGTACACGCATTCAACCTGGGCTTGGCACGCAGCCTGGGTTTGCCCATGGGGGGTTGGTATGCCGGCCGCCCCGTGGTGGTGACCCGCAACGACAGTTCCTTGGGCCTGATGAATGGCGATGTGGGGCTGTGTTTGCCCCGCGCTGTGAATGGCAAAACCCCATTGCAGGTGGCCTTTGCCGATGGCACCGATGGGGTGCGATGGGTGGCCCCCACCCGTTTGGAACATGTCGACACCGCTCTGGCCATGACGGTGCACCAATCGCAGGGCTCCGAGTTTGACCGGATGCTGTTGGTATTGCCCGATCGCGATGCGCCCGTGCTGTCGCGCGAATTGATTTACACCGGCATCACCCGTGCACGCCACAGCTTGGGGATTTGGGTACCCGAGCCACAGGTCTGGTGGACGGCTTGCGCACGGGTGACACAGCGCAGC
>CANFPJ010000039.1 GCA_947448885.1 Comamonadaceae bacterium
GGCGGCAGCAGCGCGCCAGCTCGGTCATCAAGGCGTCAATGCCCACCACCAACACGCCACCGGTGCTGGCGCTGGCGCTTTTGCGGTTGATCTTGTGGCGCAGCCAATCGTCAGCCGCGGGCAAGGGTTCAATCGGGCGTAAAAACGTCTCGATGGTGCGCAGCGAAAACTCGTCTTTGCCCACCGCCTCAAACAAGGCTTCGGCACTGGCAAAGCCCAAGTTGCTGGCCAAGTCCTCATGCCGGGTGGCGGTTTTGCCCTCGCGCTGGAGCAGCTTTTCCACCGCGTCGCGACCGCGCGCAACGTTCTCTTGCGCCACCTGGGCGTTGAACCAAGCACGCACCTTGGCCCGCGCCCGGGCGCTGGCCAAAAAGCCCAACTCAGGGTTGAGCCAATCGCGCGAAGGGCCACCCTCTTTGGCGGCGATGACCTCCACCGTTTGGCCATTGTCCAGCGGGGTGCTCAAAGGCACCATCTGCCCATCCACACGCACACCTCTGCAGCGGTGGCCCAAATTGGTGTGCACCGTGTAGGCAAAGTCCACCCCCGTGCCGCCCACTGGCAACTCGACCACCGCCGCGTCTGGCGTGAGCACGTAAATGCGGTCGTGTTGCATCGCCGCTGCGCCGGCCTGGGCATCCCCCGCGCCGGTCATCTCGCGCTCCCACGCCAGCAGCTGGCGCATCAGGGCAATCTTGTCGCTGGCGGCCTTGGATGCGGCCACACCGGCGTAGCCTTTGCTGCCGGCCTCTTTGTAGGCCCAATGCGCGGCCACGCCCAGCTCGGCATGCGCGTGCATGGCCTGGGTGCGGATTTGCACCTCAATCGCCCGCCCCTGCGCGTCGCGCACCACGGTGTGCAGCGACTGGTAGCCATTGCTTTTGGGGCGGGCAATGTAGTCGTCAAACTCCTCGACCAAGGGGGTGAAATGGCTGTGCACCCAGCTCAGGGCGGCGTAGCAATCGGGCACGCTGTCGACCACCACCCGCACCGCGCGGATGTCAAACACCTGGTCAAAGGGCAGCGATTTGCCGCGCATTTTTTTGACAATGCTGTAGATGTGTTTGGGCCGCCCGTGCACTTGGGCCTGAATGTGCTGGGTTTTCAAGTCGGTTTGCAAGCGCTGCACCCATTCGGCCATGAAGGCCTCGCGCTCGACGCGCTTTTCATCCAGCATGGCCGCCACCTCGCGGTAGGTGCTGGGCTCCAGGAACCGAAACGACAAATCCTCCAACTCCCACTTGAGCTGCCAAATGCCCAAGCGGTTGGCCAAGGGGGCAAACACCTGCAAGGTTTCTTGCGCCAGGTCTGGCGGCACTGCGAGTTTGTGGGCGGCCATGTGGCGCAGGGTCTGCAGGCGCGAAGCCAGGCGCAGCAGCACCACACGCAAGTCGCGCGAAAACGCCAACAGCATCTTGCGCACGTTTTCACTCGCCAAAGCCGTGTCAGCGCCCGCGTCAGCCCCTGCAGCCCGCATCCCCCGGCGCGCTTGGCGTTGCACATGCAACAACTTATGGGTTTCGATGGCCAAACTGGCCAAGCCCGGGCCAAAAGCCTTACCCAACACCTCGGCGGGCTTGCTCAGGTGGTCGCAGGCGTAAACCAAATAACACGCCGCTTGCAAAGCGGCCGAGCCGCCAATGGCAGCCAAGATGTGGGCCATCGCCTGGGCATGCTGCCAGTTGTTTTCGCCACCGTCGAAGGTTTCACCCACCAACAAGGGTTCGGCCATGGCGCGTGCGCGCTCGAGCAAACCCTCGCCCTCGTCTGAGGACGCATTCACCAGCGCCAACACCGGCGTCATTTCCGCCACGGGGCGCTTCAAGTCGATGACGCTGGCTTCAAGGCTCATGCATCTGAGCTTAGCAAGAAGGAGGCCACGGCCGCCACCTGATCGGCGGCCACCAAAGTCGGGGCATGGCCCACACCGGGCAAGTCCACGCGTTGGGCGCGCGGCCCGCGCTGCTGCATGGCTTGGGCCACCTCGGGGGTGAGCAAATCGGAATCGGCCCCACGCAACAGCAAGGTGGGTGCCGTGATGTGGTCGTACAACTGCCAGAGCAAGGCTTCCCCTTGCTGGGCCGCTTCAGGGGTCATGGCATGCACCGGTTGGGCCAGCGCGGGGTCGTAATGCAAGGTCCAACCGCCGTTGGGCAAGGGCTTGAGCATGGGCGTGCTCAAAGCCAACCATTGGGCATCGGTGTGCGGCCCAAAGCCGGGGGAGATGCGACGCAGGTGGTCGGCACCGGCTTGTAGCGCGTCGAAATGGCCGATCTGCCCGATATAAGTGCGCAGCCGCTCGATGAAACGCCAGGCCACCACCGGCCCCACGTCATTGAGCACCAAACGGGTGATCGGAACCCAAGCGGGGCCCGGTTGCTGCAAAGCGGTTTGCCCAGCCAGCAACAAGCCGATCAGCCCGCCCATGCTGGTGCCCACCCAATCCAGGGTCGCCACGGGCGCTTGGGCATGCAAGTGCGCCACCAAGGCCAACATGTCGCCCGCGTAAGTGGGCAACTGGTAGGCCATGGGGTCTGGCAACCAGTCGCTGTGGCCGCGCCCCGCCACATCGGGGCACACCACCCGCCCCCCCCCTGGCATGCGCGCGCACAAGGCTTGGGCCAGCACATCGAAGTCGCGTCCCTGGCGGCTCAAGCCGTGCACGCACATCACCAGGTGCGGGGCCAGCGGGTCGCCCCATTGCCAATAGGCCATGCGCCGCACCCGGCCATCGGCCAGCGGCAGGCTGGGGCAAGCCAAGAACTGTAAATCGGGGGTCAAAGGGGTGGAAAAGGTCACGATCTTTGCCTGGGTTGGAACAGGCTTTCATCCTAACCATGGCAAGAGGTCCATGCCTGTGAAAGACCCACATTTCTTTGAAATGCATCAACAAGTAAGGAAATAAACCTCCAATTAACACAAAAACATATTTTTTGATAAAGTCAACTTATTTAATCAAAAAAGCGCACACTGTCGTACAAACAAAAAATATTGTATGAAAACCACAAAGTCTCGATTTTTCAAAATTGGGGCACCCCGAGCATCCCAAAAAGCTGATTTGACCATCGAGTTGTTGTCAAGCTCATGAAGAATTCGTTGTGGCTCCTGGAGAGCGAACCCCTGAACTTGCAATTGCTTGTCAATTTTTTGACCAAATCAGGTTTTGAGGTCACGCCATTCTCCAGCGCCAAAAACCTCAACACGGCCTTGGCGCAGGGTGATGCCCCCCATTTGTTGATCATGAATGCCGCGCCAGATGGCCAGGGATTGGCGAATTTGAGGCATTTGCGACAACAAGGTCTGGAATTTCCCATTTTCATGATGTCCTCCAGCAGCGACCCCATCGATCTGATCGTCGCGCTTGAGGTGGGGGCCGATGATTTTTTGATCAAGCCCATCAACCCGCGAGAGCTTTTGGCCCGCATTCAAGCTTGTTTGCGCCGACTGCATCGCCCCACCAAGGCCGTTGCCGCACCCGAGCGATTCCGTTTTGGCCCCTTTGTGCTGGACTTGACCGAACGCAGCTTGCTCAAAGGCAAAAAACCGATTCACTTGACCACGCGCGAGTTTGAGTTGCTCAAGGTGTTGGTCAGCCACCCCCGTGAGCCCCTGGATCGCCAAACACTGGCCCAGATGGTCATGGGCCGGCCCCTGGCCGACAACGATCGCAGCCTGGATGTGCAAGTGGCGCGCTTGCGCAAGATCATTGAAGTGGAGCCCAATCAGCCCCGGTTTTTGCAAACCGTGTGGGGCTCGGGCTACGTGTTCACGCCTGGGAAGTGATCAGGGCCACAGCCCGCGCTTCCATGCTCTGGCCCTGACCCACGGGGCCGAGTTTTTCAGCGGTTTTGGCCTTCACATTCACCTGACCCACCGCCACCCCCAGGGCATGGGCGATGCGTTCGCGCATCAAAGGGATGTGCGGCGCCATGCGCGGCGCTTGGGCCACGATGGTGGCGTCGATGTTGCCAATCTCATACCCCGCTTGCCGCACCCGTTGACCGACCTCGCGCAACAACACCAGCGAGTCAGCGCCCCGGTGTTGGGCGTCGGTGTCGGGGAAGTGGCTGCCAATGTCACCCAGCGCCGCCGCCCCCAGCAGCGCGTCGGTGATGGCATGCAGCAACACATCCGCGTCAGAGTGGCCCAGCAAGCCCTGTGGGTGGTCGATGGGCACCCCACCCACGACCAAGGCACGCCCAGGCACCAAGGCATGCACGTCCCAACCCTCGCCAATGCGCATCATGGTGGTCATGCCAAATCCTTGTGTGGGGGCGATGAATCGCGAGCGGCCAAGACGGCCTCGGCCAGGGCGAAATCTGCCGGGTATGTGACTTTGAAGTTTTGCGCCGAGCCGGCCACCAAACGGGGCTTCAAGCCGAGGCGCTCGATGGCACTGGCCTCGTCGGTGATGCCCACAAAACCGCCACCCGCTACCTGGGCCAGGGCATCGTGCAAAGTTTGCAAGCGAAACATTTGCGGCGTTTGCGCCAGCCATTTGTGCTCACGCGGCAAGGTGGCTGCCACGCGCCCACCCACTTCGCTTTTGAGGGTGTCGGGCAAGGGCAAGGCCAGCAAGCCACCGACCGCATCGTGTTGGCAGGTGTCGATCAGTTGGCTCACCGACGCCGGCGACACCAAACACCGCGCGGCGTCATGCACCAGCACCCAGTCCTGACCGCTCAAGCCCGCAGCCAACATGGCCTGCAAGCCGTTGAACACACTCTCAGCGCGGCTATCGCCGCCAACCGCCACCCGTTGGAAGCGATCGGGCCATGCTTGTGTGGGCCACTCATATGGGTCTTGCGGCGACACAATCAGCCAACCACTGTGAAGTTGTTGCACCTGCGCCAGCGCCTGCACGGTGTGCATGACCATGGCCTGGCCCGCGATCCATTGGTACTGCTTGGGCTGGGCCGTGCCCGCACGGCTGCCCGTCCCAGCGCAGGGAATCAGTGCGTGAAAAAGGGGATTTGCAGGGGCAGCGTGCATGGCTTTTGATTGTAGAGGGGCACCCTGGGCCCATCAGCTGAACCATCAACCAAGTGGGTTTGTTTTCAGCCAATCTTTCAATGCGCCATCAATGCGTGTTTGCCAGCCCGCGCCTGTAGCTTTGAAGGCGCTCATGACCTCGGGTGACAAACGGATGGTGGTCATTTGTTTGGTCGGGCTTTTTTGCGGACCGCGTTGTTTCATGCCCAGCGTTTTTTGCAAGCTGGCAGGCAAAACCTCGTGAGCGGGTTTGAAACGTTTCAAATCAGCCGCACTGAGTTCGCGCACTTCGCCTTCTTCATTCGTCAGTGGTGTGGTTTTGCCCATGGCTTTTGACCTCTCTCAAATTGGCTTTGCGAAAACTGATGACCCGGATACCCCCAGGGAACGGGGTGAAACACAACACATGCAAGCGCTGCTCCAAATAGCCCACCGCCACATAGCGCAGCTCTGGGTAGGCTTTGCGGGTGTCTGGCTGGATGAGGGCTGAATCAAAATCGAAATTGGCAGCGCACTCAAAATTCAACCCGCGTTCTCGGATGTTGGTTGTGTTTTTTGCCGGATCAAATTCGATGCGCATCGCGGCTCATTGTAATAACAATTTGATCCGCCGCGTGCACCAACACCGCACCCACAAAGCATGGATGTTTGGGCCGTCCAAGGGCGCCACCCTCCAGACCTGATCGACGCCCACCCCACGCGCCCTGCGCGCGACTTGCTCATCTGGATGATCCAACTGGCTGCCCCCTAAAATCACTCAACACCACCCCATGCCCGTTGGCTTGGGGTGGCTTGTTTTTGTCGGTCACTACACCCATGCACGTCCCCTCCCTCAGCCCTGGCAAACGCCACGCCCTGCCCCGCCCGGCGGGAAGCGCCGACGCTTTGCTGTTGGCCCAATGGGCCCGCCGCGAATGCAGCGCGGGGCGCAGCGTGGCGGTGGTCACGGCCCATGCCAACGATGCCCAGCGCCTGCTGGAAGAGATGGTGTTTTTTGCCCCTGACCTGCGCTGCGTGCTGTTTCCCGACTGGGAGACCCTGCCCTACGACAGCTTTTCGCCGCACCACGACCTGATCAGCGAACGCCTGGCCACGCTGTGGCAAATTTCGCAAGGCCAAGCCGATGTGGTTCTCATCCCCGCCACCACCGCGCTGTACCGGTTGGCGCCGCCCTCATTTTTGGCCGGCTACACGTTTCACTTCAAGGTCAAGCAAAAGCTTGATGAGGCCGCGCTGCGCGCCCAGCTCACGCTGGCGGGCTACAACCACGTGACCCAGGTGGTCAGCCCGGGGGAATACGCGGTGCGGGGTGGCTTGATCGACCTGTTCCCGATGGGCTCCTTGGTGCCTTACCGGGTGGATTTGTTCGACAACGAAGTCGACTCCATCCGCACCTTTGACCCCGACAGCCAGCGCAGCTTGTACCCGGTGCCCGAGGTGCGCTTGCTGCCCGGGCGCGAGTTCCCCATGGACGAGGCGGCGCGCGCGAAATTTCGCAGCCGCTGGCGCGAATTGCTCGAGGGCGACCCAACCAAAAGCCGCATCTACAAAGACATGGGCAATGGCATGGCCACAGCCGGCATCGAGTACTACCTGCCCTTGTTTTTTGACGACACCGCCACCGTGTTTGACTACCTGGGTCCACAGGCCCTGGTGGCTTTGCATGGCGACTTGGACGCAGCCTTTGCCCATTTTTGGCAAGACACCCAAGAGCGCCACCGCTTGGTGCGCGGCGACCCCGAGCGGCCGGTGTTGCCCCCGGCCAGCTTGTTTTTGAGCGCCGAGGCTTTCTACACCGCCGCCAACCACCATGGGCAATTGGCCTTGCGCGAACACAGCGGTGACGCGGCCGACAACGCCTGGGTCCAGTCACTGACCGGTTTGCAGGCCTTGCGCGGTGCCTCTGACCCCTTGATCCACTTGAAAACCCACGCCGCTGCCAGCCACCGGCGGGTGCTGATCTTGGCCGAAAGCGCAGGCCGGCGCGAGAGCTTGCTGGACTTTGTGCGCGCCAGCGGCCTGAGCGTGGCGGTGTTTGACGACTTGGCCGCCTTTGAGGCCAGCGACGCGCCCTGGGGCATGGCCACCGCCGCTTTGCAACAAGGCTTTGCCTGGATCGAGCGCGGTCTGGACTTGGTGACCGAGACCGAGTTGTTTGCCACCAGCCCGGGTGTGCGCCGTCGCCACAAACAAGAGCAAGTCAGCGATGTGCATGCCTTGATCAAAGACCTGGCCGAGCTGAATGTGGGTGACCCGGTGGTGCACAGCGCCCACGGCATTGGCCGCTACCGGGGCTTGGTGCACCTGGACATGGGCGCTGCGCCGCAAGCCGATGGCAGCCCAACCTTGCAAGAGTTTTTGCACCTGGAATACGCCGAGGCAGCGGTGCTGTATGTGCCGGTCAGCCAGTTGCACCTGATCAGCCGCTACACCGGCGTGAGCGCCGATGAAGCCCCGCTGCACCGCTTGGGCTCGGGCCAATGGGACAAAGCGCGGCGCAAAGCGGCCGAGCAAATCCGCGACGTGGCCGCTGAGTTGCTCAACATTTACGCCAGCCGCGCGGCGCGCACCGGTCACGCTTTTCGCTACAGCGCGGCCGACTACGAGGTGTTTGCCAACGACTTTGGTTTTGAAGAAACCGCCGATCAACGCGCGGCCATCCATGCGGTGATCCAAGACATGATCAGCCCACGCCCGATGGACCGCTTGGTTTGCGGCGATGTGGGCTTTGGCAAGACCGAGGTGGCTTTGCGCGCCGCCTTTGTGGCCATCACGGGCGGCAAACAAGTGGCGTTTTTGGCGCCCACCACCTTGCTCGCCGAACAGCACTTTCAAACCCTGAGCGACCGCTTTGCCAAGTGGCCCGTGAAGGTGGCCGAGGTCAGCCGTTTTCGCTCGGCCAAAGAAGTCAACGCCACCTTGGTCGGCTTGGCCAACGGCAGCGTGGACATCGTGGTCGGCACGCACAAGCTGCTGAGCGAATCGGTCAAGTACAAAGACCTGGGTCTGTTGGTGATTGACGAAGAACACCGCTTTGGCGTGCGCCACAAAGAGACCATGAAGGCCTTGCGCGCCGAGGTCGATGTGCTCACCCTCACCGCCACGCCCATCCCGCGCACCCTGGGCATGGCCCTTGAGGGCTTGCGCGAATTGAGCGTGATCGCCACCGCACCCCAGCGGCGCTTGGCGATCAAAACCTTTGTTCGCGATGAAGGCCAAGGGGTGATCCGCGAGGCGGTGCTGCGCGAGCTCAAGCGCGGCGGCCAGTGCTATTTTTTGCACAACGAGGTCGAGACCATCGAAAACCGCAAGCAACGGCTGGAGGAATTTTTACCCGAAGCCCGCATTGCGGTGGCCCACGGCCAAATGCCCGAGCGCGACTTGGAGCGGGTGATGCGCGACTTTGTGGCCCAGCGCTTCAATGTGCTGCTGTGCTCGACCATCATTGAAACCGGCATCGACGTGCCCAGCGCCAACACCATCTTGATCAGCCGCGCCGACAAATTTGGCCTGGCCCAGTTGCACCAGTTGCGCGGGCGCGTGGGGCGCAGCCATCACCAAGCCTATGCCTATTTGATGGTGCCCGACACCCAAAGCCTGACCAAACAAGCCCAACAACGGCTCGACGCCATCCAACAAATGGAAGAGTTGGGCTCGGGCTTTTACTTGGCCATGCACGACCTGGAAATCCGGGGTGCGGGCGAGGTGCTGGGCGAAAACCAAAGCGGCAACATGCACGAGGTGGGTTTCCAGCTGTACAACGAGATGCTCTCCGAGGCAGTGCGCGCCCTCAAAAACGGCGAAGAGCCCGACCTGCTCAAACCCTTTGCCGCGGTCACCGACATCAACCTGCATGCCCCGGCTTTGCTCACCGAAGACTATTGCGGCGACGTGCACCTGCGCCTGAGCTTTTACAAAAAGCTCGCCAGCGCCCAAACCCCCGATCAGATCGACGGCTTGCTCGAAGAGATCGTCGATCGTTTTGGCCAATTGCCTGCGCAAGCCCAAACCTTGATCGATGTGCACCGCTTGCGGGTGCTGGCACGGCCCTATGGCGTGGCCAAGGTGGACGCCACGCCCAGCGTCATCTTGATCGCCTTCAAGCCCCACGCCCCGGTGGACGGCATGCGCATCATTCAGTTGGTGCAAAAAAACAAACACATCAAGCTCGCCGGCAACGACAAGATGCGCATCGAGCGCGCCCTGGCCACGCCGCACGAGCGCGCCCAATTGGTGCGTGAAATCCTGCGCTCGCTGGGCGAGCCCACGGCCCCAGAAACTCGGTCAACCGCAACGGTCAGCTGATCGGTGCGGCGATGCATCAATCTGTGGTTTTCAACCCATCAGCGGGCAAACCAGCCTCAAGCGATGCAATAAATTTAGTTAAACGATACAATTAGGGCATCTTTGCGACAATCTAAAGATACAAATGCAAGACTTCAACGATGCAATCATCATCGCCTGCGCAACGCAGGGCGGCGCATTGCCGAGTCTGGCCAGTGAACAAACCGGTCTGTCGCGGGTCGCCGTTTCCCGTCGTTTGCAAAAACTGACCCAAGCTGCTTATTTACAGCGGCATGGCTCGGGCACCCGGCCCAGCTACAGCTTGGGTGTGCGCCGCTTTTGGATGGGGCGTCTGCCGCGTTTGGACATGGTGCGCAGGGGTGGTGAAATGGCCATCTGGGAGCGCCACCTGGCCCCCCTGCTGGAAGACTTGCGCGCCAATGTCAAAAGCCTGGCCAACACGGCGTTCACCGAAATGCTGAACAACGCCTTGGACCATTCACAAGCGCACCATGTGCTCATGGGACTGCATTGGAGCGATGGTCAATTGCAAATGGTGGTCGCCGATGATGGCGTGGGCGTGTTCGCCAAGGTCGCCAAAGCAGCCAACTTGTTTGACCCGCGCTTGGCCATTCTTGAATTGGCCAAAGGAAAGTTCACCACGGCCCCTGAAGGCCACTCCGGCATGGGCATTTTTGTTTCTTCGCGCATGATGGATGGGTTTGCCATCGAGTCACAAGGTCTGCACTTTGACCCCCATGACAGCAGCCACCCCTTGGGCGCTTTCAACTGGATCGACATCGCTGCGGGGCTCAAACCGCATCCGGTGGGGACGGTATTGCGCATGTCGATTGCACAGGACAGCACGCGCACCGCCAAGGACGTGTATTTGAAATACTTTGAACCCGAGGAAATCGGTGCTGAGGCCTTCCACACCACCGAAATCCCCGTGCGCTTGGCCCAACTCAGCAGCGAACTGGTTTCAAGATCGCAAGCCAAGTGGGTGATGGAGCGAGCGAGCCAATTCAAAACCGTCATCCTTGACTTTGAAGGCGTCAACCATGTCGGCCAAGCCTTTGTCGATGAGGTGTTTCGTGTTTTCGCCTTGGCCCACCCGCAAATTCAACTCCAAACCATGGGCATGACACCCGCCGTGGCGCAGTTGGTGGGTTTGTTTGTCAAGCGTTGAAACCCTCCTGCGCAGCCCCTGATCAACCACACCAACCCATGAACCCATCCGCTCCCACCCCATTTGGCCCAGGCTTGAACATCCAAGGTTTCAACGCCCCCTTGCGACTGCACGACTTCAAGTTGATCGCGTTTGACATGGACTCGACGCTGATCAACATCGAATGCGTGGACGAAATCGCCGATGCCGCCGGTCGCAAGGCCGAGGTGGCGGCGATCACCGAAGCGGCCATGCGCGGCGAGATCAAGGACTACAAAGACAGCTTGCGCCAACGGGTGGCTTTGCTCCAAGGCGTGCCCGAATCCGCCTTGCACGAGGTTTACCAACACCGGCTGCGCTTGAACCCGGGGGCGCAAGCCCTGGTGCAAGCCTGTCAACGCGCAGGCCTCAAAACCTTGCTGGTCAGTGGCGGCTTCACCTTTTTCACCGACCGCATTCGCGACCTGCTGGGCTTGGACGAGACCCGCAGCAATGTGCTCGAAGTGGCCAATGGGGTGCTCACGGGCCGCTTGGTGGACCAAGACTGGGGCGATATTTGCGACGGCGAAGAAAAGCGCCGCAAGCTGGCGCAGTCTTGCACGCAACTGGGCATTGCACCGGCCCAAGCCATTGCCATGGGCGACGGCGCCAACGATTTGCCCATGATGGGCTTGGCGGGTTTATCAGTGGCCTACCACGCCAAACCCGCCGTGCGGGCCCAGGCCATGGTGTCCATCGAGGAAGGTGGCTTGGACCGCTTGCTCGAAGTGGTGCAGCCCGTTTGAGGCCGCTCCACGCCCAGCGGCCCAGACACCACCCTCACCCAACATGCGCCAAGGCGCGTGCGGTCCAATTGGCACGGCTTCATCGGCAAGGCGTGATCGCCTTCGCTCAAGCGAAGCTGAGTTGCACCTTCATCGACTGGGTGCGGTCGGCGGCCAAGGCAAAGGCCTGGGCAAATTCGGTGTGCGGCAAGCTGTGGCTGATCAGGGGTTTGACGTCCACCCGGCGTTGGTTCATCAGTGCCACGGCCAGGGCAAACTCTTCGTGGAAGCGAAAGGTGCCGCGCCACTCGAACTCTTTGGCCACCAGCACGTTCATCGGGATGGTGGTGTCGCCACCGGTGCCCACTTGCACGATCACCCCGCGCGGGCGCAGCACCTCAAAGGCGGCCACCAAAGCCTTCGCATTGCCACTGGCTTCAATGAGCACATCAAAGTGGCCCTTGTTGGCTTTGTAAGCATCCAAGCCCTCGGGCGTGGTGGCGGTGTTGATGGTGTGGTCAGCGCCCACCAAACGCGCCCGGGCCAGGGTTTGGTCGGTGATGTCGGTGGCCACCACCTCGGCCGCACCCGCCCAACGTGCCGCCAACACACACAGCGAGCCAATCGGACCGCAACCGGTGACCAGCACCCGCGCACCCGCCAACGAGCCCGCGCGGCGCACCGCGTGCAAAGCCACCGACAGCGGTTCGGCCATGGCCGCCTCGCCATCGCTCACATGGTCGGCCACGGCATGGGCTTGCCAGGCCTCGATCACCATCTCTTGCCGAAATGCGCCTTGGATGTGGGGCCACGGCATGGCACTGCCGTAGAACCGCATGTGCAGGCAATGGCTGTGTTGACCCTGTTGGCAAAACATGCAGTGGCCACAAGGCCGGCTGGGGCTGATGGCCACCCGTGTGCCCACGCCGATGCCCTGCACCTGCGCACCCACGGCCACCACCTGGCCCGATACCTCGTGGCCCAGCACCATGGGCTGCTTGACCCGCACCGTGCCAAAGCCGCCGTGTTGGTAGTAATGCAGGTCTGAGCCGCAAATGCCCCCAGCGCGCATGTGCACCCGCAACTGGTGCTCGCCCAAGGGTTCGGCTTCGGTTTCTTCAATGCGCAAATCGTTGGCGCCGTGGATCACAAGGGCTTGGGGCATGGGGCAACTCTGACGGTTGGGAAAAGAAAAAATATTTGAATTAAAGCGAGGCGGTGACGCCGCCATCCACATACAGCACATGGCCATTGACAAAGGCTGATGCGTCGCTGCTGAGGAACACCGCCGCACCCACCAGGTCTTGCACCTGGCCCCAACGCTTGGCGGGAGTGCGCCCAATCAACCAACCGCTGAAGGTGGCGTCGTTGACCAGGGCCTCGGTGAGTTCGGTTTTGAAGTAACCCGGGCCAATGCCATTGACCTGGATGCCGTGCGGCCCCCAATCCACGGCCATGCCTTTGGTGAGCATCTTCAAAGCGCCCTTGGAGGCGGTGTAGGGCGCGGTGCCCGGGCGGCCCAACTCGCTCATGACCGAGCAGATGTTGATGATCTTGCCCGCTTGGCGCGCCATCATGCCGGGCACCACGGCTTGAGACACATAAAACGCGCTGTCCAAGTTGGTGCGCATGATGTTGTGCCATTGCTCGGGCGGGAATGTTTCCAGAGAAGATCGAAACGTCATGCCCGCGTTGTTGACCAAAATATCGATGGGGCCGACGTTGCGTTCGATCTCCGCCACACCGGCCTTGACCGCAGCACCATCGGTGGCATCAAACGCCTGGATGAAAACACCTTCGCTCGGCCCAGGCAGTTGGCGCAATTTGTCGGCGGCGGCTTGCAACTTGTCGCGGTTGCGCCCATTGAGCACCACCCGCGCACCGGCGCTGCGCAAGCCCTCGGCCAAGGCCAGGCCAATGCCGCTGCCCGAACCGGTGACCAAGGCCACGCGGCCGGTCAAATTGAACATGGCCAGCGCGGCTGGCAAGGAGGAAGTGGGGGTGGTGTTCATGGGCCGCATTTTAGGTCGGGCCCAATTCACAGAACACCGGATAAACACCCACCCCCAGCCACTTCGGGCTCAGCGCAAGGCCTGGTAAATGGTCTGGGCCAGCTCGGGCGAGATGCCTTCCACCGCACACAGGTCTTGCACGCTGGCGTCGGCCACGCCGCGCACGCCGCCAAAGCGTTGCAGCAACTTGGCGCGCTTTTTGGGGCCGATGCCGGCGATGTCTTCCAATTTGCTGGCGCCGGTGCGCACCTGGGCGCGCTTGGCCCGCATGCCGGTGATGGCAAAGCGGTGTGCCTCATCACGGATTTGGGCAAACAGCATCAAGGCCGCTGAGTCTTTGGGCAGGGTGAGTTTGTCGCGGCCATCGGCAAACACCAGTTCTTCCAAGCCCACTTTGCGGCCCTCGCCCTTTTCCACGCCGACGATGCGCGACAAATCCAATCCCAGTTGTTCAAACACCTCGCGCGCCACGCCCACTTGGCCCTTGCCGCCGTCGATCAACACCAGGTCGGGCAAGCGCCCCTCACCGGCGCGCACCGCTTCGGCCAGCTTGCTGTAGCGGCGCACCAGCACTTGGCGCATGGCGGCGTAGTCGTCGCCGCCGGTGATGTCTTCGATGTTGTAGCGGCGGTATTCGCTGGACTGCATTTTGTGGTGCTGAAACACCACGCAAGAGGCTTGGGTGGCTTCGCCCGCCGTGTGCGATATGTCAAAGCATTCGATGCGCAGGCCGTCCAGGTCTTCCACGGCCAGTTCCATGGCGTCGGCCAAAGCGCGGGTGCGCGCTTGTTGCGAGCCCTCTTCGGCCAGCAACCGGTTGAGTTGCAACTCGGCGTTTTGCAAAGCCATGTCCAACCACACCCGGCGCTGCTCGCGCGGCTGGTGCACGGCATGGATGCGCACCCCGGTTTGCTCGGTCAGGGCCGCCAGCAAGGTTTTTTCGATCGGGTGGCTGGCGACCAAGGTGGGGGGCACCGGCACCTCCAAATAATGCTGCGCCACAAAGGCTTGCAACACCTCAACCGGCTGCGCATCGTCCACATGGGCCGGAAAGTAAGGCCTGTCACCCAAGTGGCGCCCACCGCGCACCATGGCCAGGTTGACGCAGGCTTTGCCGCCTTGAACGCGCACGGCCAAGATGTCCACATCGCGATCGTCCACGGTGTCCACCGCTTGCTGGTGCAGCACTTTGGACAAAGCACTCAATTGGTTGCGCAAATCGGCTGCTTGCTCAAACTCCAGTTTGTCAGCATGGGCCAACATGCGCCGCTCCAGGTCTTGCATCACCTCTTGGGTTTCGCCGCGCAACAAGCGCTGGGCGCTGTCGACATCGCGCGCGTGCTGGGCCAGCGAGGTGTGGCCCACGCAAGGCCCCGAGCAGCGCCGAATTTGGTAGAGCAAACAAGGGCGCGAGCGGTTGTTGAACACCGTGTCCTCGCAGGTGCGCAGGCGAAACACTTTTTGGATCAGCTCCATGGCCTCGCGCACCGCCCACACACTGGGATAGGGGCCAAAGTAATCGTGCCGCTTGTCCACCGCACCCCGGTAATACACCATGCGCGCCACTTGGTGCGATTTGGGCGGGCCCGCGTCGGTGGCCTCACTGCCCGTGTCGCGCGCATGGGTGATCTTCACATAGGGGTAGCTCTTGTCGTCGCGAAACAAAATGTTGTAGCGCGGCTTGAGGCTTTTGATGAGGTTGTTCTCCAGCAGCAAGGCCTCGGCCTCGGAGCGCACCACGGTGGTCTCCATGCGGGCAATCTTGCCGACCATGTGCCCAATGCGCGTGCCGCCATGCTCGCGCTGGAAATAGCTGGAGACGCGTCGTTTCAAATGATTGGCTTTGCCGACATACAGCACTTGGTTGTCGGCGTCGAAGTAGCGGTACACACCCGGCAGCGCCGGCAAGGCCGCGACTTGGGCCAGCAGTTCAGGGGGGAATGCACCCGCAGCTTTGTCATTCATTCGCCGCATTGTGCCGTGCACGCTCAAGGTATAAACGGCCATGCCCGATCTGGCCCACCCGCCCCCTATTGCCCTGCCCCACTTGGCCCATGCCAATGCAGGAACACCCCAGCCCACCATGCAGTGGGATGTGTTTTGCCGGGTGATCGACAACCATGGCGACCTGGGGGTGTGTTGGCGACTGGCCTGCCATTTGGCCGGGCTGGGCTCGGCAGTGCGCTTGTGGGTGGACCACGCCACCGATTTGCAATGGATGGCCCCACACGGCCACCCGGGCGTGCAAGTCCTGCCCTGGCCCAGCGACAAGGCCCAGGCCTGGCCCGGCCAAGCCCACCCTGTGCCCGCTGGTGTGGAACCGCTGCCAGCCACCCCCTCAGCGCTCGCGAATTCGTCGACCGAAGGGGCGAGCCACGCACCGCGGCATGGGGTGATTGAAGCTTTTGGTTGTGAGTTGCCCGACTTGGTGCAAGCCGCCATGGCCGTCGAACGCCCGGCACCCGTGTGGATCAACCTGGAATACCTGAGCGCCGAGGCCCATGTGGAGCGCTTGCACGGCCTGCCCTCGCCGGTGATGAGCGGCCCAGCGCGGGGCTTGCAAAAGTGGTTTTTTTACCCCGGCTTCACGGCCCAAACCGGCGGTTTGCTGCACCCCTGGCCCCCCCAAACCTTGGCAGCCCAACAGACCGACCCGAAGGCGCTGGACGCCGCCTCTGCCCCGGCCCTCACCTCAACCGCCTCTGCCGCCAACGCCGATGGCATCAGCGCTTCAAGCCACCCCGCCCTGGAGGGCAGCGTCCACGACCAAGCCGCCCGTCCAGCCTTGCGCGTGCTGCTCTTTTGCTACGAGCCCGCGTCCTTGCCCAATTGGCTCACGGCTTGGGCCGATGGGCCGCAACCCATCGATTTGTCGGTGTGCGCCGGTCGGGCCAGCCGGGCCGTGCAAGCTTGGCAAGCCCAACGCGTTGCCAAGGGCGTTGGGGCGTTGCGCATCACCCATTTGCCTTGGGTCAGCCAGGTCGCGTTCGATGCCTTGCTGGCCCAGCACGACTTGAATTTGGTGCGCGGCGAGGACTCGTTGGTGCGCGCCATCTGGGCCGGCCAAGCCTTCATGTGGCAAATTTATCCGCAAGGCGATGGCGTGCACCACACCAAGTTGGGGGCTTTTTTAAGCCGTTTCAAAGCCCCTGCCGACCTGGTGCAGGCCCACCAATCCTGGAATGCCGACAGCGCCCAAGCCCCACCAGCCTTGTCGGCGCCCCAACTGAATGCCTGGCGTGCATGGGTGCGTGGGGTGCGCCAGGGCTTGTTGTCACAAGCCGACTTGGCCCAGCAATTGACCGACTTTGCCGCCACCCAGAGCGACCAGCCCAGCCCACAAGGGTGACATGGCTAAAATGAGCGGCTTTGTGAACAGGATGCGCCGCGAGTGCCTTGTTCCCAATCCAGGCCCCAGGCTGTTTCCGCGGCCCCTGTTTGACTCCGACAACCCCCTGAAATCATGAAAATAGCTCAAGAAATTCGCGCCGGCAACGTCATCATGCACGGCAAAGACCCGATGGTCGTGCTCAAAACCGAATACAGCCGTGGGGGCCGCAACTCCGCCACCGTGCGCATGAAGCTCAAAAGCCTGATCGCCAACTTTGGCACCGAAGTGGTGTTCAAGGCCGACGACAAGATGGACCAAATCGTGCTCGACAAGAAGGAATGCACCTACTCCTATTTTGCCGACCCCATGTATGTGTGGATGGACGCCGAATACAACCAGTACGAAGTCGAAGCCGAAAACATGGGCGACTCGCTGAACTACCTGGAAGAAGGCATGCCCGGCGAAGTGGTGTTCTACGAAGGCAAAGCCATTTCGGTGGAGCTGCACACCAGCGTCGAACGCGAAGTGACCTGGACTGAGCCCGCCGTCAAAGGCGACACCTCGGGCAAAGTGCTCAAACCAGCGAAAATCGCCACCGGCTTTGAAGTGGGCGTGCCGATTTTTGTGGCCCAAGGCGACCGCATCGAAATCGACACCCGCACCGGCGAATACCGCCGCCGCGTCTGAGCCCAATCCAGCCCTGCGAGAAGGCTCCCACTGGGGGCCTTTTTTCATGGTCCCACCCAGGAGACACCCCATGGACAGCACCCACGACATCCGCGAACACCCCCTGGCCCAAGCCTGGGAGGTGCTGCAAGCCCAGCACACCCAAGGTGAGGCGCTGCAAGTCGACTCCAACCGCTTGGCCTTTGCCGACCCAGAGTTTTTGCTGCGGCGCGAAACGCGCGGCATTCGGTTTCAGTTGGAAATGCTCAAACCCGATTTGGCGCAGCATGAGCGCGGCATTGAACACACCGTGGTGGTGTTTGGCAGTGCGCGTTTTCGCTCCGAAAAAGACGCCCAGGAACAGTTGCGCGAGGCCCAAGCCAACGGCGACGCCAGCGCCATCTCACGCGCCCAAACTTTGCTGAAGAACGCCCGCTATTACGAAATGGCCCGCGCCTTTGGGCGCCGGGTGGCCGAGCACAGCCACAGCCAGGTCAGCACCGAGCAAATGTTTGTCTGCACCGGCGGCGGGCCGGGCATCATGGAAGCAGCCAATCGCGGCGCCCAAGAGGCAGGCGGCATCAGCGTGGGCCTGAACATCGCCCTGCCCCACGAGCAAGAACCCAACCCCTACATCACCCCGGGCCTGAGTTTTAAATTTCACTACTTTGCCCTGCGCAAAATGCATTTCATGATGCGCGCCCGCGCCTTGGTGGCTTTCCCGGGTGGCTTTGGCACCTTGGACGAGTTGTTTGAAACCCTGACCCTGATCCAATGCAAAAAAGCCAAACCGGTTCCGGTGGTGCTGTTTGGCAGTGAATATTGGAAGCGGGTGTTGAACCTGTCGGTGTTGGTCGAAGAAGGCGTGATTTCGCCCGAAGACCTGAATTTGTTTCAACTCATCGACGATGTGGACGAGGCCTGGCGCTATATCCAGGGTTTTTACAAGCCTTGACCCACGCATCAGCGTGTCGCTGATGCGTGCCATGCGCTGGTGCACAGTCAGTCGACGGTCATGCCGGCGTCGCGCACCACAACGCCCCATTTGCTGATTTCGTCTCGGGTCATGGCCATCAACTCGGCAGGGCCAGCCCTGAGCACACTGGCCCCTTGGGCCGCCAAAAAGCTTTCCATGTCCGGCTGCGCTTGCAGCGTGGTCACGGCTTTGCGCATCTGTTCGATCAACTCTTTGGCCACGCCTTTGGGCGCATAGACCGCCACCCACAGTTCGCCCACCAAGCCTGGAACGCTGTCATGGGCCAAAGGCACCTCAGGCAAAGCGGGGGCACGCTGCAAAGAGGTCACAGCCAAGGCTTTGAGCTGGCCACTTTTGATGAAGGGCAAACAAGCCGGAACCGTGCTGACCAAATAATTCACATTGCCACTGATCACGTCGGTCAATGCGGGCGCCACCCCTTTATAGGGGATGTGGGTCAGGTTCACGCCTTGGGATTTTTTCAACATTTCCATGAGCAAATGCGAAAAAGTCCCATTGCCCGCGGAGCCGTAGCTGTATTTGCCGGGGTCGCGCCGGGCCAGGGCCACCACATCAGAGAGGTTGTTCACCGACAGTTTGGGGCTGACCACGATGACATGTTGCACCAAGGCAATGGCGGCCACGGGCTCAAAGTCGTTGATGGGGTCAAAGCCGGTGTTTTTATACAGCGCCGGGTTGATGGCTTGGGTGCTGTTGATCGTGACCAACCACATGCTGCCGTCTTTGGGCCCCGACTTGGCCACATGAGCCGAACCCACATTGCCACCGGCACCGGTTCGGTTTTCAACCACCACGCTGGCGCCGATCAAGGCGGGCAGTCGGGCAGCCACCGCACGGGCCATGACGTCATTGGAGCCGCCAGCGTTTTGGGGCACCAGCAATGTGATGTTTTTGGGCAGCACAGGCTGCGCCCGAATGGGGAAACTGGTCGCCACAGGCGCCAGGGCGATGGCGGCAGCCACTTGGCGGCGGTTCAGGACAGGAGATTTCATCAAACCCTTTCGTTGGCCATGCCCTCAGGGGCGTAAAACTTCATCGATCACCTCTTGGGTCAGTCGAACATCGCCAAAACTTTGATAGAACGATGTCAGCCCGGCCATGTGGTCTTCATCGTAGCGGGCCGCGCAGGCGTCGGCCACCATGATCACGCGATAGTCCAGCATCATGGCGTCACGGGCTGCGGACTCGCAACACATGTTGGTCGCCGTGCCCACCACGATCAAGTTGCGGATGCGCTTGGCGCGCAGCATGGAGTCCAGGTGGGAACTGCCCGCGATGAACGGGGAGAACCGGGTTTTCCACACCATCCAATCGCTGGGCTGGGTGTGAAGCGCTGGATACAGCGCGTGGCCTGGTGAACCCTCGGAGAGCTGATCGCGGTGGTTCGCGGCTTTTTCGGGCGTGAAAAAGTGGTCGTGATAGGTCGACCAAAGGCTGTCACCGCCTTTGCCCGCCGTCATGTTGACCCATGCCACCGTACCGCCTGTTTGCCGGAGCGCTTGCGCCAACTGGTTGATGTGGGGCACGATGGCCCGCGCAGTGGGCACCTCGGCCACATAAAAATTTTGCATGTCAATCACCAGCAATGCCGTCTCGGCCGCTGAGAAAGACGGGTACACATGCAGTTGCCCGCGTTTGGCCATGACGCGCTCCAACACGTATTGAGGCCATTTAAAGGGGTGGACTTGATCAGAGGTACCCATGTGCTTATCCCATTGCATTCAGCATTGAACTGGGGCCGTGTTCAGCGACCGCTTCCATCGGGGCCCAGATATCGACGCAGGGCCAGCGCACACACATCCACGGCGGTGTATGCCTCGCGGATGACCCGGCCCATGGTGATGAAGCCATGGATTTGCCGCTCAAAGCAAATGTACTGGGCGTCCACGCCTGCCTGGGACAAGGCATCGGCATATTGAAGCCCTTCATCGCGCAAGGGGTCGTAGCCCGCCGTCAGCACCAAGGCCGGCGGCAGATGGGCATGTGAAGTGGCTTTGAGTGGTGAAGCACGCCAATCCTTGGCATGTTCACGGGTGGGCAGGTAATGGTCCATGAACCAATCCATGGCCAGGGCGGTCAAACCATAGCCCTCGCCATTGGCATGGAAACTGGGTGTGTCCGGGTACATCAGCGTGGCTGGGTAAATCAACAATTGAAAGGCCGGCGGCTGTGCGCTGCTCCGTGCACCCAGACACACGGCGGCCGCCAAATTGCCCCCGGCGCTGTCGCCCCCCACCGCCACCCGTTGCGGGTCAATGTGCAAAGCCGCGGCTTGCGACACCACCCAGTGAAAGGCCGCCAGGGCGTCTTCATAGGCAGCCGGAAACACATGCTCGGGCGCCAAGCGGTAATCGACCGAAAACACCGCACAACCACTGGCCTGGCACAGTTGGCGGCACAGCACATCGTGGGTTTCTATGTTGCCAATCACCCAGCCACCGCCATGAAAATACACCAGGGCCGGCAAGGTGTCTGCGGGTTGGACACCAGCGGGTCGGTATTCACGGATGGGCACGTTGACACCGCCCAAAAGCGGGCCATGGTCGGTGGTGGACGACACCGGGGGCGGATCGGGTTGCGTCAATGCCTTGCGCACCAGATAAAACTCGCGGGCTTTCTCAGGCGGCAAGGTGTTGACCGCGGGCACCTTGCGCTCCACCATCAGTTGCAGCAAGGCTTGGGCTTGGGTGTCTAGCATGATGCGCTCCAAAACATGGGGTGGTCACCGTTGGATGGCCTGCGACTGACCACAGGCTGAGGGCCTTCAAAGATATCATGCCCACAGGAACACAGAAACGGCCAGCGCTGATTGGCATGGGTTTTGATGAACAAGGAGCAACGCAATGTCTTTGACTTGGATGGGTTTGGCTGAACTGGGCGCCCGGCTCAAAAAGGGCGATTTATCTTCTGTGGAATTGACCCACCACTTTTTGGGTCGCATCGCCAAAGCCGACCCCACATTGCACGCCTTCACCGAGGTTTATGCCGATCAGTCTTTGGCCCTGGCCCAAGCGGCGGACCAGGCCAGATCCAGCGGCTTGCCCATGGGGCCCTTGGCGGGACTGCCGATCGTTCTGAAAGATTTGCTGCACATCCAAGGCCATGTGTCCACCTTGGGGTCGAAGCACTTTGTCCACCAACAGGCCCAGCAGACCAGTGCCACGGTCGAGCGCCTGTTGCAAGCCGGCATGATCCCCCTGGGCAAACTGCACATGACCGAGTTTGCCTTTGGCGGCTGGGGCACCAACCCCTTGATGGGCACCCCCCACAACCCGTGGGACTTGGCGACGCACCGGGTACCTGGCGGCTCTTCCAGCGGCACCGGCGTGGCGGTGGCCGCGGGATTGGCGCCCGTGGGCATCGGCAGCGACACCGGTGGGTCAGTGCGCATCCCCAGCGCCTTCAATGGCCTGACCGGCTTGAAGGTGACGTTTGGGCGCATCAGCTTGCACGCCACCGGCTTGCTCAGTTGGACGCTGGACACGATAGGCCCCATGGCGCGAAACGTGCACGACTGCGCGTTGGTGTTGGATGCCTTGGCCGGGCCAGACGCCCGCGATGCAACGACATGGGCGCAACCGCTGGAGGTTTTTAGCCGCGAGCCGCGCGCGGTCAAAGGCCTGCGTTTGGCCATGCCAGACGCCAACCAGTTTCCCGACTTCATGCAGCCCGCCGTGGTTCAGTCGTGGCGCGATGCCGCCCAGGTGTTGGCCGGCTTGGGGGCGGTGGTGATCCCTGTTCGGCTGCCCGACGGGTTTTTTGATTTGGCCGCACAAACGGGCCGCATCATCGCGTCAGAGGCCCACAGCTTGCACCGCGAGTATGTCGACAACCCCGATGTCCCGCTGGGCCCAGCGGTGCGCCAACGCATCCAAGCGGCGGCTTCTTTCAAGCCGGGTGAGTATGCCGAGGTGCTGAAAACCATGCACGACCAGCGGCGAGCGTTTGCCCAATGGTTTGAAGCCTTCGATGCGATGTTGTTGCCCACCGTGGCCGCCACCGCCACAGCGCTGGCTGATGTGGATGAGGCGTCTCCCCTGCCCGGCTACCTGACCCGGCCCATCAACTACCTGGGTTTGTGCGCCCTGTCCGTGCCAGCGGGCTTGGCGTCCGGTTTGCCCATGGGCATGCAAATCGTGGGCAAGGCTTTTGATGAGCGAACGGTGTTGTCCTTGGGCCAAGCGTTTCAGGCCTGCACCGACCACCACCTGCGCCACCCGGATCTGTCACCTTTGGGTTTGTGAATCCACCGCCAGCACGCTGGCCCAGAACACATCACAGTCCCAGCAGCACCGACGCACCCAGGCGGGTGTGGCGCTCAACGACTGGCCTCAGGGGCTGTCAACCTTGAGGCGCAATGCCGTGCGGGTGCTGACCCCGACCCAAGCGGCCACCGACCAAAACACACCTGCACTGCCCAAAAAGGCGCCCGCCAGGCCAAACAACATCGGCATGGCCACACTGGAGGCGTTGATGGCCATCAGACGAAGACCGATGGCTTCGCCGTGGCGCTCGTGCGGCGTGATTTGGTGCAGCATGCTCATCAACATGGGTTGAATCACCCCGAGCGAAAAGCCCAGCAACACCGAGCACCCGCCCATCATCCAAGCGCCCTGGCTGAAGGGGTAAGCCACCAACAAAATGCCGGTGATGACCATGGAGGCTGAAATCACTTGCCATTCTTGGACCCGGTGCACCAGGCCCGGCAAGGCCACGCGAATCAAGGCGGCGGCAACGGCGAACCCGCCCAAGATGCTGCCAATGGCCGAGGCGCTGAGGTTTTGCTCGTGGCCCATCAAGGGCACGACAAAGGTGTGCACATCCCAACACGACGCCATGACCCAATTGATCCACAGCATGCGCCGAAACAAGGGCAGTTTGAACAAGTCCCAAGCGCTGCGTTGGGGCTGCTCGGCGTCCGGGACGATCACCGGCAGTTCATGCACCTGACGCACCCACCACCAAGCCAGCAAGGGCAACATGGCGAGCATGAAAAAAGCCGCCCGAAATCCCGCATGGTCGATCAACAAGCCCGCAAAAAAAGGACCAATGAAGTTCGAAACGGCCGGCCCGATGGCCAACCAACTGAAGGCCTGTTTGAGTTCGGTCATGCCTTGGGCGCGCCGCCCCACGTGGCGCTGCAAGGCGATGACGGCCGCGCCAGTGGCGCCGCCGGTGCACAAGGCGCTGAGGCACAACACCGGAAAGGTGGGCCACACCACGGCCAAACCGGTGCCCACACTGCCCAGCAACACGCTCCAACCCACGGGGCGCTTGAGGCCATGGCGGTCGGCATAGCGACCTGCGGGCAAAGCCAAGAACACCTGGGTCAGGGCAAACATGGCCAACAACATCCCCACCGCCAGTTCAGTGTGGCCCTCGCGCAGCGCCAACAAGGGGCCGGCCATGCGCATGCCCGTCATGCAGGCGTGCAAAAAAACTTGTCCGGCGATCAGCCGTGCCAGCTCGGGGTTCAAACGTCAACCCGCATCGTTGTCCAAACCTTCTTCCGGGTCTGGGCCCAAGGGCAAACGGGCCAAGGCCTCAGCCTCGGGCAGTGCCTCCACGCCTTTCAACACACGGCGCATTTGTTTGCTGCGGGTGTCGGCGCGGTCCAAGGTGTCGGCGGCCTTTTGCACCTGCTCACGCACCTTGGCCACCCATTCGCCATAGCGGTCGAACTCGGTTTTGACCGCGCCCAGCACCTTCCACACCTCAGAGGCTTGCTTCTCCAAGGCCAAGGTGCGAAAGCCCATGTGCAGGCTGTTCAATATCGCCAACAAAGTGGTGGGGCCAGCCAAGGTGACGCGGTAATCGCGCTGCAAGCTGTCCATGAGACCTGGGCGGCGCAGCACCTCGGCATACAAACCTTCCACCGGCAAAAACA
>CANFPJ010000040.1 GCA_947448885.1 Comamonadaceae bacterium
TCCAAGCCCACAATCATTTTGAGGATGGCAATGGCGTCCGTCAGGTCCACCGCCTTGGCCGCCACAGCCGATGCAGTTGATGAGGCAGCCGCAGACGGCACCGATTGCACTTGTAAAACAGCCGCCGGTGTCGTGGCGCTGTCAGATGAGGCTTGATTGCCACCACCGCCGCCGCAGGCGGTCAAAGTGGCGATGAGCGCAAGCGCAAACCAATGCTGTTTCATGCGATTCTCCTGATGGTGCCTGGCAGGCTTGTATTGGTAGTTTTGTCAAATATGATACATGCTGAAAATGCTTTGTCCATGACAACTTTGGTTAAAAAGCGGGATGGCTTTGAGCTTCAGCAAGTACACATGATCAGCCAAAATCAGCAAAAAATGGTCACTTTTCAATGTCAGGTCAAGCGACGTCCAAGGTGAAAGTGCCCAACAAAATAGATCACATTATTCGCGCTTTTGCTCATTATTTTATTGATTTTGATGTTTATTTGGTTATTATGTTGGTCGGGTTCGCATCGCGAGCCATTCAATTTCGTTCAACCGATCCAGCGCCATAGGAATCCACATGAAGCCTGCCAAGAGCCCCACTTTGCCATCGAATGCTGAAACCAGCACATTGGTCAATGCCAACCCTTTGACCTCCAAGCTCAAAGGTTTGGTGCAATCGGCCAAAAACAAATGGTCAGCTGGCAGCAAAGCGGAAGCCGATGTGGTGGCCCAGGGTGCAGGCGTCGCGGGTGGGCAAGAACTTGAGCGTTTGGCTGCTGACGCAGCTTCGGTGGCAACGCAAGTGACACCGGCTGCCGTCGAGGCCATTCCTTCGGTTGCCGCCAGCATAGAGACACCTGTTTATGACCAACTCGCAGGTACTTTGCAAGGTTTGGTTTCACCCACCGACTTCAGCGCGTTGGTCACTGATGCGCCTGTGAGCAGTGTTTCATCGGTCAGTTCTTCAGGCTTGAACTCCTTTGCCAACCCCATGGACATGGGCCCAGCTGACATGGTGTTGGGCCAGGCCCCTGCTTCGGGCGCAAGTTCTGCTGCTGGTGGCGCCAGTTCTGCCGCAGGTGCAGGTGGTGCTGCCAGCGGCGCTGCAGCCGGTACCGCTGCCGGCGCAGGTGCTGCCACAGCGGGGGCGGCAGCAGGCGCTGGCGCCGTGGCTGCGGGGGCGGGTGTTGCTGTTTCTGGCGGCGCTTTGTTGGCCGGTGTGGTCGGCGTAGCCGCCATTGGTGCGGCATCCACCAAGTCGAGCGACACTGCCACGACAACCTCAACCCCCTCGGGTACGGCAACCAGCTTGATCGTTGCTGATGGCTATATCCAAGGTGCCCAGGTCTACATCGACATGAACGACAACGGCGAGATCGACAGCGCCGATGTGCTGTTTGGAACCACCGGCGCCGACGGAACCGTGAGCGGGCGTTTGACCGACGCCCAAGCGGTGCACGGATTGCTCACCAGTGGCGGCACCGATATCAGCACAGGCTTGGCGTTTCAAGGCAGTTACTCTGCCACCGCCGGCAGCTTGGTGGTCAATCCTTTGACCACCTTGGTGCAAAGCATGGTGCTGACCACAGCGGGTGCGCAAGGGTCTCTGTCAACCACCGACTATCTGGCCAAAGTCAAAGAAGCCAAAGCTTCTGCCCTCACCTCAGTCAATTCCGCGTTGGGTTTGGCCACCGATGCTGACGTGACCCAAATCGACACGGTGAGCAACTCGCAGTCCACCGCATCCACCACGGCGGCCGGTATCACGCGTGAGCAAGCCATTGAGATGAACAGCAAGGCCATGATGGTGGCCAACATGATGACCCTTGGCGCGGCAGCCATGAAGGGCTCGGTGACAGACTCCGGCACTGGATCAAACACCATGGCCAAGTTGTCCAATTACATGGTTCAAGGCATTGTGAGCTCCATCAACACCGCCGCTGCCAGCGGCGGATCGGTGGCCCTGGGCAACGCTGACAGCCTCAAAACCATTTTGAGCTCGGCCAGTGAAAATGCCAAGAGCAACACCAATTTCGCTTTCGATGACACCAAGCTGGCGACTGCATCCACCACGGCAGCCACCGCGGTGTCCTCGACCAACAGCCTGATCGATACCATCACGGGCAATGCCAAATCGGCCTCGGCCACCTCGACCGGCGCCAGCGGCTCTTTGACCCAAATTCTGCAGGCCCAAAAAGCGGCTTTGAATCAAGCGGCTGATTTCCAGACCGGCGACTCCACCAAGTTGGCCACCATCAACACCAACTTTGCCGATGCCTCCACTGCTTTCACCCAGGCTTTGAGCCAAACTGGTTTGAAGCTGGGCACCACTGCAGTTGCAGAAGCCAATCTCACCAAAACTGCGCCCATGGACACCACGGTACCCACGGTGACCGCCATCACCGCCACACCAGCACGCGCCGGTGACATGGCCAAATTCGAAGTGAAAATGTCTGAAGGCGTGATCGTCAAGTTCGCCAGCGATGCCTACAAGCCCACGTTGACCATCAAAACCGGAGACACCACCACCGGCACCGCTGTGTTTGACCCTGGCCTGTCCACCGGCGACAAACTGGTGTTCACCTACCAAGTCAAGACCACTGACACCCTCTTGAGCATTGCGACTGGCACCAGCATTGTGTTGCCCACCAACACGGCCGATTCCACCAAGCCCACCATCATCAAAGACTTGGCTGGCAACAACGCCACCTTATCACTGGCCACGGCATTGACCGCGTTCACAGCGCCCACCGTCGATGGCAATGCCCCTGACATCAAAGTCACCGCCACCGATGCGTTTGTCAAGGCTGGTGCTTCGACCACCGTGACCTTCGAGGTCAGCGAAAAAGTCGCCACGGCCGCTGCCGGCGCCTTCACCATCGATGACATCTCTGTGCGTGAAGCCGGCGTGCTCAAAACCGGGCGCGTCAGCGATTTCAAACAACTCACGGCAGCAGAGGTCACTGCCAAGAGCCTGGACGCCAACAAGGTGTATTACACCGCCAAGGTCACCGCTGGCAGCACGGCATTGCCCATGGATGTGGCAGTGGCCAACGGCAAATTCACCGATTTGGCAGGCAACCCCAACAAGCCGTCCAATGTGGCGGTGATTGGCATCGACAGCGGCAGCCCTTCCGTCAGCATTGTGGCGGGCCAGTCATTCTTCAACAAAGGCAACTCCGGCTCAACCCCCTCCACCACCTTGACCTTCAACCTGTCCACGGCCAGCAACGATTTCACGGCCGATGACATCGTCATTGACGGTGCCACAGGCACAACCAAGGCCACAGTGACCGGGTTTGCTAAGAGCACCACCAATGACAAAATTTACACCGCCACTTTGAGTGGTGTCACTGCATCCACCACGGTCAAGGTCGCCAAAGACGCATTTGCTGGCACGACGGGCACCGCCAAAAACGCCGAATCCAACACCTTGGGCTTCAAGGTCGACATTGATGCGCCGACCGTGACCATTGGCGTCAACAATTCGGCTGGCACGGCAATCAGTTCGCTCAAAGCCGGTGAAACCGCCACAGTGGTGTTCACCCTTTCAGAGGACGTCATTGGTTTTGGTGCTCAATCGGTGCGCGTGAGTGGTGGGTATTTGAGTGACTTCAAGCAAGATGCAACCAACACGAAAAAGTGGACCGCCACCTTCAACCAAGCGCCAGCGGACCCCAATTCCACAGCGCCCGCTCAGGTCTCCATCAATGTGGATTCGGGCCGCTTCACCGACTTGGCGGGCAACGGCAACGACACCGCGACACCCAAAACCTTGACGGCCGACAATATCAAGCCGGCTGTGGTGAGCGTCACTGACAACGTCACGGGTACTGCCAACAAGGCCACCAGCGTGGTCAATTACACCTACACCTTCAACAAAGCCGTGACCGGCCTGGAGGCCAGTGACTTCACCGCGGTCAATGGCACCGTGGGCACGCCTGTCCTGGGCTCGGGCTCCAATGGCACGGTGTGGGTGGTTCCTGTCACCCCTGCTGCAGACAAAACCGGCATCATCAGCTTGACCCTCAAGGCCGACGGGGTGACCGACAGCAGCGGCAACAAGAACTCGGTGCATGGCCAAAGCATCCAAGCCATTGATACGTTGGCGCCAACCGTGACGGCCAGCATTGACAGAACATCCTTCAAAAAGGATACGACCACCAAAGGCAATGTGACCTTCACCTTCTCGGAAGACCCGGGCACCAGCTTCACCACCGACGACATCACTGTCACGGGTGGCACGATTGCATCACTGGCCAAGAAAACTGGTGACACCAGTGGCAAGGTGTGGACCGCCGAGTTCACCCCCACCAGTACGGCAACGGTCACCACAGGTTCGATTGCGGTGAAAGCCAATTCCTACACCGATGCGGCTGGTAACACCGGCGCTGCCACCACCAGCGACTTGTCGCTCAAGGTCAATACCTTGGCCCCCACGGTGGCGATCTCGGCTGCTTCCTCTATCCTCAAAGTGGGTGAAACATCTGTATTGACCTTCACCTTCAGCGATGTCGTCACAGGTTTTGACAACTCTGATTTGACGATCACCGGTGGTACCTTGGGTACCGTGACCAAGAGCAGCACCGATGGCAAGATTTACACAGCCACCTTCACACCTTCAGCCACGGCCACTGACAAAGCGGCCACCATTGCTGTGAAGGTTGCCAGCTATTCCTTTGACAATGCCGACGGCGAAGCGGGCACTTTGAGTGGTGGACTGAAAATCAACCAAACCGTGCCCACACTCAGCATTGCGCTGGACTCGGCCACCGCCGACGGCAACTTGGTCTATAAAGTCACGGGCAGCGAAGCCTTTGACACAGTCAGCACAGTGTCACCCACCATCACCAACGGCACCATTCTCAGTTCGCCCACGGCCTCTTCAGATCGCACGTCTTACCTGATGACGGTCAAACCCACGGCCAGTGGCGATGTGGGTGTGACAATCCCCGCCGGTGCAGCCACCAATGGCACCTTGACCAATACTGCGGCGGTGACGGCAACCACCGTCAAAGTTGCCTTGGGCACTGCCAACGCAGACACTTTGATCAGCAGCGCGGGCCCTGAATTCATATTCCCTGGGGCTGGCAACGACACCCTTCAACTGACCAACACCAACCAATCCACATTGGCGTTGCCTGACACCATCGCAGGCATTGCCATCGGTGATGTATTGGATGTCAGTGGTTTGTTGAAGACGACGGCTGGCTATACATCGCTGAAGGTGGCAGATGCGGTGGACTCGGGTTTTGGCTTTATCGAGCTAAAGAACCTGGTGCTGACCAATCCAACATCCACTACAACTCAGGTTAAATTTGATATTGCATTGGACGCTCAAACATATGGAACTGGCTCAAATAACAAGATAACAGGGCTTGTCGTTGATTTGAGCTATGACGCTACCAATGTCACTACTGCAACGGTTTCTTCAATTACGATTGATGGGGTATCTACAAGTGAACCGACCTATCCGATCATCCAGAAAAACTTGGTCGCAGCCTCAAACTTCACTGGAAAAATTGCGGCTACAGTCACTTTGGATTACCCTAATGCTTTGATCATTGATTCAAGCAATAAAGCTTTGTCTGTGACATTGAACCTGAATGAAGCCAAGACCAGTTTCACCGTGGGGCTGGAAGGTAAGTCAACTTCGCCTGTTGGCGTTTCGTCTGTCACCACAGCTGCTGGTTCCTATGAAGTGGATGTGGGTATTTCCAAAACCGCCCGTTTGGCGGGTGCCAGCAGTTCCACTGTTGTGGCCAACACGTTGGAAGTGGTCAAAGACACCGGTACCTTGGGTACGGTGACCGACAACCAGTTCCGCTACTTGGAGACAGTGAACACCGATGGCAAGACAGGCACCATTCAGTTCCGGTACGACACCAACTCAGCGGTGGGCACGCCCACTTTGAGCGATATCGTCGCGGTCAACTTGATCAGCGCCGACAATTTGGCAAGCTTCTTCGCGGCCGATCACTACAAGGTCATTTGATTGCCTTGAACGGAAAAAAGGGCGGCCCTTTGTGGCCGGCCCAATTTACTTTGACACAAACGGCCTTCCAGGCCGTTTGTGCCCTCTGACGGGATGTTTCGCTTGAAACGCTTGGCCCACCATGAACCTGCGCGCTGAAAACCCTGCTGCTGCGACAGGCATGGCCCCCTTTTGGACCAACGCCCAAAAAGCCTTGCGCCCGGTGCTGGGCTACGGCCTGTTGGCCAATCTGTTGTTGTTCATGCCCACGGTGTACATGCTCGAGGTGTACGACCGGGTGCTCAACAGTGGCAGCGTCAACACTTTGTTGTCTTTGACGGCGCTGGCGGTGGTGGTGTACGCGGCCTTGTCGGTCATCGATTGGGTGCGCAGTGAAATGCTGTTTGGCATGGGCCGCCAAGCCGAGGCCGAATGGGCGCCCACCTTGCATGACCGTTACTTTGCCGCGCAATGGGCGCGCACCCCCACGACCGATTTGGCCAGCTTGCAAGACCTGGCCAGCCTGCGCTCGTTTGCCGGTTCGTCGACCATGGTGGCGATGTTGGACACGCCGTTTGCGCTGCTGGTGTTGTTTGTCTTACTGGCGATTCACCCGTGGTTGGCCGCCACCACGCTGTTGGCCGCGGTGCTGATCGCCGCCTCTGCCGTGCTCACCGACCGCAGCAGTCGCTTGCCCCTGGCCCAAGCCCACACGCATTTGCACCAAGCGCAACAAGCGGCGGGCAGCGGTTTGCGCAGCGCCCTGGTGGTGCAGGCCATGGGCATGGGCCACGCCATGGCGCAGCGTTGGCAAACCCATCACCAAGCTTATTTGAAAATGCAGGCCGACGCCTCCGTGCACGCCGGGCGGGGCGTGGCGTTTTCCAAATGTGTGCAAACCCTGCAAAGTTCTTTGCTGCTGGGCTTGGGTTGTTGGCTCACGCTGGACGGAAAAATGTCGGCTTCGGGCTCGATGATGATCGTGGCCTCGGTGCTGGGCGGGCGGGCCATTTCGCCCTTGAGCCAGGTGGTCATGCAGTGGCGGCAAATCATGCAAATGCAGTTGCTGTGGCGCAAGCTGGAAAAAACCTTGGCCACTTCAGCACCCAAAAAACCCAGCTTGAGCCTGCCCGCGCCACAGGGGCATTTGCGGGCAGAGCAGGTCAGTTATGGCTTGCCAGGGGCATCGCAATTTTTGATTCGCCAAGTGCAAATCGACCTCCAACCCGGCATGCTGGCCGTGGTGATGGGCCCTTCGGGTGCCGGCAAAACCACCTTGGCGCGTTTGTTGGTGGGCATCTTGCCGGCCAGCCAGGGCAAGGTGCGGTTGGACGGTGCCGACCTCTACACCTGGGACAAGCAGGCCCTGGGGCCGCACATGGGTTACTTGCCGCAAAACATCGAGTTGTTTGACGGCACGGTGGCGCAAAACATCACCCGGTTTGGCGTGGTCGATCCTGCCAAGTTGCAGCAAGCCGTGGACATGGTGGGCTTGTCCCCCTGGGTCCGCCAATGGCCCTTGGGGTTGGACCAAGCGATTGGCGTGGCCGGTGCCCATTTGTCGGGCGGGATGCGCCAACGCATTGGTTTGGCCCGGGCGGTGTATGGCCAACCGCGCTTGGTGGTGCTCGACGAGCCCAATGCCCACCTGGATGAAGCGGGCGAGCAGGCCTTGATGGTTTGCCTGGGCCAACTCAAACAACAAGGCTGCACCGTGGTGGTCATCAGCCACCGCCAATCGGTGTTGCAACTGGCCACCCACCTGGTGGTGGTGCGCGATGGGGTGATGCAGGCCTTTGGTGAGCGCGACCAAGTCATCGCCGCCTTGCAAAAGGCCTATGAGAAACAGCAGCAACAGGGGGGCCAGCCATGATGCGTTCTGCCCTTCGGTCGCACCTCAAAGGCATGGGCCCGCTGTGGGCGCTGGGTGTGGCGGCCAGCATGGGCATCAATGCCTTGATGATTTTTCCCAGCCTGTACATGCTGCAAATTTACGACCGGGTGATGGTGAGCCAAAACGCCTTGACCCTGGCCGTCTTCACCGCGATGTTGGTGGGGGTGCTTGTCGGGGTGGCGGTGCTGGAAAACTGGCGCACCGGCCACTTGGTGAAGCTGGGCTTGGCCATGGACGAGCGCTTGGCCAACCCGGTGTTTGCGGCCAATTTGCAAGCCGAGGTGGACCACGCCACGACGCAGCCGCAGCAGGCCTTGACCGACCTCAACCAGCTGCGCCAGTTTGTCACCGGCCAAGGCATTTTTGTGTTTTTTGACTTGCCGTGGTTCCCGATTTATGTGGCGGTGATGTTTTTGTTGCACCCTTATCTGGGCCTGGCGGGGTTGGTGTTTTCCTTGGTGTCCTTGGGGGTGTCGTGGTGGGGCCACCAGGCCAATGCACAGCCCATTGCGCGCGCGGGTGAGGCCTCGCGCCATGCGCAGGGCGACCACATGGCCCATTTGCGCAACGCAGAGGTCATCCATGCCATGGGCATGTTGCCAGCCCTGCGGCAGCGCTGGGCGCTGCGGTTTGACCAGCACAGCCAAGCGCAGTCGCGGGTGGAGAACACCGGCACCCAGTTTTCGTCATTCAGCAAGTATGTGAAAAATATCCAGCAAACGCTGACCTTGGCGCTGGGGGCGTGGTTGGTGGTGCAAGGGGAGCTGACCCCTGGTGCCATGATTGCCGCCAACATTTTGATGACCAAGGCTTTGCAGCCGTTGGATTTGTTGGTCAGCACCTGGAGCACTTTTTTGACCACCAAAATCGCTGTTCAGCGATTGGAGGCCTTGCTGCAAACCGAACACCAGCAAAAACGCGGCGATGTGATCCGAGCGCACAAATCGGCCGAGTTGCTAACCCGCCAGCTGCACATCCAACTGCCGGGCGGCGCACCTTTGCTGCACGATGTGAATGTCACCTTTGCCCCGGGCACGGTGACGGGGGTGGTGGGGCCTTCGGGCTCTGGCAAGACCACCTTGGCCAAGGCCTTGTTGGGGGTGTGGCCGCGCGAGCTGTGCCGCGGACAAGTGGTGTGCGACGGTTTGTCGGTGTGGGACTGGGACCGCCAGCACCTGGGGGCCAGCATGGGCTATTTGCCCCAAGACATTGCCTTGCTCGAAGGCAGCTTGGCCGACAACATCGCGCGCCATGGCCGGGTCAACGACGCGGCGGTGGTGGAAGCCGCACAGCAAGTGGGCATCCATGAGATGATTTTGCGTTTGCCCCAGGGTTATGACACCGCCGCCGGTGAAGCCGGGCAGTTTTTGTCCAGCGGGCAGCGGCAGTTGCTGGGCTTGGCACGCGCGATTTATGGCCGACCCCGGTGGGTGGTGCTCGACGAGCCCAATGCCCATTTGGACGAGTGGGGAGATGCGTGCTTGGTCCGCGCTGTGGAGGCGTTGAAAGCCCAAGGCAGTGTGGTGATTTTGTTGTCGCACCGGCCGGAAATTTTGCGCATCGTTGACCAAACTCTGCGCTTGCACGACGGTGCGGTGAGCTTGCAAACACACCCCCTGCGGGTGGACGTTGGCCTGTCACCGGTTTGAAACCAGAGGAATGAATTGAACGCACCCAACGATAACAACCGCCCCGTGACCAGCGCGGCCCCCGCGCCTGCTGCCAGCCAACTGCCCGCGCGGGTGGGCCGCTGGACGCTGCTTGTGTTGCTGCTGGCGCTGGTGGCCTGGGGCTTGGCGGCTCCCTTGGACGAGGGCATCCCGGCGCAAGGCTTGGTCAGCTTGGACACCAAGCGCAAAGCCGTGCAGCATTTGCAAGGCGGCATTGTCAAAGAGGTATTGGTGGGTGAGGGCGCTGCGGTGCAAGAGGGGCAGGTGTTGATGGTGCTCGAGCAGGCCACTGCCAAGGCCAATTACGAGTCGATTCGCCAGCACTACTTGGCGATGCGCTCCACCGAATCACGCTTGTTGTCAGAGCAAGCCGGTGCGGGCAGTGTGCAGTTTCATGCCGACATTGTGACCAGCATGGCCGACCCCTTGGTGCGCCAGCATGTGGACACACAACAGCATTTGTTCAAATCGCGGCGCATGGCCTTGCAGGCGAATGTGGCGGCGCTGAATGCCAACCTGGCGGGCTTGGAGGCGCAAAAACGAGGTCTGGTGTTGGTGATCGAACAACGCTTGCAGCAGCAGCAGTTGTTCAACGAGGAATTGGTGGGCATCCGCGACTTGGTCAAAGAGGGCTATGCACCGCGCAGCCGGCAAATGGAGTTGGAGCGCAACCTGGCCGAGGTCGGCAGCATCATGGCCGATGCCCAAGCCAACTTGAAGCGGGTGGGCCACAGCATGGAGGAGGTGGGCCAGCGCTTGCAAGCGGTGCAGCAAGAGTACAAAAAAGAGGTCGACACCCAACTGGCCGATGTGCGCCGCGAGGTGCAAGCCGACGCCGAAAAACTGTTTGCTGTGACCCAGGATTTGGAGCGCACCGAACTGCGCTCACCGGCCACCGGCCAAGTGGTGGGCTTGGCCGTGCAGACCCTGGGGGCGGTGGTGGCGCCAGGGCAAAAGTTGATGGACATCGTCCCCAACCAAGCGCCGCTGTTGGTCGAGGCCCGGGTGGCACCGCAAGTCATTGATCGCTTGAGAACAGGGCAGGCCGCAGACATTCGGTTTTCGGCTTTTTCGCATTCACCGCAATTGACGGTGGGTGGTCGCGTGTTGTCGGTGTCCAAAGATTTGTTGACCGATCCCGACGCCAAGCAGTCGTATTACCTGGCGCGGGTGGAGATCACCCCCGAGGGCTTGAAGGTGCTGGGGCAGCGCGAAATACAGCCGGGCATGCTCGCCGAGGTGTTGATCAAAACCGGCGAGCGCTCGTTTTTCACTTACTTGACCTACCCCATCGTGCGGCGCTTGGCGCAGTCGATGAAGGAGGAATGATGCACGCGCGGGCCCAGACTTTGTGGCGCAATGGGTGGCTGGTGGCCACCTGTCTGACTGGCATGGCCGTGCAGGCCATGGACTTGCAACAGGTGTATGAAAAAGCCCTGCGCCACGACCCCCAATACCAGGCGGCCCAGCAAGACATCAAGGCATTGGCCGAGGCCTATCCGCAGGCCTTGGCCCAGTTGTTGCCCAACGTGGGGCTCAACGCCAGCCGCAACTCGGTGAACCTGACCAAGGTCGATGGCGAGGTCAGCAGCCAACTCGATTATTTGAGTTTGAACAACTCGATCGTGGTGCGCCAAGCCCTTTACCGCAAACCCCAATTTGCGCAGTTGCAGCAGGCCAGCGTTCAGCAAAAGTCTTTGGTGTTCATCGAAGAAAAGGCCGGTGCCGACCTGGTTTTGCGCGTCACCAATGCCTACTTCGACGCCTTGTATGCGGTCGACACGTTTGCGCAACTGCAAGCCACCTTGGATGCAGCCCAGCAACAATTGCGTGCCGCGCGGCGCATTTTTGAATCGGGCCAAGGCACCCGCACTGACGTCGACGAGGCCCAGGCCCGCGCCGACCAAGCCCGCGCCCAATGGCTGATGGCCAAGCAAAACCTGACCTACACCCAACGCCAATTGGCCATGTTGGTGGGCGAAAAGGTCACCCCCTCTGCCACCCTGCGAGCAGAGTTGCCTTGGTCATCGACCGAGGGTGACAACGCCGACAAAGTGGTTCAGGCCTTGACCCACAACCCGGACATCCAACTGGCCAAATTCAAACTGGAAACCGCCGAGTTGGAGGTGAGCAAAAACCAAGCGGGGCATTGGCCCACCTTGGACCTGGTCGCCCAGCGCTCCATCAGCAAAAGCGAAAACACCCAGTTTCCCTTCACCGATTACTACACCAACCAAGTGGGGGTGCAGCTCAATGTCCCCTTGTACGCGGGCGGAGCGGTCAGCTCATCGGTTCGCCAAGCCGCTGCCAACCTGGCCAAAGAGCAACAAAACCTGCAAATGGCGCAAAACGATTTGACGCTCAAGGTGGAGAAAGAACTCATCAACCTGCAAGACAGCCAAGAGCGCATCCAGGCCTTGCAAGTCGCTTTGGCCTCGGCGGCTCAATTGGTGGTGTCCTACACCAAAGGCATCTTGGCGGGCACGCGCACCCAGACCGACCGGCTCAATGCCATTCAACGCGAAGCCGAGGCCCGCCGCGACTTGCTGCAAGCGCGCTACCAGTGGGTGTTGTCGATGGTCAAGCTCAAGCTGCTGTGCGGCGAATCGCACACCGGTGTGATGGCGCAAATCAACGCGTCGGTGTTGGCCCGCTGAGCGCTCAGGGCGCTTTGATTTTTTGTCGATGTACTTGGATCAAGCGCGCGGCACAGCTGGATTTTTGCTGGGCATACGCCGCGCTGTGCGGCTGGGTCTCCATGCTCACCAAGGCCTCGCATTGGGCCAAGATGTATTCATCAAACCAAACGGGGTAGGTGGTGATGCTGGCGATGTCTGCGGCGCTCAACCAGTGCATGGCGTGGGAGGGGGTTTGCATGGCCAGTTGGTACAAGGCCATGGGCAGGTCAAAGGCGGCAAACGAACGCTCGATGGACTGATGGATCGATTGCGTCATTTTTTCGGCCTCGCTCAGCGACAGGGTGGCCAGGTATTTGGGTGCGATGAACGCCCGGTGGATGCCGATGTTGCTGACGATGGCCTGTTTGTCATCCAAGCCCGGGATGCGCACCAAACCGGCGGCGTACAAAAAAATGCACGCGCTCAAACATTTGGCGGACGCTGGTACGTGGCTGACAAAGCCCCATTGGCGCAGGCTGCGGGCCATGCGCAAGGCCTCGCGCACCGAGCCGCCGTCCACGTCCAAGGTCAGCCACAAGGTCTGGTTGGCGTCAAACCCCTTGGACTGGCGCAAAAACGCATCCAGGTTGTCGCCATCCCCTTCGACCATGGTGCCACTCAGGTGCAGGGCTGATACCTCCACGCCGGTGTGCAATTTCAGGGGTTTGACCTCGATTTGAACGGCATGGGCACTCGTGCTCGCCCAAAGCACCCAGCCCAGCCAAATGGCCAAGCCTCGGGCCAAGATGGGCCCTTGAAAGAGGGCGCGCAAGTTCACCCTGCCCAAGACCCATCCACATCACCCGACAGCACGCCCACCAATTTCACTTCGGTGCTGGCGGTGAGGGTCAGGGGCATGTTGGGGCTCATCCAACCATTGTCCAGGGTCTTGGTTTTGTCGTTGTTGTAGCTGTCCATGGTCAAGTTGGCGGCGACTTTGCTCGCATCCATGAATGTCCAGGTGGGGCTGGGGGCGGTGAGGCCCACCACCGACTTGAGCACGTCAATGGCGTCGGTCAAGCCCACCGTGCCATCGCGGTTGAAGTCGGCCGCCACCACTTGGTAGGGTGACAGCGCGGTCGAACCGCTGTTGACGTTCAAGCCGACAATCATTTTGAGGATGCTGATGGCATCGGTCAAACCCACCGACTGTGCCGCAGCGGCTTTGTCGGCATCGCTGCTGATGGACTTGATGGCGGCCAATGTGGTCTGCGCGTTGGGCAGGCTGCTCAGCGTGGCGCTGCCAGCGGTGTCAGTTTTGGCGGTGATCGCACCCACTGCCAGATTCACATCACCCAAGGCCTTGCCGGAGGTGCTGTTGCTCAAGGCCTTCCAGTGGTTGGCTTGGGCTTTCAAGCTGTAATTGTTGCTCGCGATCACGGTGGCATCGGCCGCCGCGCCGACCACATGGTCCACATTGTCCGAGGTCACCACATGGGCTGCTTGCCCGTTGAAGCCAATCGTGAAGGTGTCCACCGCTTGGTTGAGCACCATGTTGACATCCATGGTTTTGCCGTTGACCAAAATGGGATTGCTGCTGGCGCTGTCTGCAATGACGGCGATTTTTCCAGAGGCGGTTGAGCCGCTGAGGTTGGGTGTGATGAACTGCCAAACCGCCGTGGTATCGCCAGCGTTGTCGTACTGGGCGCTGGTCACGCGGGCACTGCTCACCAAGCTGGCGGTGTAATCCAAGTCAATGACCAAGCCAGTGACCTTCAGGCTGTCCAACTGTGCACTGCTCAGCTGAATGCTGAAAGACAAATTGCTTTTGTTGTTGACCGTGTCTTTGGTCAGCTTGAGGTTGCCCAGGCTGACAAAAGCATTGCTGGGTGCAACCGCATTGGCTTGGGTGGTGAAGCTGTAGTTCGACAGCCCCGCATAAGCGTTGCCTGCCATGTCTTTCACCACACCAGAGGCCATCTCCAGGCTGTAGGTGGCCCCGCTGGTCAGGTCCGTGCTGGGGTCCAGGGTCAGGGTGCTGCCATTGATGATGATTTGGTTGTCACCGATCGCAATGGTGCGTTCGGTGGTGCCATTTTTCTTCAACACCACATTGCCCGTACCGGGCTGAATGGCTTCGCTGAAGGTCAAGCTGAGGTTGCTGTTGGCCGCCACATTGCTGGCGTTGGCGCTGGGGGATTGGCGCTGCAAGGTGGGCGGGGTGGTGTCCGCCCCGGGGGTGCCTGGGTTGGGGTTGATGATGTAGGCGCCCGGCAGGTTGACCACCACTTGGTTGGCCTGCGTCAAGCCATCGGCGTTCGGCGTGATCAAACCAAAGGATATTTTTTCAAACCCGGTGAAGCGCAGGCTTTCGGTGCTGTCGCTGAGGGAGGTGATGAGGTAATCGTCGGTGGCCAGACGGCTCACCGTGAATTGGCTTTGCAAGCCATTGACCACCACGGTGTCGGTGCCGCTGCCGCCGTCGGCGCTGTCAAAGCCACCAGTGGTCACCAAGGTACCCGCCGCGCCCGTGATGCCGTGTCCACTGACGCCACCCCAAAAGGCGACGACCAAGTCGTCACCCGCACCACCGTATAAGTTGTCGTTGCCGGTTCCACTCAGCAGGCCGTCGTTGCCGTCGTCGCCGTACAGGGTGTCGTTGCCCTCCATGCCAATCAGAATGTCGTTGCCACCCATGCCGCGCAGCACATTGTTGCCACCGTTACCCACAATGCCTTGGGCCAAATCGTTGCCGGTGAGGTTGATGGCGGCTTCGCTCCAAAAATCACCCGTAGTGATGCCGGCCGCCATCAAGTCTTCCACCGCCACGCCCGAGCCCAGGGTGTAAGACACCGTGGCGATCACCACGTCGTTGTCGTTGCCCATGCTGAAGGGCATTTGTGCAGTGGTGTTGTCACTGGTCAGCTCTGAAATGACATCGGTGCTGTCGTTGACGATGTATTTGTCGTTGCCCGCACCGCCCACCAAACTGTCGGTGCCGCTGCCGCCCATCAAAATATCGTTGCCAGTACCGCCGATCAAGGTGTCGTTGCCCGCGCCGCCGCTGAGCCAATCGTCGCCGGCCTGGCCGTTCAAGGCGTCTGCACTGGCCGAGCCCACCATCCAGTCGCCCGAGGTGGTGCCCAAGTTGGTGCTGTCAAATTTGAACTGCCAATCGTTGGTGGCCAGCACAAAATTGAAAAACTCCACTTTGTCTGTGGTGAGCTGATTGACCAGGCGCACCGATGATTTGCTGACGCCGTTGCTGACCACGCTGACCAGCACATCATTGCCGGTGCGTTCAGCATCCAGCATCAGGCTGGGCAAGCGCATCAGCAGGCCGTCAGTGCCACCGCTGTCCGAGATGCTGTCGTTGCCGCCTTGCGTCATGTCCCATTGGTAGGCGTCGTTGCCCAAGCCGCCTTGCAGCAGGTTGTTGCCAGAGCCACCGTACAACTGGTCGTCGCCGTTGTCACCGTTCAAGGTGTCATTGCCGCCAGCGCCAAACAGCATGTCGTCGCCAGCGCCACCCGACAGCACATTGGCCTGTGACGTGTCCACCATCAAGTCGTTGGCATCGCTGCCAGAGTTGGTCACAGCAAACTTGTAGGTGCGTTGGATATTGCCAACTGGGTCGATCAGGTTGATGTTTTCGATGGTCCCCGTGGTGAAATGGTTCTTGATGATCAAGGTGCTATTGGCGTTGGCCATATTGGAGGCAGAACCTATGAACTGCGCATCATTGCCAATCCGCTCCCCCCGCGGAATCATGTCAAAGCCATCAAACAGTTGTGCCGACAAGGTGTCAGCGGTGCCGCTCGAATCGTCAATGGTGTATTTTTCACCGTTGCCAATCGGTTGGTAGAAGTAGGTGTCGTTGCCCGCACCCCCGTAGGCCATGCCATTGGGGCCGTGCACGGTGATCTTGTCGTCACCGGGGCCGCCATTGATGGTGAAGTTGCCTTCCCCCAACTGAAAGCCTGTGACGATGCCCCAGATGGGTGAGGGCGAACTGAGGGTGAATCGGCTGATTTCAAAACTGGTGCCGTCGCCCGCAGTGTTGCTGTTGCTGGCCAACACATATTCGGTCAACTGGGTGAATTGGGCGCCATTGGTGAAACTGATCAAGTCTTGCAGCGATACGGTGCCTCCCAAGGCATAGGTACTCCCATTGGGGTTGACCACGGTGAAGTCAAACTTTTCTTTGGTGTAGGTAAATTGGGTCACCTCTTGAGCGGCACCAGCTCTGTAGCTGAATGCCGGGTTGATGCCCCAATTGGGGGCCACCAAGCTGATGGTGGCGCTGGTGCCATTGACGCTGGTCACTTTGGCCGAGGCTTGATCGTTGAACCGCCCATCGTCGCTCACGTATCTGGCTGTTGAGTCGCCATAGGTGTCGTAGCCCAACACCGCATTGCTGTTGATGGTGCCGACAAAATCAAGGGGGTCGTTGTGAACCGCTTGGATGCTGAAACTGGGCGTGTCGTTGCCCATCCAATCTTCAATCACCTTGGTGGACTGGTTGCCTGCGGGGTCGGTATAGCTGACCAGCACTTCGCGGGCGGTGCTGGGGATGGCGCTGCCGAGCAACAAGGCCACACCGTCGTTCATCATCACCGCGTCCATGATGATGACTTGCTTGCCATCCACCATCACCTTGAAGTAATTTTTGTCAGGATGGGCTTGCCACGCATCATCTGAAGCGTCTGGCAAACTTGTGGGGATACCAAAAACGGTTTTAAACGCCAAGCCCACCATGCGCCCACCATAATTGGCCGCAGCGATCATGGGTGGTTGGTTGTCCAACTTGGCCACATAGGTATCGGCCTGGCCAGTACTGGCACCCACCCAAGTTTGCAAGTCAGCGGAGACATTGACTTGCAGTTTCACATCGAACTGATCTTGCGCCGGCTGGGTGACATTGCTGCGGTAGTCCAAGCGCACTTGGCTTAGCGCATTGGACATGGCTTCGCTGTCGACCAAGCTGTTGTCACTGGCTTTGATCAGCAGGTCGTAATAGGTCACACCGTTGGTGGCATGGCTGGTCTGAGAAGCGGTGAAGGCTTTGCCGTTGCTGGTGAAGCTGGCTGTGCTCGCAGACGTTTCACCAAAGCGCAGGGTGGGATTGGTCGTCTGGCTGCCGACGTTGCCAAACACCCAGTCCATGACGGCATTGTTTTGGATGCTGCTGGCCGATTGCGCCGAACTGATGCGCACCGCTTTGACCCCACCCGACAAGCCCACTTCAGCGCCCCAAAAGCCTGCACCTGCTTGAACTTGGGGCACATTGTTGCTGTCTGGGTAGTAATGGTTGGGCCCCATCCAGTAGTTGCGCTGCAAGCTGGCGTCGCCCCAACCATTGAGGTCAACACCGAAGCTTTGGTTTGAGGCTTGGAGCAGGCCGGGCAAGGTTTTGCTGGTGTTGGCGAATTGGAAGTTGTCGATGTTTTTGAGCACATCGATGCCGCTGTTGGCTGCGTTGCCGGTGCGGTTGTCGGTCAGGGTGACGGTTTGCAAGCTGGGGTTGAAGGCCACGCTGTAATCGCTGAGGTTGCCGCTGAAAACCGCTTGGTCCCAGCCATCACCGCCATCGATGGTGTCATTGCCTTGCTCGCCGTAGAGGGTGTCGTTGCCGCTGCCGCCCAAAATGCTGTCGTTGCCCGCGCCACCATACAAGGTGTCGTTGCCGGCTTTGCCGTCGATGCTGTCGTTGCCTTCAAAGCCATACAAGACATCGGTGCCGCTGTTGCCCAGCAAGGTGTCGTTGCCGCTCATTTGGCTGGATTCCGGCAGGTCATACGCCAACAACTTGATGTCCATGTTGTCAAAGGTGCGGGTCACCATGTCGTATTGGGTGCCATTGGCATTGACGCCATCCCAAGAGCCATAGGCAATGGATTTCATCGTGCTGACCGTCACGCCCACCGACGATTTGAGCCAAGTGTCGAAGGTGCTGAAGTTGGTCAGCTCTTGCCCGACTGACACAGGGAAAGGCGCTGTGGAGGACGATAAAAAACCCTTGACTTCGAAGACACCATACAAATAGGGCTGGCCATACATGCCCACCCCATTGGCTTGGTAATTGGGGTTGGACCCGTAGTCACGGACCACTTGCAAGGTGTAGCCCAGGCTTGAGGCGTCAAAAGCCGCCACCTTGAAGTACTTGGTTTGCGTGTTGCCCGTGAAGTCATCGAAATTGGGTTTGTCTTGCGGCACAAACTTGTTCATCGGCGTGTTGATTTCCAACTTCACGCCAGATGTATTGATGGCCGTGGCCCACGACAAGTCGGTGTCTTGGTCGGCAAACCGCAATTGCTCAATGCTGTCGAGCATGTCGGTGCCATCGGGTGCGTTGGCACGCAGGTCGGAGATCAAATAAGTGGTGGATGACAGTTTGATCAGGCTGTACTGGCTTTTGTTGCCGCTGTAATCGGCCCGGTCGGTGCCGTCACCGCCTTGCAGGTTGTCATAGCCGCCACCGCCCTTGAGGGAGTCGTTTCCGCCCTGGCCTTCCAGTGTGTTGTCTTGGCTGTTGCCAATGAATGAATCTGCGAAGCTGGTCCCTTTGAGCCGCTCGATGCTGGTCAAAGAATCGGTAAAGCCCCAGGTGTCGGTGGCCACGCCGGTCTCTAAGTTCGCCGTGGCCCCTCGGGTGCCCGCACCCAAACTGTCGTAGGTGTCGTCCCCAAAATCCACCTGGTCATCGCCACCACCACCGTCAACCGTGTCGCTGCCTGAGCCGGGGTTGATGTATTCACCACTGCTGCCGCCGGTGATGATGTCGTTGCCTGCTCTGGCAAATACATAGCCATCGCTGTTGGAGAGGGTGATGCGGTCGTTGTAATAGCTGCCATGCACCGCCTCGATGGAGGTCAAGGAGTCGGTGCCAATGGAGGTGCCAGTCGCTTGGCCCGTCTGCAAGTTGACGGTGACGCCAGCGCTGGCGTCTTCGTACATGACCACGTCTTTGCCGCCCATGCCGTCGACCGTGTCGTCGCCCGCGCCCGGTCGAAACCAGTTGGTGACGCTGCTGCCCGTCAGGCGGTCATTGAATCGGGTGCCATTGATGTGCTCGATGTTCGACACCACATCGATGCCGCCTTGGCCGTCGCTGGCCACACCGGTGGTCAGGTTGACCGTCACACCCGTGGTGGCGCCCGAAAAACTGATTTCATCGCCATAGGTGCCATTGCCCGCCCCATCGATGGTGTCGTTGCCCGCGCCGCCGTCGATGTTGTCGTCGCTGCTGGTCCCCGTGAGGACATTGTTGGATGCGTTGCCGGTGATATAGGACATACAAATCTCGATGAGGGCTGAAAACGTCTGATGCAGGATTGATCCCTACCGATTGTCAAAGACAAATCGGTAAAACACTATGTTTTTATCACAAATGTTAAATTAAATCGGAATTTGAGGCTAAAAACGCCTTCATTCGATCAAATTGAACAAGGTTCGGGGGTTTCACTCACCCCAAAGTCGTGGGCCCAGCGGCGGGTGCGTGGCGCCAACGGCGGGGGCCGCCACAGCTCAATCCCGGTAAGTCGGGTCCATCCGGTCCAGCATGCGAAGCAGGCCGGGCCATTCCATCACGCCGTAGGGGCGGCGGGTTTGGGGTTGGTAGTTGAGGTAGGTTTCTTGCAGCACCGCGTCGGGCACGGTTTGCAGGGGGGTGTTGCAGGCCATGGCTTGCAGTTGGGCGCGGCACGACAGCTCCAGGCGGTGCATCCAGTTGAAGGCCTCGCCCACGGTGCGCCCGCAGGTGAGCAGGCCGTGGTTGCGCAGCACCATGGCCTCACTGTTGCCCAGGTCGCGCACCAGCACGTCTTGTTCGGCCATGTCGAGCACCACGCCCATGTAGTCGTGGTAGCTGATTTTGAGAAAGCGCATCGAGGTTTGGTTCATCGGCAGCAAGCCGCAGGCCAAGGACGACACCGCCATGCCCGCCGGCGTGTGGGTGTGGATGACGCAGGCCACCTCGGGCCGGGCTTTGTGGATGGCGCTGTGCAAAATAAAACCGGGTTTGTTGAGTCCGTATTTCAGCTCGCCAAAGTCGGGTTGGTGCAGCACTTGCCCGTCGTGGTCGATCTTGACCAAACACGAGGCGCTCATCTCCTCGTACATCATGCCGTAGGGGTTGGTGAGAAAGGCGTTTTCTTCGCCGGGCACGCGCAAGGTGATGTGGTTGGCCATCATGTCGGACATGCCGTAGTGCGCCACCAGCCGGTAGCAAGCGGCGAGGTCGACCCGGGCTTGCCACTCTTCGGGGGTGACATGGGGTTTCAGTGATGGCAGTGTCAATCGGCCCAGGCTCATGGTGTGTCTTTCATTGGGGGTTTATTCGGGTTTGGCACCCGAGGCGCGCACGATGGGGATCCAGGTTTCGTATTCACTGCGCACAAAGCGTGAAAACTCGTCCACGTTCATCGGCACGGGCTCGGCACCTTGGGCCACCAAACGGGCGTGCACTTGGGGGTCGTCCAAGGCCTTGACCACGGCGGCATTGAGTTTTTGCACGATGGCCATGGGCGTGCCTTTGGGCGCAAACAGGCCAAACCAAGAGCCGGTGGCCATGTCCACGCCCAGCTCTTTCAAGGTGGGCACATCGGGCAGGCTGCGCGAGCGCATTTTGGTCGACACCGCCAGGGCTTTGAGTTGGCCGGCTTTGATCAAGGGGATGACCGATGGCACGGTGGCAAACATGTAGTGGATGCGCCCGGCCACCAGGTCGCGGGTGGCCTCGGCCCCTTTGTAGGGCACATGGATGGCGTTGAGTTGCGCGCGCTGGCTGAACAAAAAGCCGGTCATGTGCGCCGAGGTGCCAATGCCGGTGGACGCGTAATTGATGTCGTTGGGCCGGCCCTTGGCGAACTTGAGCAACTCGGGCAGGTTTTGGATGCCCGACACACTGGGCACCACCAGCACCGTGGGCACCTCGGCGATCAAGGCCACGGGCTGCAAATCGCGTTGGGCGTTGTAGGGCAGGTGGCTGAACAAGGTGGGGTTGATGGCAATCGGCCCAAACGAATTGGCCAGCAAGGTGTAGCCATCGGGCGGTGCACGGCCCACGATTTCGGTGCCCAAGTTGCCGGCCGCCCCGGCGCGGTTTTCCACCACGATGGGCTGGCCCCAGCGGGCGGTGAGTTGAATGCCCACCTCGCGCGCCAAGATGTCGGTGGTGCCACCAGCGGTGAACGAGACCACCAGCTTGATCGGTTTTTCAGGGTACTCGGCCCGCACCGTGGCGCCGCACAGGCACCAGGCCAAGGCCAGCCAGGCCGTGCGCCAAGGGGTGGGCAGGGGAGAGGCAAATCGCAATCGAAGCTCCTCAAGGTTGGAGGGTCCCATTATGCTAACTTCAGGGATTGAACCCTGATGGAATTGACCATGAACATTGTGATCGCTGACGACTACCAAGACTGTGTGCGCCACCTGGACTGCTTCCCCAAGCTCAAAGACCACCAGGTCACGGTTTACAACGACACGGTGAAAGACATCGACCAACTGGTGCAGCGCTTCGCCCCGGCCGATGCCTTGGTGTTGATTCGCGAGCGCACCCGCATCAGCGCCGCTTTGCTCGAGCGCTTGCCAAACCTCAAGCTGATTTCACAAACCGGCAAGATCAGCGCCCACCTGGACTTTGCCGCGTGCAAGGCCCGTGGCATCACCGTGTGTGAAGGCGGTGGCACTGGGTCGGCCACGGCGGAGCTGACGTTTTTGCTGATGTTGGCCAGCATGCGCCACTTGACCACCGAGGTCCAGCGCTTGAAAGACGGTTTGTGGCAAGGCCATTTGGGGCGTCAACTGAGCGGCAAAACCCTGGGCGTGTTGGGATATGGCCGCATTGGTGAGCAGGTGTGCCGGGTGGGCCAGGCCTTTGGTGCCAAGCCCTGGGTGTGGGGCAGCGAGAACACCCAGGCCAAGGCGGCAGCGCACGGTTTTGCGGTGGCGCCGTCGCGGGCCGCGTTTTTTGAGCAATGCGATGTGTTGTCGATCCAACTCAAACTCACGGCGCACACCCAAGGCTACGTGACCGCTGAAGACCTGGCCCGCATGAAACCCGACGCCTTGCTGGTCAACACCAGCCGCGCCGGTTTGATCGCCCCCGGCGTGTTGGCCCAGGCCTTGAAGGCTGGGCGGCCTGGCTTTGCTGCGGTGGATGTGTATGAAGAAGAGCCGGTGTTGGGGGCGAATCACCCCTTGCTGTCCTTGCCCAATTGCCTGTGCACACCGCATTTGGGCTATGTGGAAAAAGACAACTACGAGGTGTTTTTTGGCACCGCGTTTGACAACATCAACGCCTTTGCCGCGGGTCGGCCGCAAAACGTCGCTGTGTAAAGCGGCGCTCGCGCGGCGGGGCACCTCACGGCAGACCTGACTGGGCCGCTGTGGGCCATCGCGACAGCGCCCGCGTGCGGGTGCCCATCCAGCGCGTCAAAAAAGGGGCTGCGATCGGATGGCTCATCAAGCTGATTTATCGACTGCTTTGCTGGCCCACAGCTGCTCATCGGCGGCCAGGTTTTCCAGCAGTTTGAGCAGCACGCCCCGCGTGGCTTGGACTTCTTGTGCGCTCAGGCCTTGGGTGCTGACTTGGTTGGTTTGCTCGGCCAAGGGGACCAATTTTTTTTGCAAGGCCCGGCCTTTGGGCGTGAGGTAGACATACATGTTTTTTTTGTTCTCGGGCGCTTGGCGGCGCTCGATGTAGCCCAGCGCTTCCATGGCCTTCATGGCGCTGAAGGTGGTGGGCTCCATCACACCGGCTTGAACGCTCAATTCGCGCTGGGTCAGGCCGTCGCTGTGCCACAAGATGCGCAAAAAAGCCCAGTGCCCAAACGGCACTTGGTGCTGGGCCAAGCGCGCTTGCAAGGCCCGGGTGTAGGCGCGGGCGGTGTCGCGCACCAAGTGGGCCAAGCGGTCGTTGGGCACCGCTTCTTGCCAGTGGCGCAGCAGTTGCTGGGTGTCTTTTTTCATGCCACCGGTGCGACTTGGTGGTCTGGGGTCACGGGGCTGCCGCTGTGCGCCGATTGCAACAAGGCCAGGCTGACCGCCGTGCTGGCGCGCGCCCAATGCCCGTTGTGCAAAGTGGTTTGGCCGGATTGGGCCAACACCATTTCATCGATCACTTCTTGGCGCGGCACTGGGCCCAATGGGACGGTTTCAAAGCTTTGGCTGTCGTGCCCGTCGATGGCCACGCCCGTCGGCGTCAAGCGCAAATCGGCGTGTTCGCAGCCAATGATCACCGGCCCAAAGTGCGGGTGGGCCAACGGTGCGCTGTCGGTCGCAGGGGCGCTCCACAAGCGCCCACCGTAGTTGCGCTCGGCTTTGAGGGCCGCCTCTTGGGCCGCGTCGGCCACGCTGCGCAAACGCGCCCGCGCGGCACCGTGCGTGCCGGGCGGTTTGGCAAAACCCATTTCGTTGATGCCGTCCATCCACGCATCGCTGTCAAAGTGGCCGTAGCCGCTGTAGCTCATGCTGGCAAAGCAGCCGCCTTCAAACGCCAGCAGCGCGCTGTAGGCGCCCTCGGTGGGGCGCTCGGTGTCCCAGTTGCCGGTGTGGGCCATCACGCTGCGCACCAACCCGCCACCCAGCAAGCGCACCATGTCGACTTGGTGCGCGGCCTGGCTGTGGATGACCCCGCCGCCCGCATCGGTTTGCAACTCCTCGGGGCGGCGTGGGCGGTATAAAAAATCGGTGTATTGCAAGGCGTGGATCATGCGCACCCGGCCATAGCGCCCACTGCGGATGAGTTGGTGGGCGCGCAGCACCGGCCCATTGAAGCTGTGGCTGTGCCCCACGATCAAGGCCGTGTGGGCTTTCTCGCAGGCCGCGATCATGCGGTTGCAGTCGGCCA
>CANFPJ010000041.1 GCA_947448885.1 Comamonadaceae bacterium
GCAAATTGAAGCCCCAGACTTGTGTGGCCGCTTTTCGGGTCGTGTGGTTCGAAACGTCAATCCCTTGGCGCCAACGCCTGGCTGGATGGTTGACCGATTGGCCCGCTGCGGACAGCGCAGTGTCAGTGCCTTGGTGGATATTTCCAACTACGTGATGTTCGAGTTGGGGCGGCCAACGCACATATTCGATCTGGACAAAATTCAAGGCGGTTTGCACGTGCGCTGGGGGCGCCAGGGCGAAACATTGAAGCTGCTCAATGGACAAACCGTGGAATTGGACGTCGATGTGGGTGTCATCGCTGATGACCATCAGGTTGAATCACTGGCGGGCATCATGGGGGGGGACGCCACCGCCGTCGGTGACGCAACCCAGCACATCTACATTGAGGCCGCATTTTGGTGGCCCAAATCGGTGGCGGGCCGTTCGCGTCGCTTTAACTTCTCTACCGATGCCGGGCACCGTTTTGAACGTGGCGTGGATCCATCATTCACGGTTGAACACATCGAGCGCATCACCCAGTTGGTTTTGGACATTTGTGGAACACCTGATACGCAGTGTGGGCCCATTGATGATCTGCAACCCAATATGCCACGACCATTGCCAGTTCAGCTTCGGGTGGCGCGGGCGGCCAAAGTTTTGGGCATGGCGCTCCATGACGACCAATGCATGAATGCCTTGGCGTCTTTGGGCTTGTCTTGTACGCTCTCCAATGGGGTCATCACCGTTGTGCCCCCGAGTCATCGGTTTGATTTGCAAATTGAAGAAGACTTGATTGAGGAGGTGGTGCGCATGATTGGTTTTGACCAATTGCCAACCACGCCACCGAAGGCCCCCATTTCTGCCAAACTTCGACCCGAATCCAAACGCAGTGCCCATGGCATTCGACGCAGTTTGGCCGCGTTGGGCTATCAAGAAACCATCAATTTCAGTTTTGTCTCTGCGCAATGGGAGGCGGACCTGCTGGACAACGCCGACCCGGTAAAGCTGATCAACCCGATTGCCAGCAACATGGGGGTGATGCGCTCTTCGCTGATCGGCTCATTGCTTCAGGTGGTGAAGTTCAATCTGGACAGGCGCGCCGAGCGCGTGCGTGTTTTCGAAATTGGAAGGGTGTTTCGAAAAAATCCGCATGCGACCAACAGCGATATCGGTGTCGAAGGTTTTGATCAGCCCATCCACATTGCCGCCATTGCCGTTGGGCCCTTGATGCCCCTTCAATGGGCCTCGCCTGGCAATGACGTGGATTTTTATGACTTCAAGGCAGACCTTCAAGCGCTTCTTTCGCCATTGGAGGCGGAGTTTCATGTTGCCCAGCATCCTGCCTTTCATCCGGGGCGTTGTGCAGCTGTTCATTTGAATGGTCAAGCGATCGGTCATATCGGTGAGTTGCACCCCAAGCATCGACAGTCTTGGGGATTGACGCAGGCGCCTTTGCTTTTTGAATTGGCTTTGGACCCGGTGTTGGCGGTCAATATACCGATGTTCAAGCCAGTGTCTAAATTCCCCTTGGTGCAACGGGACTTGGCGGTGGTGGTCGATCAGGGTGTGAGCCACAGCCATTTGATGAACGCTGTTTTTGCTGCCCCGACCCATGGCCTGCTCAAGGACGCGGTGTTGTTTGACATCTACCATCCAGATCAGGCCGTTGCCAACATGGCTGCAAACGAAAAGAGTTTGACCATTCGCTTGACGCTGGGCAGCGATGAATCCACATTGACCGATGAACGCATTCAAGTGGTGGTGGATTCGGTACTGTCTTCTTTGACACTTGCGCTAAAAGCGCGACTGCGGTAACACAGGAGTATGGACATGGAAATTTCAGTCGACAGCCTTGAGACGCCAGCGTTGACCAAGGCCCAACTTGCGGACATGCTGTACCAGCAAATTGGTCTGAACAAGCGCGAATCCAAAGACATGATCGAGGCTTTCTTTGACCTGATCACCCAAAGTTTGGTGGACGGCAACGACGTGAAGATCTCCGGATTTGGTAACTTTCAGATTCGAACCAAATCAGCAAGACCCGGCCGCAATCCCCGCACCGGCGAGGTGATACCCATTGCGGCCCGAAGGGTGGTTACTTTCCACGCCAGTCATAAATTAAAAGACCTCATTCAGAGTGAAAACCCGAGCCAGACCGGATAATTTTTCACAAACTTTAAATTTTTACAACTTTTTTTGCGCTTTACCACTTATCTTTTCTACGTGCTTGGGGTAACCTTGGTTCATCAATTGCTTGTTCATGGAAACCCTTCTTCCCGCCATACCTGCCAAACGCTACTTCACCATTGGTGAGGTCAGCGAACTGTGTGCTGTCAAGCCGCATGTATTGCGCTATTGGGAACAAGAGTTCACCCAATTGCGCCCCATGAAGCGACGTGGCAATCGCCGGTATTACCAGCACCACGAAGTCTTGATGATCCGTCGAATCCGCGGATTGTTGTACGAGCAAGGTTTCACCATCAGTGGCGCTCGCAATCGTCTGCAAGAGATTGGTCACGAGTTCAAATTCGAGGAAGCTGGCGAGGATGCCCATGCCGAGGTTGCTGCCATCCCTGTGATTTCCAAGGCGCCCCATTCTGAAGGTTGGGGGATGTCGTTGAGCGCCCCCGAAGCCACAGGTTCAAAACGTTTGTTCCTATTGCGCCGGGAATTGTTCGAAATCCGAGAGTTGTTGACTGAGGCCCACGCATAACACCGCTATAATCTTTCACTTCGGCGTGTAGCGCAGCCTGGTAGCGCACTTGCATGGGGTGCAAGGGGTCGCGAGTTCGAATCCCGCCACGCCGACCAACGATACAAGGGTTAGCAGAGTTTTTCTGCTAACCCTTTTTTGTTGGGTTTATTTCGCATTGAGATGGTCCACATAACGCTGCAAGCTGTTGCGGGGTAAGACACCCCTGTCGATCAAGCACTGAATGCAGCGCGCACTCAGATCATGGCTTTGATAGACGTGGTGCATGATCAGGCTCAATTGCTTGAGCTGTTCATCGCTCATCCCAGATGGGTGGACAAAATCTTTGACGTAAACGACATCCGCTTCTAACAACTGATGGACGTTTTGTTGGGCAGCGCCATGAAATTGCAGCGGGGCGATCGGCCAACGTTTGATGTCCACAAAGCCATGTGGCACGAAACCCAGCTTGCGCAAATAAACATCCACCTGTCCCCAAGTGGGCTGGTTTTCATACAAAGCGATGAAACTGATTTCGGTTTGAATGGCAACGGCATTTTTCAAGTGTTGGGTGGCGCCTTGGAACACATCCATTTCGGCACCTTGCACATCAATTTTGAGCAAATCAAAGGGGCGTACTTCAGCGATGTCGTCCAGCCGGTGTGTGAGCACAGGGATTTGCGCGATCACCTTCGCGTTCTGCTGGAATTGTGAGAACACGGTCAATGCACTTGGGCTGGGTTGCAACAAACTGGTCCATCCAGAGTATTGACAGACATTCAAGGTGGCATCGCCGCCAGCGCCCAGGGCATGCGAAAGATAAGTCTCCAGTGGCCCTTTGCGCTGGTTCAATTCGGCCAACGCTTGTTCTTGGGGTTCAAACCCCGTGACCGAACACAAGCCTTGGGACAACATGTGTTGATAAGGTGGCGCTCCATCGATTGGATTGGCGCCAACATCCACCACGTGCGTCAAATGCGCAGCATCCAGCAGGCTCAGGAGGAGGTCAGACATTCCAATAACCGCTCGCTCATGATTTCAGGACGGCCTGTGAATAAGACTTTGACTTTGTCGGGGCTTGAGAGGCGGTTGCGCAACCAAGCCCTTTCCGTGTGGTTGGCAGCCAAGCGCAAGGTTGCCAAGATGTATTCTTCGGTGTTGCGGGTGATCAGCCAATCGGGCATGCCGAGCCTGCGAAACAAACCTTCATCAATGTGTTCATGCACCTCGGGCCCCGACTTACATACCCCGACCAAGCCGGCGCTGACCGTATCGATGATGCCATTGGTATTGCCAAAGGGAAAAGGGTTGATGAACATGTCGCAAGCACCGATCACTTGCATATAAGGCGCGTATGGCTGGTGCGGGTAAACCGTCACATGCTCGCCCAAATATTGGGAGATGACTTTGTGCACGTGAGGAAAAGTCAATCCTTGGGCTTGGCCAATTAAAAAATGAAAATGCAAGGGGACACTGGAGCGTCGGATGATTTCTGCACATGTTTGCAAAAAATGGGGGTTGAGCTTCATGGTGGTTGCACACATGGCCACTTGAACCACGTCGGTACTGGCTCGCGGTGGTCGCATCACATGCACGCCCGAAGCTGAGGCGGAGGGGCGATAAGGCATCCCATCAGCAGGTAATTTGAGCAGTTTTTCGCTGAAGCACGCCTCATCGCCCACGTAGTCCTCTTCGACCACCACATAGTCAATCACATCCGAATGGGAGGTGGCGGGATGACCCAGGCCCATGACTTGAAGCGGGGCCATGCGCAAATTGGCCAGCCACATGGTCAGCGGAAACATGCCCACACTGGGCATGTAAAAAACACTGACTTTGCGCGCTTTGGCTTCGTTTTGGATCAGTTGGAGTTGATCCAACATGCTCGCCTCGCGGGGTATGGTGACCACTTCATGAAACACCTTGCGCGTTTGATCGTCGGTGCAGTTTTCATACGCCATCGCCACCAAGTGAAATTTGTCCCGAGCCGCTTCGAGCGTCAAAGAGTGGGTGCGATAAATCGAATGGGCACTGGTAAACCACTCCAGCACCACCATCATCACTGGCTTTGTTTTTGAGCGAGAGCTTGATTTGGTGTTAGGCCCCAAGTCTTTCAGCCCGTGCTGCTTGAGCTTGCGCCGAATCAATGCATTGATGGGTTTTTTGATGCCGTGTTTATCGGCGCGATCTGCATAGCTGCAATGCATGTACAAGTCGTGCAAGACACCCAAAGGAAGTTGCTCGATGTCATCAATTTTGTCCAGACATTGGCTCAGCCAGGGAAGGATTTGTTCACGTTTGGCATGCGCGGCTGGAGAGCCTAAAAATCGCGGTGAAAGCAAAACCAGACACAAGCCAGCGGCCAGTACTTTGTTGGCTGCCCACAAGGCATCGAGGTCCAAGGGAACTTCAGATTCGGGTGAGTACAAAAGACAAAATTTCAACAGATCGTCTGCCCCAATTTGCAATTGGTGCAAATCGGACTTTTTATCCCCTTCATTCAAATTCAGCGCGCGCATCACATGATCGGCGTTGCGAAAAGGCGTTGCCGCAAACAGGCTTGCCAACCACCGATGGTGCGACAGCAATATCGGCTGCCAAACGGGATCAAAAAACAATTCCGGGTCCGACAGCAAACAAGAAGCCGCCGCTGCCACGCGGTTCAAGACATGCAGATCCATGTCTTTTTGAGCCACAGACTGCAGGGGTTGCGCCTTGAATTGAGCCCCAACTTGTCCGTAGTTGGCGTCCAAATCTTGCAGCAAGGCCAGCAACTCGCGCACGCCCATCTCACGGTTGCGACCGTAGGCCAAGGACTCAAATTTTTCCAGAGAAAACGCCATTTTTTTCAGCCGATACATCAGTGACCATGTGGTCACCCATTATCAGCCCTGTAACGCCGATTTCTCGTCGCTGTGGCTTGGCTGGTCTGGCAAAGAGGGATCAGGTGATCACTTTTTTCACCCTGGCTGGTGACATGGGTAAATGGCGCAAACGTTTTCCGCTGAGTTGAAAAATGGCATTGGAAATTGCGGGCGCCACAGCCAACACGCCCACTTCTCCCATCCCGGTGGGGGGTGCCTTGGAGGGAACAATCTGGGTATGGATTTCTGGCATGTCTGCCATGCGCAGCACCGGGTAATCATTGAAGTTGGACTGAACCACGGCGCCATTTTGAATGGTCAGTTCTTCCAGCAAGGCCAAGGAAAGTCCATAGACCACCGCACCTTCGAGTTGAGCCAGCACATTGATGGGTTGAATGGCCAAGCCGGTATCCACGGCCACCCAATAGTGATGCACCTGAATCTTGCCGGTTTTGCGATGGAGCGACACTTCCGCAACCCCGGCTGAGAGGGTGCCGTGGTAGTCCGCAAATGCGATCCCCAAGCCACGGTCTTTGCGTTTTCGGTTCCAGTCAGACATCTCAGCAACCGTGCGGATCACCGCATTGGCCCTGGCGTCTGCTCGGGTCAGTTCGAGTCGCATGGCCAGTGGGTTCATGCGCCGAGCAAAGGCCACTTCATCTAAAAAACTTTCGATGACAAACTTGTTGTACCCAGCGCCAATGCCGCGCAAGGGTTGCACCCGCATGCCACGCATTTCTCGAACGCCTTCGGCCAAGGCATTGGGAATGCCGTAATGGGGTAAATCAATGCCATTCCATCCGACATAGTCTTTGCCGCCAGTGGCTTGGAACCGGGCAGGTGCGGCAATGGCATCCACGTTCTCTGCCACCAACCGATGACGCCAGCCGATCAACTCACCTTTGTCATCCAGGCCGGCTTTCATCACATGGTGGGTCATGGGCCTGGGGCGGGCAGCAGCCATGTCATCCTCTCGAGAGAGGATGAGTTTGACGGGCAATTTGGTGATGTTGGACAAGACCACGGACTGGGCAATGATGTCAGGGGCAATGCGCCGGCCAAAGCCGCCACCCAACATGTGTTGATGGACTTTGATTTTGTCTGGCGTGGTTTTCAAAATGCCAGAAGCAACGACCGTGGCCAAGAAGGAGAACTGCGTTCCGGTCCATACTTCTGCGGACTGACCATCAGCCGCCACTTTGGCCAAACAATTCATGGGCTCCATTTGCGCGTGATAAGCGTGCTCGGACCAATAGGTGGCTTCAATGGTTTTGGCCGCTTGCCCCAGGGCCGTGCCGGCGTCACCCCGTTTGAAGGCATCCATCGCCTTGGCGTTGGCATCCTGGCCTTGTTTGGCATAGTCCGCCTTGGATTTTTCAGAATCAAAGCCGGCTGATGCGGTAGCGCCCGAGGTGTTCCAGGTGACCTTGGTTTTCAGCAAGGCGCGGGCCACTCGCGTGGACTCCATTGTTTTTCCAATCACGGCCACACCGAAGGGAAGCGTCAGAACCCTTTGAATGCCCGCAACCGCCATGACTTCTTCGGTGTTGACGTTTTCAGCTTTGGCGCCTTCCATGGGCGACTCCAAAACCGTGGCGTAGACCATGCCCTCAACTCGGGCGTCGATGCCAAATTGCGCGGAACCATCGACTTTTGATTGAACATCAATGCGACCGATGTGGGTGCGACCGATGAGAGCGAACTGCTCCGGTTTTTTCAAGTCATCGTCTGTGATCTTGGGCAGTTCGGCCGGCACGGTGGCAAATTTGGCCACATCGCCATAACTGATGCGTTGATTGCTTTTGGCATGCACAACGGTGCTGTTTTGCGTGGTCAACTCGCTGAAGGGCACCCCCCATTTGGCAGAGACAGCGTCCATCAACACCCGCCGGGCTTGTGCACCGGCAACCCGCAATGGTTTGAAATAACCAGGAACAGCCACACTGGCCAATGAGGCTTGCCCGCCATTGAGCAAGGGGTGAGGGTTGCCGTAAACCTTGGGATTGGGTGGGGCAATTTCCACTTTGACTTTTGACCAGTCTGCATCCAACTCCTCTGCCAATATCAGCGGCAATGTGGTCAAGGTGCCTTGCCCCATCTCAGCCGTGGGCGCAAGAATGGTGATGGTGTTATCGGTGGCGATGTTGACCCATACGTTGATGGCCATCCGCGCTTCGTTGGTTTGGGCGGATGCGCCCAAGGGCAGCATGGCGCTGCCGATCGCCAACGAAAAACTCAGCCCTGAGCCTACGGCCAAAAATTGACGGCGGTTGATGTCTGACGGGTCAATGGAAGTGTGCTTGGACATGATCATGCTTCCTTGGCTGCGCGCTGAATCGCGTTCACAATGCGTTGATAGGTGCCGCAACGGCAAATATTGCCATTCATGTGGGCCACGATTTGGGCTCGACTGGGATTTTTATTTTTGGCCAACAAGGCGGCCGCTTGCATGATCTGACCCGACTGGCAGTAACCGCATTGGGGCACTTGTTCGGCCACCCAGGCTTTTTGCAGTTTGTGGGTGCCTGTGGGTGATAAGCCCTCGATGGTGGTCACTTGTTTGCCCGCGACTTGGTTGACCGGCATGCTGCATGATCGAACCGGGACATCGTTCACATGCACGGTACAAGCGCCACATTGGGAAACGCCACAACCAAACTTGGTGCCAGTCAATTGCAGGTCTTCTCGCAGGACCCACAGCAGAGGGGTGTTGGGTGCGGCATCGCTCACAGCCGGTTTCCCATTGACATTGAATGTGGTGGTCATGCTCAGATTTCCCAAAGTTGCAATTTCCTCAGTTTAAGTAGACTTTGGCCAGTCGTTGATCAGCGGTTTCCCTAGAAAAGTGGTGAACCCACTGTGGCGCCGGTCGCCTTTCCACGTGCCTGATTGGATCAGGCTCTATGACCACCATGAATCCAGGATTCATTTGCAGTTAAAGTGCCAACAAGTTCATCAACGTGGGTTCAAAAATGCACATAGGCATGGTTGGTTTGGGGAAGATGGGGGGCAACTTGGTCCGTCGGTTGCTCAACAAAGGCCACCCTTGTGTGGTCTATGACGAGAATTTGGCCGCGACCCAATCACTGGTGAGTCAGGGGGCTGTGGGTGCCCAAGGTTTGGCTGATTTGGTGCAACAACTGCCCCAGCCCAGGGCCATTTGGATGATGTTGCCCGCCGGACAAATCACAGAAGACACGGTGCAGTCCTTGAAAACCTTGCTCCAAGCAGGGGACATTTTGATCGATGGTGGCAATGCCAACCACAAAGACGATGTCCGCCGAGCCCAGGAACTCTTGCCCTTGGGTATTCATTATTTGGATGTGGGCACCAGTGGCGGGGTTTGGGGTTTGGAGCGGGGCTATTGTTTGATGATTGGGGGCGAGGTGGCTGCTTTCAAAAAGATGGCGCCTGTTTTTCGCGACTTGGCACCTGGCCAAGGGCAGATCACGCCCACACCAGGGCGGGAAGGCTTTGAATCCACGGCGCACTTGGGGTATTTGCACACGGGGCCCGTGGGTTCAGGACATTTTGTGAAGATGATTCACAACGGCATCGAGTACGGCATGATGCAAGCCTTTGCAGAAGGGTTCGACATCCTCAAAGGCGCGGGGCAAAGCGCTTTGCCGGCAGAGCGGCGCTACGACTTCAACCTGGCCGATATTGCAGAGGTGTGGCGCAGGGGCAGTGTGGTTTCTTCTTGGCTATTGGATTTGGCGGCGATAGCTTTGGCAAGAGATCCCCAACTGGCTGACTTCTCTGGCCATGTGCAAGATTCAGGTGAGGGTCGCTGGACGGTCGAAGCCGCCATGGAAGAGGCCATTCCAGCCCATGTGCTGACCGCTGCTTTGAATGCCAGGTTCCGGTCCCGGCAATCCCCCAGTTTTGCCGACCAAACCCTGTCTGCACTGCGACATCAATTTGGTGGCCATCAAGAACCCAAAAAGAGCTGAGCGGTTTAGGTTCTCAGTGGTGGATGTCCATTTGGTGCAAGCCAAACTCGCCGGCTTGGCGGTCGGCAAAAAAAGCCCTCAGGGTTTCTTTGACGGTGCGAAAGGCCAGCTCATCCCAGGGGATTTCATGCTCTTCAAATAACCGGGCTTCCATGGTTTCATGGCCCGGCGCAAATTGGTCAGAGGTCAATTCAGCGCGAAAAAAGAAGTGCACTTGACCCACACGTGCCACATTGAGCACACTGAAAAGCCCTTGCAATTCAAATTGAGCGCCGGCCTCTTCGGTGGTTTCCCGTGCAGCGCCTTCGCCCAAGGTCTCGCCCAATTCCATAAAGCCGGCGGGCAATGTCCATTTGCCTTTGCGAGGTTCAATGTTTCGCTTGCACAACAACACCGACTTTCCCAGCACCGGTATGGTGCCCACCACATTCAATGGGTTTTCATAGTGGATGGTCTGGCATGCAGGGCACACCGCCCGTTGCCGTGTATCGCCGTCGTCAGGCACGCGCAATACAACCAATTCCCCACAGTTTTTGCAGTGTTTGATGCTGGAGCGAAGCAAAATGGGTTTTCCCTGTGCGCTGCAATTGGTTCAGTTGACGTGAACGGTCAGGGTGGGCAAACCCGTGACATCACCCACCATGGTGTCTCCACTGACCACCGCCGCCACACCTTCTGGTGTGCCGCTGAATATCAGGTCCCCGGGTTGAAGCTCCCAGGCGGCAGACAGGTGTTCAATGGTTTCGGAAATATTCCAAATCAGCTTGCTGACCTGGCTGGATTGACGCACTTTGCCATTGACAGACACGGCAATGGCAGCAGATTCGATCTGGGCCAATTTTTCGGCCCGCACAATGGGACCCATCGGTGCGCTGTGATCAAAGGCCTTGCCGATGCACCAGGGGCGACCTTGTTTTTTCATGTCATTTTGAAGGTCGCGACGGGTCATGTCCAAGCCAACGGCATAGCCGTAAACATGGCTCATCGCCTGGCTGGCGCTGATGTTTTTGCCGCCTTTGCCGATAGCCACCACCAACTCAATTTCATGGTGAAAATTGCCCGTCATGCTGGGGTAGGGGATTTGCCCTGTCTCACCCTCGGGCACCACCACCAAGGCATCGGCGGGTTTCAAAAAGAAAAACGGCGGTTCACGGCCGGTGTATCCCATCTCTTTGGCGTGCTCTTCGTAGTTGCGTCCCACGCAATAAATGCGATGAACCGGAAATCGTTCTGGCTGACCGATCACGGGGACAGATATGATGGGTGGGGGGGCAAAGACAAAATTCATGGACTCTTCTTTCATGGTCAAAAATGCGCGAATTTCAACCCCATGCCAGGGGTGTGACAAAAAACGATGGGCAGAGTGTGCCACGAACTTGCCTGTCCTGGCGCTGAAACGATTGAACCGAGGTTTCGCATGGTTGGGTTCGTTCATGGGGTCGCCAACTTGCACCCATCGGGGTTGAACCATGGGGCCCATCAGCGAACCACTGATGTTGGACGGGCAGTGGCCCGCAGGTGTCCAGTCTTTTTGCAGCGTCCGACAAGGGGGTGTTTCCAAGGGCCCCTATGAGGGCCTGAATTTGGGCAACCATGTGGGAGATGATCCCGCTGCGGTCAGCGCCAACCGAGCGGCGTACCGCGAGCACATCGGGGCCAAACCGGTTTTTATGAATCAAGTTCATGGATGGCGCTTGATCGAGTTGACGCATCACACCCCGGACGGCATCGCAGCGGATGTATGCCTCACCCAATTGCCTGGCCTGGCTTGCACCATCATGGTGGCGGATTGTTTGCCCGTTTTATTGGCTGAACCCTCTGGGCAATGGGTTGCCGCTGCACATGCGGGTTGGCGAGGCTTGGCTGGGGAAATGGGGTTGGGTGTCATCGAAGTGGCGGTCAACGCCATGCGCGAGCGCATGAACGCAGATGTCTCGCAAATTCAGGTCTGGCTGGGACCGTGCATTGGGCCTCAGGCTTTTGAAGTGGGCCATGAAGTCAGACAAGCTTTTTGCGCGGTTGATGCGCAGGCCAGTCTCTGTTTTGAGCCTGGACCATCGAAAGGCAAGTGGTGGGCCGATTTGCCCGCATTGGCCCGCATGCGTTTGCAGGCCTTGGGTGTGACCCACATCTCGGGGAACGATGGCACCGCTGCGTGGTGCACCGTGGCTCAGCGGGATTTATTTTTTTCCCATCGGCGCGATCGCATCAGCGGTCGATTTGCCGCCAGCATTTGGCGTCAAGGGGTGGTTTAAGGTCGGCGCATCCGTTTCGGGCTGATCGGCCTCTGCATTCATCGCTTGGTTCAAGCGTCGTCTGCGCCCCGGCATGTTGAGCAAATACAAAACCAAAGCCAGGGGGGCCACACCATAAAGCACAAACGTGAAGAAAGCGCCCAGCAAACTGCCTTGTGGATGAAAGGCCTCGGCCACGGCCATCATCAAGGTGATGTAAATCCAAGCGATGGCAACCAGGTACATGGGGTATGGCCTCTAAAACGCAAAGTTGTCAGGGTGACGAAGGCAGAAACTGGGATACTCTTCCCAAATCAACAGGTGGCTTCAGTGTAGAGCCTCACCCCATACCCATTGCGCTTTGGAGACATACATGCGCCATCACCAAGCCACCCAAGGCGTCAATTCTGCAGATGCTTTTCAACATCAACTGGCCCAGTCTTGGCAACAGGCGTTGGCCAACATTCAGCAAATGGCCCAGGGTTCCCCGCCATCCAGCCAGTTGAGTTTTGACCCTGTTCAACTGAAAGATTTGCAAGACCAATACTTGCGGGAAGCCACCCAACTGTGGAACCAGGGTCTGAGCGAAAACCCAGCCCTCAAAGACCGCCGTTTTGCCGCCGATGCTTGGAGCCACAACCCCATGGCGGCTTTTACAGCGGCCATTTATCTCCTGAACACCCGCACCTTGATGGGATTGGCCGATGCGCTGAAGGGGGATCACAAGACCCGCGAGCGCATTCGTTTCGCCGTCGAGCAGTGGAGTGCGGCCAGTGCACCGAGCAACTCCTGGTTGCTCAATGCAGATGCACAGCAAAAAGCCATTGACAGCCAGGGCGAGAGCATTGCCAAAGGCGTCCAAAATTTGTGGCACGACTTGCGTCAAGGTCATGTATCCATGACGGACGAAAGTCTTTTCGAGGTGGGCAGAAATGTCGCCACAACCCAGGGTCATGTGGTCTTCGAAAACGACTTGTTTCAACTCATTGAATACAAGCCCTTGACGGCCAAAGTTCATCAGAAGCCTTTTCTATTGATCCCGCCTTGTATCAATAAGTACTATATATTGGACCTGCAACCCGAAAACTCGTTCATTCGCTACGTGGTGGCGCAGGGCCATCGCACTTTTGTGGTGAGTTGGCGCAACCCTGACGCCAGCCATGCCCAGGTGCGCTGGGATGACTACATTGAGCAAGGTGCGATTCAAGCCATCGAGGTGGTGCGAGACATCGCCAAAGTGCCTCAAATCAATGCCTTGGGCTTTTGTGTAGGCGGGACCATTCTGACCACGGCCTTGGCTGTGCTGGCAGCGCGGGGCGAAAAACCGGTCAGCAGTGCCACATTGCTCACAACCTTGATTGACTTCAAAGAGACGGGTGTTCTGGATGTGTTCATTGACGAAAATTTCGTCAAATTTCGCGAAATGCAATACGCCAATGGCGGTCTGATGCCGGGCAGGGACATGGCGACCACGTTCAGTTTTTTGCGGCCCAATGACTTGGTTTGGAATTACGTGGTGAAAAACTACCTCAAGGGTGAGACCCCACCGCCATTTGATTTGTTGTATTGGAACAGTGACTCCACCAATTTGCCCGGCCCCATGTTTGCTTGGTATTTGCGCAATACCTATCTGGAAAACCGCCTGGTTCAACCGGGCAAAGCCGAGGTTTGCGGTGAAAAAATTGACCTGGGCTTGGTCGACTTGCCCGTCTATTTATATGGCTCCAAAGAAGACCACATCGTGCCCATCGAGGCCGCTTATGCCAGCACCCAAGTGTTGCCGGGGAAAAAGCGCTTTGTCATGGGCGCGTCTGGGCACATTGCGGGGGTGATCAACCCGCCTGCATCCAAAAAACGCAGCCATTGGTTGCCGGCTGACACCCAGTTGCCCCCTGACTTTCAAAAATGGCAGGGCAAGGCCAAAGAAGTGCCAGGCAGTTGGTGGGATGATTGGTCCAAGTGGTTGCGTCCGCAGGCGGGACCTTTGGTCAATGCCCCCAAAATGCCTGGGCGTGGGACTTTTAAAGCCATCGAGCCAGCGCCGGGTCGCTATGTCAAAGCCAAGGCTGAGGCATGATCGGTCTGGACCAGGGCGGGTTGATGGATCATTTTTTCAGGAGATGACTGTGCAAGATATCGTGATTGTTTCGGCCGCGCGAACAGGCGTGGGTAAATTTGGCGGCAGTTTGTCCAAACTCAGTGCCACAGAGTTGGGCAGCTTGGTGGTGCGTGAGGTGGTGACCCGATCGGGCTTGGACCCGGCTTTGGTGGGCGAGGTCATCATGGGCCAAGTCTTGGCAGCCGGTGCTGGGCAAAACCCGGCACGCCAAGCCTTGATGAAGGCGGGTATTCCCAAAGAGGTGCCTGCCTTGACCATCAATGCGGTGTGCGGCTCTGGCCTCAAAGCGGTGATGCTGGCCGCGCAGGCCGTGGCCTGGGGCGATAGCGAAATTGTCATCGCTGGCGGTCAAGAAAACATGAGCGCTTCGCCCCACATTTTGAACAACTCGCGCGATGGCCAACGCATGGGCGACTGGAAAATGATCGACAGCATGATCGTTGACGGTCTGTGGGATGTGTACAACCAATATCACATGGGCATCACGGCAGAAAACGTGGCCAAGGCCCATGGCATCACCCGCGACATGCAAGACGCCTTGGCTTTGGCCAGTCAACAAAAGGCCGCTGCCGCGCAGGCGGCGGACAAATTCAAAGATGAAATTGTCCCGGTGCTGTTGCCCCAAAAAAAGGGCGACCCCATTGTCTTTGCCAGTGATGAATACATCAACCTGAAAACCAATGCCGAAGCCTTGGCCGGCCTGCGCCCTGCTTTTGACAAAGCTGGCAGCGTCACCGCTGGCAATGCCTCAGGCATCAACGATGGCGCAGCGGCGGTGATGGTCATGACCGCGGCCAAAGCCAAGGCCTTGGGCCTCCAACCTTTGGCGCGCATTGCATCCTTTGCCACCAGTGGCTTGGACCCGGCCACCATGGGCATGGGGCCGGTCCCAGCTTCGCGCAAAGCCTTGGAGCGTGCCGGCTGGAAAGCGTCGGATGTGGATTTGTTCGAGCTCAACGAAGCCTTTGCGGCCCAGGCCTGCGCCGTCAATCAAGCTTTGGACATCGACCCCCTGCGCGTCAACGTCAATGGTGGGGCCATTGCGATTGGTCACCCCATTGGTGCATCGGGCTGCCGAATTTTGGTGACCTTGTTGCACGAGATGCAGCGCAGCTCTGCCAAAAAGGGTTTGGCCGCCTTGTGCATTGGCGGTGGCATGGGCGTGGCATTGACGCTCGAGCGCTGAAACTTGATCGATTTTTAAAATTTCATTGAAACCCATAGGAGACACAACATGAGTCAAAAAGTAGCTTACGTCACCGGCGGCATGGGCGGCATTGGTACCGCCATTTGCCAGCGCTTGCACCAAGATGGTTTTGTGGTCATCGCGGGCTGCGGCCCCACCCGTGACTTCACCAAATGGCTGGATGAGCAAAAAGCCCTGGGATTCACTTTTTATGCGTCGGTGGGCAATGTCAGCTCTTGGGAGTCGACGGTGGACGCCTTCTCCAAGGCCAAAGCGGAGCATGGCCCCATTGATGTGCTGGTCAACAACGCCGGCATCACCCGCGACCGCATGTTCCTCAAAATGACCCGCGATGACTGGGACGCCGTGATCGACACCAACCTCAACTCCATGTTCAACGTGACCAAACAAGTGGTCGGTGACATGGTCGAGCGTGGATGGGGTCGCATCATCCAAATCAGCTCGGTCAACGGGGAAAAGGGCCAAGCGGGCCAAACCAATTACTCCGCCGCCAAAGCCGGCATGCATGGCTTCACCATGGCCTTGGCCCAAGAGCTGGCCAACAAGGGCGTGACCGTCAACACCATCAGCCCGGGTTATATCGGCACCGACATGGTCAAGGCCATTCGCCCTGAGGTGTTGGACAAAATTGTCAACACCATCCCCGTCAAGCGTCTGGGTGAACCCAGCGAAATTGCATCCATCATTGCCTGGCTGGCGTCCAATGAAAGTGGTTATTCCACCGGCGCCGACTTCTCGGTCAATGGTGGCCTGCACATGGGCTGATGCTGGTCTCGCCAGGGCTTGAACACGTGACCGTGAACAAGCCCTTCACCCTGTCGGTGGCGCCGATGATGGATTGGACGGATAGGCATTGCCGTTATTTCCATCGCTTGATCACCCGCCATGCTTGGTTGTACACCGAGATGGTGACCACAGGCGCTTTGCTGCATGGCGATGTGGCCAGGCACCTGGACCATGACCCTGCGGAACACCCGCTGGCCTTGCAAATCGGCGGCAGCGAGCCGGCCGATTTGGCCAAGGCCGCCCAATGGGGGGAGCGTTGGGGCTATCGCGAGATCAATTTGAATTGCGGCTGCCCGTCTGAGCGTGTGCAAAGGGGAGCCTTTGGTGCTTGTTTGATGGCCGAGCCCGCTTTGGTGGCCGATGGCATCAAGGCCATGCAAGACGCTGTTGACGTGCCGATTTCTGTCAAGCACCGCATTGGCTTGGATGGGGATGATTCCACGGCCATGGTGACGGATTTTGTCGGTCAATTGCATACCGCAGGATGCCGCAAATTCATTGTGCATGCCAGGAACGCCTGGCTCAAGGGGTTGTCTCCCAAGCAAAACCGCGAGGTGCCCCCTTTGCGTTACGAGGTGGTTCATCGGCTCAAACAAAACTTCTCTGATGCTGAATTCATCGTCAATGGCGGCATCCAAACCATGGCCGACATGGATGCCCGTGCCGTTGGCGTGGACGGCATCATGGTGGGGCGTGCTGCATATCACAACCCATGGGTTTTAAGCCATTGGGATGGGTGGTTGGCGGCGCTTCAACACCCGTCCGCGGGTCACGCGCCAGATGCGCTTTTGCATGCCCCCGCAGACAGCGAAGCCAGTCGTGACGAGGTCGAGTTCGCCATGGTGGAATACATGGCAGACCCCAAGCGCAGTGGTGGTGCGCATTGGTACAGCGTGGCCAGGCACATCTTGGGTTTGCGCCATGGTTTGCCGGGTGCGCGCTTGTGGCGACAGGTTTGGAGCGACCACCGATTGAAGGACAGGCCGGTGATGGATGTGTATCGCCTGGCCCAAGCGGCTTTGCAACGACACGCCTTGGTTTGAACATGCAACCCGAGCAACGTTTGTTTTGGGCCCAGGTGTTGGTCTGGTTCATTCCTGCTTTGTGGGCGGTCAATTATTTTTGTGCACGGTTGGCGCCAGGGGTGGTCGACCCGCACATGCTGGCCCTGGGACGTTGGGCCATGGCTGGCCTGATATTGGGTGGCTTGGCCCGGCATGAAATTTGGCAGGCCAGGCATCAAATTTGGTCAGACCGCTGGCAGTACCTGGCCTTGGGCACTTTGGGTATGTTGATTTGTGGTGCTTGGGTCTACTGGGGAGCGCAAACCACCTCTGCCATGAACATCGCACTGATCTATGCGGCCGCTCCCGTCTTGATCGCCTGGGGCTCGGCCATTTGGTTGGATGAGCGCATGCGTCCGCGCCAAATGTTCGGCGTGGCCTTGGCCTTGGTGGGCGTGGTTCATGTGGTGGTCAAAGGCAATTGGGTGGCGCTGACGCAGATGCAGTGGTCCATGGGTGATGTTTTGATCATGGCCGCCACCTTGTCATGGGCCGCTTACGCCTTGTTGCAAAAAAAGTGGGTTTGCACCTTGTCTTCCACAGCGCGCCTGGCATGCATTTGCGCGGGGGGTGTCATCACATTGCTGCCGTTTGCGCTTTGGGAAAGCTTGCAACCACAGGCGCCGCAGTGGACTTGGTACGCCACCATTTTGTTGTTGGCGGTGGCCTTGGTGCCTGGCATTGGGGCTTATTGGATATACGCCTGGGCGCAAAAAACCCTGGGTGCCAGCCGCACCAGCATGACCTTGTATCTCGGGCCTTTGTGGGGCGCCTTGGTGTCTTGGGGTTTGCTGGGCGAGTCTTTGGGCTGGCACCACGCCGTGGGCAGTCTGTTGATCTTGCCCGGCGTGGCGCTGGTGGTTCAACCCTCGGCGGTGACCAAGACCGCTTGATGGGGTGCGTTCGTGGGCACCAGCACATCTGGGCTGGCCGCTTCCAGGCCATTGGCAAAATGCGCTTGCATCCTTTGCAGGCTCAAGCTGGGGTTGCGCGCCGCCAGGGCCTCCATCAGGGCCTGGTGCTCGAGCAGTGACTCCTCCAGCCGGCCAGATTTCAACAATGAATTTTGCCGGTTGAGCTTCATCACCTTGCGCAGATCAATCACCATTTGCGTGCGCCATTTGTTGTTGCCGATTTCCAATAAGCGCATGTGAAAGCGTTCGTTGATCTCGAAAAAGGCCGAACGGTTTTGCACCGCTTGCGCCAATTGGCCGTGCAGGCCTTGCAACTCCAGTATGTCCTCTGGCCGCGCGAATTGGGCCACCTGTGCCGCCGCGTCAGATTCCAAGAGGGCCAGAAGGTGATATACATCTTTCAAATCCTTGTCGCTGACGTCAGTGACGTAAGCGCCTCGGCGCATCTTCATGGTCACCAAGCCTTCAGTGGCCAGCACTTTCAGCGCCTCTCGTAACGGTGTGCGGCTGATGCCGTACTCCTGCGAGATCTTCATTTCATCGATCCAACTCCCGGGCGTCAGTTCACGGGCAAAAATACGCTGGCGCAGGCGTTCTGCAACCTCCTCGTACAAGGCGTACCGCCCCAGGTTTTGATCATTGCTCATGGTGATGATTGTAAGTCCAGAAGAGCATTTTGAATTCATAATTATGAATGATATGATTCTTTAACGACACAAACCTTGTCCGATACAGGGCAATTTCTCCAAGGTCCATCCATGAACACCCCCTCAGAATCCAACGGTGAATCTCGCATTGCGCAGTGGGAAAAGGCCGCCGCCAAATCGGCGCCCGGCGGCCGCTTGGAAGATTTGAATTGGCGCACCCCCGATGGCATCACGGTCAAGCCCTTGTACACCGGCGAAGACGTGCAAGGCCTGCCCCATGCCGACACCTTGCCGGGGTTTCCCCCATATGTGCGTGGCCCCCAGGCCACCATGTATGCCGTCAGGCCGTGGACCATTCGGCAGTACGCTGGCTTTTCCACGGCGCAAGAATCGAACGCGTTTTATCGCCAAGCCTTGGCCGCAGGGGGTCAGGGCGTGTCTGTGGCATTTGATTTGGCCACCCATCGTGGCTACGACTCGGACCACCCCCGCGTGACGGGGGATGTGGGCAAGGCGGGTGTGGCCATCGATTCGGTCGAGGACATGAAAATATTGTTCGACCAAATACCGCTGGATAAGGTGTCCGTGTCCATGACGATGAATGGCGCTGTTTTGCCCGTCCTGGCCGGTTACATCGTGGCCGCGCAGGAGCAAGGCGTCAAGCTCGAACAGCTCAGCGGCACGATCCAAAACGACATCCTCAAAGAGTTCATGGTGCGCAACACCTATATCTATCCGCCAGAGCCGAGCATGCGCATCATTGGGGACATCATTGCTTACACGGCTGAGCACATGCCCAAGTTCAACTCCATATCCATATCGGGCTACCACATGCAAGAGGCTGGCGCCAACCAAGCCTTGGAGTTGGCCTTTACCTTGGCCGATGGCAAAGAATATGTGAAAACCGCCATGTCCAAGGGCTTGGATGTGGATGCTTTTGCCGGTCGATTGTCATTTTTCTGGGCCATCGGGATGAACTTTTATCTCGAAATCGCCAAGATGCGGGCGGCCCGTTTGCTGTGGTGCCAAATCATGCAGGGCTTTGGCGCGAAAAATCCCAAAAGCTGGATGCTCAGAACCCATTGCCAAACCTCAGGTTGGTCGCTCACCGAACAAGACCCTTACAACAACATCGTGAGAACCACGGTCGAGGCCATGGCGGCTGTTTTTGGGGGTACGCAGTCGCTGCACACCAACAGCTTTGACGAAGCCATAGCCTTGCCCACCGAGTTCAGCGCCCGAATTGCGCGCAACACGCAGTTGATCATTCAGGAAGAAACCCACATCACCAAAGTCATCGACCCCTGGGCGGGCAGCTACATGATGGAAAAGCTGACCCAGGACATGGCCGATGAAGCCTGGAAAATCATTCAGGAAGTCGAGGCCATGGGCGGCATGACCAAAGCCGTGGACTCTGGTTGGGCCAAGCTAAAAATCGAGGCGGCCGCTGCCGACAAGCAAGCGCGCATCGACTCGGGCCAAGATGTGATCGTGGGTGTGAACAAATACAAATTGGCCACTGAAGATGTGGTGCAGACCCGAGACATTGACAACGTCAAGGTGCGCGAAGCCCAAATTGAACAATTGCTCGCCATCAAGGCGAAAAGAGACACCACAAAAGTCAAGGCCGCACTGGCTGCATTGACGCAAGCGGCACAGGACCAAACGGGTAATTTATTGGCCTTGTCGGTGGAGGCCATTCGCTTGCGTGCCACCGTGGGTGAAGTGAGCGACGCCCTGGAAATGGTGTTTGGTCGGCACCGCGCCGACACGCAAAAGGTGACCGGGGTCTATGCCGCGGCCTACGATGAAGGATCAACGGACGGCGACAGCATGGCGTATTGGGATCAGTTGAAGGCGGATATCGCTTCATTTGCCCAAGACCAAGGCCGGCGCCCGCGCGTGATGATTGCCAAATTGGGGCAGGATGGCCATGACCGGGGCGCCAAAGTGGTTGCCACCGCTTTTGCAGACCTTGGTTTTGATGTGGACATGGGGCCTTTGTTTCAAACACCCGAAGAATGCGCCCGACAGGCGATTGAAAATGACGTTCATGCCGTGGGGGTGTCCACGCTCGCCGCTGGGCACAAAACACTGGTGCCAGAGATCATCAAAGCCTTGAAAGCGCAAGGGGCCGAGGAAATCATTGTTTTTGTGGGCGGTGTGATTCCCCGCCAAGACTATGACTTTTTGTACAGCGCAGGTGTCAAAGGCATTTACGGGCCCGGCACACCCATTCCGGTGAGCGCACGGGGCGTTTTGACGCACATCCAACAGGCGCTGGCGTCGCATTGATGGCCTGCATGGTTTTTGCAGCATTGGTGTGCCAGGCATGAGCCCAGACGATTTACACCCCCAAGCCAAGGCCATTTTGGCGGGCCTGTTGGGGAGTGATGGGGTGGTGCGGCGCCGCAGCATGGCCAAGGCCATCACCATGCTGGAGTCCACCCGTGCAGACCATCGCTCATGGGCTGACGACTTGCTCACCGCCATGTTGCCCCACACGGGCAGGGCCTTCAGGCTCGGTTTGAGCGGTGTGCCCGGCGTGGGCAAAAGCACCTTCATTGAAGCCCTGGGGCTGTACTTGATCGGACAAGGCCATCGGGTGGCGGTGTTGGCGATTGACCCATCCTCCTCGGTGTCAGGCGGATCGATCTTGGGCGATAAAACCCGGATGGAACATCTGGCAGTGAACCCATCTGCCTTCATTCGTCCCAGCCCGAGCAGCGGGAATTTGGGGGGCGTGGCCGAAAAAACCCGCGAATGCATTTTGGTGTGCGAGGCCGCTGGGTACGATGTGGTGATCGTTGAAACCGTGGGTGTGGGCCAAAGTGAAACCGCTGTGGCGGGCATGACGGACCTGTTTGCCCTGATGCAATTGCCCAATGCCGGTGACGATTTGCAAGCGATCAAAAAGGGCATCATGGAGTTGGCCGACTTGGTCTTGATCAACAAAGCCGATCTCGATGCCAATGCCGCCACCCGCGCACAAGCCCACATCAGCAGTGCACTGCGCTTGTTTGCACCGCACCCGCACACGGACATCGAACACGCGCCCTGGCAGCCCCCCGTCATGCTGCTCAGCGCACTCAAAGCCGCAGGGCTGGAGGACTTTTGGGGCCTGGTGCAGCAGCATCAAAAAGTCCAAAAGGCCCAGGGTTTGTTCATCCAGCGCAGACAAAACCAATCCTTGACTTGGATGAATGAGCGCATTCAAGCGGGCTTGCAATCCGCTTTCAAAGAGAACCCCGCGGTCAAACATTTATGGCCAGAGCTCACCGCCCTGGTTGTGTCGGGTCGATTGGCCCCCTCCACAGCGTCGCGCAGGCTTTTGCTGGCGAACCAAAACCATCCCCATTCTTCAGGAGATATCCATGCATGACATCAACGAACAGCTCGAGCTCAAGCGCACCGCAGCGCGCCAAGGGGGGGGTGTCAAGCGCATACAGGCCCAACATGCCAAGGGCAAGTTGACAGCCCGCGAGCGCTTGGAAATTTTGTTGGATGAGGGCACCTTCGAAGAGTGGGACATGTTTGTCGAGCACCGCTGTGTGGACTTCGGCATGGCCGACAACAAAATCCCAGGGGATGGCGTGGTCACCGGCTACGGCATGATCAATGGGCGATTGGTGTTTGTGTTCAGCCAGGATTTCACCGTTTATGGCGGGGCTTTGTCCGAAACCCATGCGGAGAAAATTTGCAAGATCATGGACCAAGCCATGAAGGTGGGTGCGCCAGTCATTGGCTTGAACGACTCTGGCGGGGCCCGCATCCAAGAAGGCGTGGCTTCATTGGGCGGATATGCAGACGTGTTTCAGCGCAATGTGATGGCCAGTGGGGTGGTGCCGCAAATCAGCCTCATCATGGGGCCATCGGCGGGTGGGGCGGTGTATTCGCCGGCGTTGACCGACTTTATCTTCATGGTCAAGGACAGCTCATACATGTTTGTGACCGGTCCTGAGGTGGTCAAAACTGTCACCCATGAAGAGGTGAGCGCTGAAGAGTTGGGTGGTGCGGTGACCCACACCACCAAGAGCGGCGTTGCAGACATGGCTTTTAACAACGATGTTGAAGCCCTGTTGATGTTGCGCCGACTCTATAACTACTTGCCCTTGAACAACAAAGACAAAGCACCCGTGCGCAAAAGCGGTGACCCCACCGACCGCTTGGATTTCAGCTTAGACACCTTGGTGCCGGACAACCCCAACAAGCCTTACGACATGAAAGAGCTGTTGCTCAAAACCGTGGATGACGGCGATTTTTTTGAGTTGCAACCCGACTACGCCAAAAACATTCTGATTGGCTTTGCCCGCATGGATGGCCAAACAGTGGGGATCGTGGCCAATCAACCCCTGGTGTTGGCCGGGTGCTTGGACATCAAAAGCGCCATCAAAGCCGCTCGCTTTGTTCGCTTTTGTGATGCCTTCAACATACCTGTCTTGACCTTTGTGGACGTGCCTGGCTTCATGCCAGGGACCAGCCAAGAGTACGGCGGCATCATCAAGCATGGCGCCAAGTTGCTGTATGCCTATGCGGAATGTACGGTGCCAAAAGTCACTGTCATTACCCGCAAGGCCTATGGAGGCGCCTATGACGTGATGTCCTCCAAACATTTGCGCGGCGACGTTAATTTTGCGTGGCCCAATGCTGAAATTGCGGTGATGGGTGCCAAAGGTGCGGTGGAAATTATTTTTCGAGAGGACAAGGGTGATCCAGCCAAATTGGCGATGCGCGAGGCCGAGTACAAAGCCCGGTTTGCCAACCCGTTTGTGGCGGGGGCCAGGGGCTTCATTGACGATGTGATTCAACCCCACGAAACACGCAAACGCATATGCAGATCATTGGTGATGCTGAAAGAAAAAAGCATTGAAAACCCATGGCGCAAGCATGGCAACATCCCTTTGTGAGACCAGGATACCGAACATGTTCAACAAAATTTTGATCGCCAACCGTGGCGAAATTGCCTGCCGAGTGATCGCCACCGCCAAAAAAATGGGCATACAGACCGTCGCCGTTTATTCGGAAGCCGACAAACTGTCCCGCCATGTGCAATTGGCCGATGAGTCCGTATTGATTGGGCCAGCGGCTTCGCGTGAATCTTATTTGGTGGCTGACAAAATCATCGCGGCGGCCAAATCCACA
>CANFPJ010000042.1 GCA_947448885.1 Comamonadaceae bacterium
TGGGCGGCCAACTCGGCCTTGTGCTGCAAAAAGCCCCACAGCGCATGGGCCGCGGTTTTGGGGCTGGTGGCGTTGGCGCGGGCTGGTTTGACGCGGTAGGCGCGCAGAAGCATGGCTTGATCGGGGTGCGGCCACAGGTGTGAGGTGGCTCGCACCAACAATTGCTCGCGCAACTCTTTGGCGACTGCGCTGTGCGGCAAAAACGCCAGCCCATGACCAGCCAAAGCCATGGCCTTCAAGCCCTCGGCCATGTCGGTTTCGTACACCCGGTCCAAGTGAATGGGCACCGGTGCGCTTTTGAGGATCAGGTCCACGATGCGGCCCAAATACGCCCCCGGCGCATAACCCAAATAAGGCACATGGGCATTGGCCGTGCCCGGCAGCTGAAACATCGGCTGTCCGTCGGCACGCGGTTTGGCGTAAGGCCCCATCACCTCTTGGCCCAGCTCGACCATTTCATACCGGTCGGCGTCCAACTCAATCGGCTGCGAGGGGTGGTAGTAAGAGATCAGCACATCGCAACTGCCCTCGATGAGGTGCAGCACCGCGTCGTGCACATTGAGCGCGATCAAGCGGCTTTTGATCGGGCCAAATTCATCGCGCAGGCTCGACACCCAGGCCGGAAAAAACGTGAACGCCAGGGTGTGCGGCACGGCAAAGGCAATCACATCTTGCCCCGCCGACGCTTGGGCACGCAGCATGGCGCGGGTGCTGTTCAAAAACTGCAACATGTCCAGCGCTTGCGCATACAAGGTCTCGCCCGCAGCGGTGAGGCGCGTGGGGTAAGAAGACCGGTCCACCAGGTCGGAGCCGGCCCAGGCCTCGAGCGACTGGATGCGGCGCGAAAACGCCGGCTGGGTGACATGGCGCAACTGCGCCGATCGGCTGAAGCTGCGCGTCTCGGCCAGGCTGACAAAGTCTTCCAACCACTTGGTTTCCATCAGCGCGTCCTAGACCTCATGCGCTGCGGCCCTCTTGGACCGCGTGGCAGGCCACTTGTTGGCCATCCATGGTTTGCAGCACCGGGCGTTCGCTGCGACAGCGGGCATCGGCCCAGGGGCAACGCGGGTGAAAACTGCAACCCGTGGGCGGCTGCAAGGGGTTGGGCACCTCGCCTTGCACGGGTGTGCGCTCGCGCCCGTGGTCGCGCATGCGCGGAATCGCGTCGATCAGCATGCGGGTGTAGGGGTGGCGCGGTTGCGCAAACAAGCGCCGGGTGGGCGCCACTTCGACCAAGCGGCCCAGGTACATCACCCCCACTTGGTCGCTCACATGGCGCACCACGGCCAGGTTGTGCGAGATGAACAAATAGGTCAGCCCACGCGCGCGCTGCAAGTCGCCCATGAGGTTGAGCACCTGGGCTTGCACGCTCACATCCAGCGCCGAGGTGGGCTCGTCACACACCAAAAACTCGGGTGCAGTGGCCAGGGCACGGGCAATCGAGATGCGCTGGCGCTGCCCGCCCGAAAACTGGTGCGGGTACTTGCCCAAATCGGCCGCGCCCAAACCCACCGATTGCAGCAAGCCCACCACCGTGTCTTGGGCCTCGGCGCGGCTGGGGGCCAGCCCGTGCTCGAGCAGCGGCTCAGCGACCACATCGCCCACCGTCCAGCGCGGGTTGAGGCTGGCATAGGGGTCTTGAAAAATCATTTGGATGCGCCGGCGCAAGGCCAAGGCATCGCGCCCGGCAAACGCGGCGTGCGCGTCTTGGCCGTCAAACTGCACCTGGCCCCGGCTGGGCTGGTACAGGCCCACCAACAACCGCGCCACCGTGCTTTTGCCGCAGCCCGACTCGCCCACCAAAGCCATGGTTTGACCGCGTTCGATGGCAAAGTCCACCCCGTCCACCGCATGCAGCCACTGGCGTGGTTGGCGCTCGAGCACGCGGTTGAGCCACGGGGCCGACACATCAAAGTGACGCGCCAGATCGCGCACCTGGACCAAGGGTGTTGGGGGCTGTGGACCTGCGGTGGTGTCAGGGTGGTCAGGGTGACCGGTGAACTGAACAGTGCCGTTGGCTGGGGCGACCCGCGCAGCTGGCGCGGGCAATGGACTTGGCTTGGCGGCTGAGCCGAGCAACCCCGACCGCGCAGCTGGCGCTCCAGCCATGGCGCTGGCCAGTGACGCTTCCACCATGGCATGGGCCGGGGCGGCCGCATCGATCAACCAACACGCCGCCAGGCCTTGGCCCACGGCTTGCAATTCGGGCCGCTGCTGGGCGCAGCGCGGCAGGGCGTGGGCGCAACGCGGGTGATAGGCGCAGCCGCTGGGGATGGCGTTCAGGCGCGGCATGCTGCCGTCGATTTGGTGCAAGCGCTCGTCATCGCCGTCGATGTCGGGGATGGAGGCCATCAGCCCCGCGCTGTAGGGGTGGGCGCTGCGGTGGATGACCGCGTCCACCGGGCCGATTTCGGCCACCCGGCCGGCGTACATCACCGCCACGCGGTCGCAGGTTTCGGCAATCACGCCCATGTCATGGGTGATCAACACCACCGCCGCGCCGCGCTCCCGGCACAAGCGTTTGAGCAGGCCAATGATTTGCGCCTGCACCGACACATCCAGCGCGGTGGTGGGCTCATCGGCGACGATCAGGCGCGGCTCGGCGGCCAGCGCCAGCGCAATCACCACGCGCTGGCGCATGCCGCCCGAAAACTGATGGGGGTAATGGTCGAGCCGTTCGCGCGCGGCGGCAATGCCGGTTTCTTGCAGCAAGGCGACAGCGCGTTCGCGCGCCTCTGGGGTGCTGACAGGCAAATGGGCTTGGATGGTCTCCACCAACTGCTGGCCCACGCTGTACAAGGGGTTGAGCGAGGTCAGCGGGTCTTGAAAAATCGCGCCGATGTGGCGGCCGCGCAAACGCCGCAGGCCCTCCGCGTCCAGGTTGTCGATGCGCTGGCCGTCAAACCAAATGCTGCCACTGGCGATGCGCCCGGGCGGTTCGAGCAAGCCAATGATGGACGCGCCGGTGAGCGACTTGCCGGCGCCCGACTCGCCCACCACACCCAGCACTTCACCAGCGGCCACGCTGAAGGACACGCCGTCCAAGGCGCGCAGCACACCCCGGCGGCCGGGAAACTCGACCACCAGGTCTTTGACCTCGAGCAAGGGTGTGGTGTGGGGCCAATCCATGCGCGCAGGCCTATTGCAAACGCGGGTTGAGCGCGTCGCGCAACCAGTCACCCAGCAAATTCACCGAGAGTGAAATCAGCACCAGCATCAGCCCCGGAAAGATGGTTATCCACCACTCGCCGGAAAACAAATAGTCGTTGCCCACCCGAATGAGCGTGCCCAGCGACGGCGATGTCGGTGGCGCACCCACCCCCAAAAACGACAGCGTGGCCTCGGTGATGATGGCCGTGGCCACCTGGATGGTGGCCAACACCAACACCGGCCCCATCACATTGGGCAGGACATGGCGGCGCATGATGCGCACCGGGCTGACCCCGGTCACGCGGGCGGCTTGCACATACTCTTTGTGGCGCTCGACCAAGGTGCTGCCGCGCACGGTGCGGGCGTATTGCACCCAACCGGTCAGCGTGATGGAGGCGATCAACACGCCAAAGGCCAAGGCCTCGTGCGCTTGCGGAAACAGCGCCCGCCCCACACCAGCGATGAGCAGCGCGACCAAGATGGCGGGGAAGGACAGCATCACGTCACAGGTGCGCATGATCAGCGCGTCCCACTTGCCACCCCAAAAACCGGCCCACAGCCCCAGGCTCACCCCCAGCAGCACCGACAGCGCCACCGAGCTCAAACCCACCAGCAGCGAGATGCGCGCGCCAAACATCAGCGCCGACAAAATGTCGCGGCCTTGGTCGTCGGTGCCCAGCCAGTATTTGGCGCTGCCCTGGGCGCTCCAGGCGGGGGGCAGGCGGGAATCGGCCAGCTCCAAGGTGGCCAAATCAAACGGGTTGTGGGGTGCGATCCAAGGCGCCAGCACCGCGGCCAGCACACACACCAAGGCCAACAGCGCCGCCACCACCGCTGTGGGCGAGTGGCGAAAGCTGTGCACCAGGTCGCTGTCCCACCAGCGCGCCCAGGCGCTGGGGCTGGCTTGGCTCATGGCGGCAACGCGCAGGGCTTAGGGTTTGACGACGATGTACTTCCAGGGCATGCCGTTGTCGGGCAACTGCACCACTTGGATGTTTTTCTTGGCCGCCCAGTTCAGCGCTTGCTGGTGCAGGGGCAGGTGGCCAATGTCGTCTTGGTGGATCTTCATCGCGTCGCGGATCAAGGCGTTGCGCTTTTTGGTATCGGTTTCAGACGCCACTTGCTGGGTCAGCTCGTCCACCTTGGGGTTGTTGTACGCGCCCAGGTTGAACTGGCCGCGACCACCGTCACCGGGGGAGGACAAGATGGGGTAGAGCACGTTGTGCGCGTCCACCGTGCTGGCGGTCCAGCCGAGCATGTAAAAGCTGGTGTTGCGGCTCAAAATTTTGGGGAAGTACGAACCCTTGGTTTCGGCCTCGAGGTTGATCTTCACCCCCACCCGCGCCAAATTGGCGGCCACGGCTTGGCAGATTTCGGCGTCGTTGACATAACGGTCGTTGGGGCAATTCATCTTGACCTCAAAGCCATTGGGGTAGCCAGCTTCGGTCAATAACTTTTTGGACGCCTCGGGGTCATAGGGCAGGCGCTTGGCCAGGTCGGCAGCATAGCCATTGATTTGTGAAGTCAGCATCAAAGCCGTGGGGGTGGCCGCGCCACGCATCACCCGGCTCTTGATGGTTTCGATGTCGATGGCTTGGTAAAAAGCTTGGCGCACGCGCTTGTCTTTGAACGGGTTTTTGCCTTTCACATTGCTGTAGAGCAACTCGTCACGCGCTTGGTCCATGCCCAAAAAGATCACCCGCAACTCGGGGCCTTGCAACACATTGAGCTTGGCGTTGGCCTTGATGCGCTCGACGTCTTGCACCGGCACCGGCTCCATCACATCGACCTCGCCCGACAACATGGCCGCCACGCGGGTGGCATCGTTGCCAATCGGGGTGTAGATCACCTCGTCAACATTGGTCGGGACCTTGCCCCAATAGCTGCCATTGCGGGTGAAGGTGGTGCGCACACCGGGCTGGCGCTCGCGCAGGCGAAACGGGCCGGTGCCATTGGCGCGGAAAGAAGCCGCGTTTTCAATGCCCTTGCGCCGGTCGACCGGCTTGGTCGCTTGGTTTTCCTCGCACCACTTTTTGCTCATGATGTTCCAGTGGGTGATCATCTCGGGCAGGATGGGGAAGGGCTGGCTGGTGATGATGTCGATGCTGTGGTCGCTGAGTTTTTTGATCTCTTTGATCTGGCCCACATAGGTTTTCATGTCCGAGCCGTCGCCCTTGGCGCGCTCGTAGCTGAAGATCACATCGTCGGCGGTGAAAGGTGTGCCGTCATGAAAGGTCACGCCTTTGCGCAACTCAAAGCGCCACACGGTGGGCGCGGTTTGCTTCCAGCTGGTGGCCAGCATCGGCGTGAGTTTGAATTTGTCATCGCGCCAAATCAGTGGCTCATAGACGTTTTCCACCACGGTGATTTGCAGCGATTCGTTGAGCGAATGCGGGTCCATGGAGAGCGCGTCGCCTTGGTTGGCAATGCGCAGCGTCACAGCGGCGGCGGGCAAGGCCAGAGCCAAAACAGCTGCCAAGGTGCCCAGGCGCCAAACGGGGGTAGAGGTTTTGAGGTTCATGGTGTTCTCCTAGAGGGGTGTGATGTTACAGGGCGAAGTCTCAATTTGAGAACGATGGATACCCGGGTTTTCAAGGGTTGCGCTGGCTGGGTCTGTCCATGGTGCGGGTCAAAACCAGGGGGTCATAGCAAGCTGGGGCCTGGTTAGCGAGGGTTCACAGCGGCAAAGCCGCCTCGATCAGGCTGGCGTGCAAAGCCGCGCCCAGGGGCAAGATGGCGTCGTTGAAGTCGTAGCGGCTGTTGTGCAGCGGGTGGCTCAGGCCCAGTGCGGGCTGGCCTTGGCCAATGCGCATATAGGCACCGGGCTTGGCCTGGAGCATGAAGGCGAAGTCTTCGCCACCCATGCTGGGCGTCATGTGGCGCACCACCTGGTCTTCGCCGACCAAGCGCGCGGCCACATCGGCAGCAAAGTGGGCCTCGGGCACGGTGTTGACGGTGGCTGGGTAAACGCGCTCGTAATGCACTTTGGCCGTGGCCCCAAAGCCTTGGGCAATGCCCTGGCACAAATGGGTCAAGCGGTTCTCGATGTGGGCTTGCACGCTGGTGCTGTAGGTGCGCACCGTGCCCACCAAGGTGACCTCGCCGGGGATGACGCTCATGGCCCCCGGGTGGCCGCCTTGCATGGAGCAAATGCTGAGCACCGCTTGGTCCATGGCCGAAAGATTGCGCGCCACGATGCTTTGCGCGGCGGTGATGATGTGCCCGGCCACCAACACCGGGTCCACGGTTTGGTGCGGGCGGGCGCCATGACCGCCTTGGCCGGTGATGGTGATCTCCACCCGGTCCACCGCCGCTTGCATCGGGCCGGGGGTGATGCCAATCACGCCCAGCGGCACATCGGGGGCATTGTGTTGGGCGTAGACCTGCGCGCAGGGGAAGCGGTCGAACAAACCGTCTTCGATCATCGCGCGGGCACCGGCGTAGCCCTCTTCGCCGGGCTGAAAAATCAAACACGCGGTGCCGCGAAATTGCCGCGTCTCGACCAAATAGCGCGCCGCGCCGATCAACATGGCGGTGTGGCCGTCGTGCCCGCAGGCGTGCATCAGGCCAGGCGAGGCCGACTTCCAGGCCACGTCGTTGTGCTCGTGCAAGGGCAGCGCATCCATGTCGGCGCGCAGGCCGATCATGCGCGGGGCGCTGTCCGCCGCACCCGAACAGGGCTGGCCATGGATCAGCGCCACCACGCCGGTTTTGCCCAGGCCCGTGTGCACCTCGTCCACGCCGCACAAGCGCAGCGCCTCTTGCACCCGCGCCGAGGTGTACACCTCTTCAAAGCCCAGCTCCGGGTGGGCATGCAAATCGCGCCGAAAAGCGGTCAGCTCCGGGTGGAATTGGGCAATGTGGGCAAACGCCCGCCCTGTGGCCAACAAGCGCGGCGCGGCCATCAGTGCCCCCCCGCTGTGGCCACCCGCAAGCGCGGGTCGACCACAAAGTAGAGCAAGTCCACGGCCAAGTTGATGACCACGAAGATCAGCGAAATCAGGCACAAATACGCCGCCATCACCGGGATGTCGGCAAAGGTCACGGCCTGGATGAACAACAAGCCCATGCCCGGCCACTGAAACACCGTCTCGGTGATGATGGCAAAGGCAATCAACGAGCCCAGTTGCAAACCGGCGATGGTGATCACCGGCACCAAGGTGTTTTTCAGCGCATGGCCAAAGTGCACGGTGCGGTTGCTCAAGCCCCGCGCGCGGGCGAATTTGATGTAGTCGGTGCGCAGCACTTCCAGCATTTCGGCGCGCACCAAACGCATGATGAGGGTCAGCTGAAACACCGCCAAGGTGAACGCGGGCAGCAACAGGTGCAGCCAACCGTCGCGGGTGAACAAACCGCTTTGCCACCAACCCCAGGCCACCACCTCGCCCCGGCCAAAACTGGGCAACCAGCCCAGGCCCACGGCAAACACCAAGATCAGCAAAATGCCGATCAAAAACGTCGGCAGCGACACGCCCAGCAGCGACACCGTCATGAACAACTGGCTGAGCCAATGGCCCCGGCGCAGCGCGGCGTACACGCCCATGGGAATGCCCAGCGCCAGCGCCAGCACCGCAGCCACCAAGGCCAGCTCCAACGTGGCCGGAAAGCGCTCGGCGATCAAGCGCGACACCTTGGCCCCTTGGCGCAAACTCAAGCCAAACTCGCCTTGCACCGCGTTGAGCAAAAAGTGGCCAAACTGCACCACAAACGGTTGGTCCAGCCCCAGGTCGCGGCGCAACTGCGCAATCTGATCGGGCCGCGCGTCTTGACCGAGCAAAAACACCACCGGGTCGCCCACATACTGGAACAGCATGAACGAAATGAACGCCACCACCCCCATCACCACCAGGGCTTGGGCGAGTCGGCGCAGGATGAAGGCGATCATGGACTCACTGGCTGATGCTTTCACACTCCGGTGCAGGCGCATTGGCGGTAGAAAGCACTTTATTTTCAGCGCTCATTTCCACCATGAAGAGTTGGCAAACGGAGTTGTGAAAGGGGTACATCCATAATTTATAGCCTTGCGCGGTTGATCGGATGCTTCTTGTCGGCCCAATCAAAGCCTCGACTTCATCCGCCCCCATGCCTGCCGTGATCTTGACAAAGTTGGCTGGTGTCAAAACATCCTCTACAGCCGTCACCATGCCTTTGGCATCCACACCAAACACATAAGTACCCTTGCCCAAAGGGCCATTGGGATAGACCAAGCGAGCGCCATCGGCGGACTTCCTCTCTTGTGCCGGAGCACCCAATTTGGCAATCACCGCCCCACGGTCTTGCCCGATGAGCCCTGCATGAGGGCCCATACCCGTGCAAGCCACCAACGAACCCAAGCCTAAGCAAAAAACCAATGCGTGAATATTTTTCATTCCCAATTCCTTATTTCATGAAATTGGGATTCTGCGCCAAATCAATGCGCTTGGCATCGGCAAGGGAAATTCTTTGCGGGCAACAAATCACCGCACAAAGAAAAACCCCACCGCCCTTGTGAGGCAGTGGGGTTTGGAGGTTTGTTTAACCTTCAACAGGCATCAAGCCTGCTGGGGGTTTAGAACCAGTGTTGCAGGCCGATGGCCGTGGTGGTGATCTGCTGGCCGTTGGCGCCGGCGCTGGAACCATAGTTGCCGCCCGAGAACTGGTACTGAGCGTTGGCACCGTTGGTGATCTGGTTATAAGCAACATAAGCGTGGGTACGCTTGCTCATGCGCATGAGGCCACCGACTGTGTAAGCAGTCGCGCCAGAATTGGCGATTTCTGTGGGCGCTGCATTGGCGGTTTGCACGCCTTGCATGTTGTAAGCTTGACCGTACTGAAGCACAGCAATGTAGCCATCACCAAAGTCGTGGTTGATGTTGAACACATAACCGCTGTCTTTGCCGCTTCCGGTGTTTGCAGTTGCCTGGGTAGCACCACCGTTGACTGCAACTAAATTCAAAGATGCCAGGCTGAAGGTGTTGCCTGCTACGGTGTCCACGCGCTCTTTGCTCCAGTACTGAACAGACGCAATGCTTTCGCCGCCTGCATATTTCCAGCCCAACTGGTACTTGGTAGCGGTACGGTTAAAGCTTGAAGCCAATGCTCCAGCTGTGGTTGAGGGCGTGGTATTTTGTGATGACTGGTAGTCAACCATGGCTTCCCAGGTGGGGTTGATCGCATAGGTAATCTTGAAACCGTTGTAGGTACCAGTGCCCTGTGAGCCAGTGCCTGTGTTACCTGCAGCAATGTTGTTCGAGGCTTCACCGTAACCAGCTTCATTGATACCGTAGTAAATCTGCGAATTGGCAAATGCACCCAGGCCTTTGCCGCCGTGCAACATGATCATGTTGGGCAAACGGGTGCCCTGAAGGCCAACGCCTTGACCATACAGGGTGCTGGAAGCAGAGTTGGCAACCAAGTTGGCGCCAGTCACGTCGGCCGCACCAGAGGTCCAGAACACGTTTTGGCGGCCCAAGCGCACTTCAACCGTTTGGGTACCAAAGCGCAAGCTGCCTTCGCGTGAACACCAAGTTTGGGTGTTGGGGTTGGCTGAGTTGGCTTGACCGTTCGCAGTTGCCGTATCAATGTTGATACCGGTGTCGCAAACCAAGCCAGCAGTCTTGCCGCCGCCGAGGTCTTCGTTCACGGTCAAGGTGATGCGTGATGAAGCATCGCGAACCACGTTGCGGTTTGCAGCGTCGAGTTGGGCAGCAGTCATGCCAGCACCAAGGCCACCACCAGCAACGCCGAGTGAGCTGTTACCAGAAGCGCCAACGGCTGTGTAGCCGCCAACGTCCAAATTGGCACGACCGCTGATGGTCACTTGAGCCATTGCGGCGCCTGAAACTGCCAGGGCAGCCAGAGCAACTAGGGATTTTTTCATGAGTGAATTCTCCAAGGTTAAACAAAGGGGCTTCAGCGAACTGAAACCAACTTCTTTTCTAGAAGTTGTCGCTATTGCACCAGAGCGGGCACCGGCTGGCAAAGGCTTTCTGGCTTTGTGGGGTCAATGCGTTGTTGGCTTGCAACAAGTTTTGTGGACCTTTGGTTTCATCACGGCTTGAGAATGAAAATAATACTTCATAAGTTAACTTTTTTGGAGTTTTTATGTTTTTTGATTGTTGCTCATGTACAGGACAATCCACCGCATGACACAACTCGCTTCGTTTTTCAAACCCGGCCCTTTTGACGCTTTGCTGGGCGCGGCCGATCAAGCCTTGCGCACGCTGTGGGCCACGCCGCATGCGCGCCGGCCCATGCCCGCACCCGAAAGTGCAGCCACACCGCTCGACGATGCGCAGCGCCGTGAAGCCGCCGCTTTGATGCGGGTAAACCATGTGGGCGAGGTGTGCGCGCAGGCTTTGTACAGCGCGCAAAGCTTGGCCACGCGCCAAACGGGCTTGCAAGCGCATTTGCAAGCCGCCGCCGCCGAGGAAACCGATCACCTGGCCTGGACCGAGGCGCGCATCCACGCTTTGGGTGGGCGCAAAAGTGGGCTTAACCCCATTTGGTATGCCGGTGCGTTTGCTTTGGCCTATGCCACCGCCAAAGTGGGTGGTGAGCGCGTCAGCCTGGGTTTTGTGGTGGAAACCGAGCGCCAAGTGGAAGCGCATTTGCACAGCCACCTGTCTCGCTTGCCTGCAGGTGACACCGCCTCCATCGCCGTGGTGAAAGCCATGGCCCACGACGAAGCGCAACACGCCCGCGAGGCCCAGCGCGCAGGGGCGGCCGAGTTGCCCGAACCCCTCAAGCGCCTCATGGCGCTGAGTGGCCGGGTGATGACCACGGTGGCGCACCGGTTTTAAACAGTCCCAATTTCGGGACGTGCCCATGGTGCATGAACCCGCCCAATGGCAAGCGATTGCCCATCACAGAACGCATTGCAAATCACCCGACCGCTGCCTGCGGTGAAAACGGGCAACCCACGCAAACCCCTTAAGTGCTGGCAGCCGCGCCCACTTCGATCACCTCAAAACTGGTGGTGATGGCGGCGGTTTTGGCGAGCATGATGCTGGCCGAGCAGTATTTATCGTGGCTCATGGCGATGGCGCGCTCGACCGCGCTGGCGGGCAAGTTGCGTCCTTTGACGGTGAAGTGCATGTGGATTTGGGTGAACACCTTGGGGTCGGTGCCAGCGCGCTCGCTGGTGAGCTTGACACTGCAGCCCTCCACCGCATGGCGCCCGCGTTTGAGGATGAGCACCACGTCATAAGCGGTGCAGCCGCCGGTGCCGGCGAGCACCGTCTCCATGGGGCGCGGCGCCAAGTTGCGACCGCTGTGCTCGGGCTTGGCCGGGTCGGGCGCGCCGTCCATGGCCAACACGTGGCCGCTGCCGGTTTCAGCGATAAAGCCCATGGCCGATTGGCCCCCGGCGTGGCCGGTCCAGGTGACTGTGCATTCCATGTGTTTTCCTTGTGGTGGTGTGGCATTGGGAGCCCGCGATCGCAGGCCGCTGGCCTGATTTTCCACCACACGGTTGTTTGTGCTGCAATGCAATAAATTTTGTGTGACAATGCACGCATCGGGCCCCAAAACCCCAATATTTGTCTCCTCCACCCTCTGAAAAGGTGGATTCAGCCCCGGGTGGCAACACCCGGGGTTTTTTTCTGCGCGCTCAAATCACCGCCGTCGATCACTGGCATGCGCCAGCCGCACGCAAGCGAGCGCAGCTGTCCCACCAAGTGGGCTACCTACAATCTGCATATGCCCGCCAAACCCACAAAAACCCGCTTAGCCACAGCCAAGCGCCACCCCTCAACGCCCGTCCCAAAAGCTGGCCAACGTGCGCCAGCAGCGCGCAAAAGCCCCCCAGGCAAGGCCACAGCTGCCCCATCATCTGCTCACCACACACAACCCAAACCTCAGCGCAAAACCACCATCGCCAAGCCCCGCAGCGGCACCGATTACCTGAAAAAAATCCTCACCGCCAAGGTGTATGAGGTGGCGCACGAGTCGGCGCTGGACGTGGCGAAAGTATTGGGGCGGCGCCTGCACAACCAGGTGCTGCTCAAGCGCGAAGACCAGCAACCGGTGTTCAGCTTCAAGCTGCGCGGGGCCTACAACAAAATGGCCCATTTAAGCCGCGAACAATTGGCGCGTGGGGTGATTTGCGCCTCCGCCGGCAACCACGCCCAAGGGGTGGCGCTGGGCGCGGCCAAGCTGGGCGCGCGCGCGGTGGTGGTGATGCCGGTGACCACGCCCGCCCTCAAAGTGGAGGCAGTGAAAGCCTTGGGCGGTGAGGTGGTGTTGCATGGTGAGAGTTACTCCGACGCCCACACCCACGCCTTGGTATTGCAGCAACAACACGGCATGACCTTTGTGCACCCGTTTGACGACCCCGATGTGATCGCCGGCCAAGGCACCATCGCCATGGAGTTGCTGCGCCAGCACCCCGGGCCGCTGCACGCGGTGTTTGTGGCGATTGGCGGCGGCGGCTTGATCGCGGGGGTGGCCAGCTACATCAAAGCGGTGCGCCCCGAGGTGAAGGTGATTGGCGTGCAAATGAGCGACTCACGCGCCATGGCCCAGTCGGTGGCCAAGGGCGAGCGGGTGACGCTGCAAGACGTGGGCTTGTTCTCGGACGGCACGGCGGTGAAACTGGTGGGCGAAGAAACCTTTCGCATCGTGCGCGAGTCGGTCGACGGCTTCATCAGCGTGGACACCGATGCGGTGTGCGCGGCCATCAAAGACGTGTTTGTCGACACCCGCAGCATCGTCGAGCCCGCCGGGGCGTTGGGGGTGGCCGCCATCAAACAATACGTGGCCCAGCACAAAACCCGGGGCGAAACCTATGCCGCCATTTTGTGTGGCGCCAACATGAACTTTGATCGCCTGCGCTTTGTCGCCGAACGCGCCGAGGTGGGCGAAGAGCGCGAAGCCTTGTTTGCGGTGACCATCCCCGAGCGGCACGGCAGCCTGCGCGCGTTTTGCCAGTTGCTGGGCGCGCTGCCCGCATTTGGCGGGGGCAAGGCACCGCGCAGCGTGACCGAGTTCAACTACCGCATCAGCGACGACACCCAGGCTCATGTGTTTTTGGGCTTGAGCACCTCCAGCCCCGGCCAAAGCCCCAAGATCGCGGCGTTTTTGAGCAAACACGGCTTTGCCACGCTGGACCTGACCCACGACGAGCTGGCCAAAGAGCACCTGCGCCATTTGGTCGGCGGCCACTCCACCTTGGCCCACAACGAACGCTTGCTGCGCTTTGAGTTCCCCGAGCGGCCCGGCGCGCTGATGAAGTTTTTGCTGGCCATGCGCGAGGGCTGGAACATCAGCTTGTTCCACTACCGCAACCAAGGGGCCGACTACGGCCGCATCTTGATGGGCCTGCAAGTGCCCCACAGCGACCGCGCCGCGTTCACCCAGTTTTTGACCGAGTTGGGTTACCCGCACGTGGACGAAACCCGCAACCCCGCTTACCGCTTGTTTTTGCGCCGCTGAAGGCTGGGCAAGACCTCAAGGTTGCCGAGGCGCGGGCATGTCCAGTTGCAAGGCGCTGGGCCCGCCCACTTGGGCGCCCAGGCGCGCCGCCAAGCGGTCCACCGACTGCAATACGAATCCATCCACCACCGCTTGGCCAATGCGGTAGGGCTTGGGCGCTTGGCCATCGATGCCAATCAAGGCCGCACCGCTTTGCGCACCGGCGCTGGCCACGCCCACCAGCTTGAGGCGGCTGGCCACGCTGGGTGAAGCCACCACCTCGGCCGCGTTGGTGGCGGGTGCGCCCAACAACCGGGCGGCCTCGGGACCCACCGCAGCAGCCCCAGCAGCCGTGGGTGCACCGGCGCTGGCAGGGGCCATTGATGAATTCGAAGAAGGCGCAGAGCTGGTCGCTTGCAAGGCCTGCATCACCCAGGCCGAACCACTCCAGCCCAAGGCCAACCAGACCCCCAACGTGACCACGGGCATGCCCCATGGCACAGGTGACCAACGCGTTGACCAAGGCAGGATGTGTCGCATGAAACCATTATCATGCAACGGTACCCGGCCTCGCCCTGGCTTGGCCTGTGCCACGGCCCTGGCGCCACGCATCGCAGCGCTGGCATCACCCCCCAACGGACCCCGCCATGAACCATTGCCCCCCTCACCCCGCACCGACCATGCGCGCGATCGACGACACCCGCCTGGGCATGCACAGACCTGCCCTTAGCGAGCGCATTTCCTCTCCACCTCCGCAGCGGCGACATGGGCGCATGGGCGGCTTCACCCTGATCGAGTTGATGGTGGTGCTGGTCATCATCGGCGTGTTGGCGGCCTTGATCGTGCCCAATGTGATCAACCGCGCCGATGACGCGCGGGTCACCGCAGCGCGCACCGATGTCAACAACCTGATGCAAGCGCTCAAGCTGTACAAACTGGACAACCTGCGCTACCCCACCAGCGAGCAGGGCTTGCAAGCCCTGGTGGTCAAGCCCAGCGTGGGCCCGGCCCCGCTCAACTGGAAGCCCTACCTGGACAAACTGCCCAACGACCCCTGGGGCCGCCCCTACCAGTTGCTCAGCCCCGGCATCAAAGGCGAGGTGGATGTGCTGTCTTATGGGGCCGATGGCCAAAGCGGCGGCGAGGGCACCAATGCCGACATCGGCAGCTGGCAGTGAGGGCCACTCTGGGCCCCGCATGAAGCCCAGACGCCGGCCCCACCTGGGGCTTTCCCGCTGGCAGCGCGGCTTCACCCTGCTGGAAGTGTTGGTGGTGCTGGCCATCGTGGCCTTGGGCACCGGCGCGTTGGTGTGGGCCTTGCGCGACAGCGCCAGCCAGCAGTTGGACGAGGAAGCGCAGCGCCTCAGCGCCTTGCTCGAAGCCGGTCGCGCGCAGTCGCGCACCAGTGGCGTGGCCCTGCGCTGGCGCAGCAGCGACACCGGCTTTGTCATCGAAACCCTGCCCCGTGGCCTGGCCCCTGTCCAAACCCATGCCTGGCTCTACCCCCAAACCCGCGCCAGCGTCAGCACCCTGTGGCTGGGGCCTGAACCCATCTTGCCGCCGCAAAGCCTGGTGCTGACCCAAGGCGACGGCAGCCGTGGCAGCGTGCGCGTGGCCAGCGACGGTTTGCGCGCCTTTGGCACCAGCCCTTGAAGGTGCGACCCGCATGAAGTTCCACCGCCCATCCCAGCCCCGCAGGCCCAAGCCACCCGGCTTCACCCTGGTCGAGGTGTTGGTGGCGCTGGCCATCGTGGCGGTGTCGCTGATCAGCGCGAGCCAAGTGGGCGGGGCCTGGGTGCTCAACGCCAACCGCCAATGGCAATACCAATTGGCCCAGGTGTGTGCCGACAACGCGCTGATCGCCTTGCGCTTGTCGAGCCAATTGCCGGGCATGGGCGAGCGCAGTGTGGACTGCACCCAAGCCCAGCGTGAGATGCGCGTGGTGTTGACCGTGCGGGCCACGCCCAACCCCTCGTTTCGGCGCGTGGAGGCCCAGGTGTTTGAGGCCCAAACCCCGCTCTTGCGGGTGCAAACCGTGATCGGGCGGTATTGACATGCCAACGCCCACACCCCAGCACTTGGCCGACTTCGCCGCCACCACCAAGACCCAGGCGCACCAACTGAGGGGCGCTCAACGCGGCTTCACCTTGGTGGAGGTGTTGATCGCTTTGGCCTTGATGGCGGTCATGGGGGGGCTGAGCTGGCAAGGCATTGACAGCTTGTTGCGCAGCCGCAGTGCGGTGCAAGCCGAGCATGCGCGCAGCACTGCCTTGGGCACGGTGTTGGCCCAATGGCGCGCCGACCTGAACGCCGCCACCACCCTCCCCGGCATGGGCAAAGACAGTGGCATCGATTGGGACGGGCGGGTGCTGCGCATCACCCGGCGCAGCACCGAGGTCAATGCCGATGGCAGCGACAGCGGCGTGTGGGTGGTGGCGTGGCGCTGGCAGGCCGAAGGCAGCCAAGCCAGTGGCCCTTGGCGGCGGTGGCAGTCAGAGTCCTTGCGCGACAGCGCCAGCGTCCAAAAGGCCTGGGCCCAAGCCGCGGTGTGGGGCCAAAACAGCAGCGACAGCGCGTCCCGCCAAACCGACTTATGGCCCCTGCAAGGCTGGCAGATTTACTTTTACCGCGACAACGCCTGGGGCAACGCCTTGTCCAGCGCCGGCACCCCCACCAACACGGTCACGGGCGCGGGTGCTGGTGCGGGCAGCCCCAACCTGCCCGATGCGGTGCGGGCGGTGATCCAACTCGCCCCCGACATCGGGCGCGGCAGCATCACCATCGACTGGGTGCGACCCAATTGGAGCGTGGGGCGCTCATGATGAAACACCCCCTCAGCCCAAGGCCGCGCCACCCTCACCCCGACTTGGCCAGGCACCAGCGGGTCAACCAGCAGGGCGCGGCCCTGCTGATGGCCATGCTCACCGTGGCGCTGGTCGCCACCTTGGCCACCGCTGGCGTGTGGCTGCAGTGGCGCAGCATCGAGGTGGAGGCCACCGAGCGGCAACGCGCCCAAGCCCATTGGTTGCTGTTGGGTGCGCTCGATTGGGCGCGCATCATCTTGCGCGAAGACGCGCGGGCTGGCGGTGAAAACGGCCAAGACCATTTGGCCGAGCCCTGGGCCGTGCCCTTGCAAGAGGCGCGCTTGTCGACCTTTGTGTCGTCCAACGCCGAAGGCGTGAGCCGCGACGACGAGCGCGTGGCCGAAGAGGTGTTTTTGTCCGGCCAGATCAGCGACATGCAGGGGCGGCTGAATGTGCTCAACCTGGTCGAATCCGATGGCCAGTTGTCCAAGCCCACCCTGGATGCGTTTGAGCGCTTGTTCAAACGCCTGGATTTGCCCCCCACCGAGCTGCAAACCTTGGCCCAGCAACTGGTGCTGGCCCATGGCAACACGGCGGCCCGGCCCTTGCGGCCCCAGCGCTTGGAACAACTGGCCTGGCTGGGCTTGTCGGCCAGCAGTTTGGCGGCCCTGGCGCCGCATGTGTGTGTGCTGCCGGTGCGCACCAGCGTCAACCTCAACACCGCCAGCGATGCGGTGCTGCAAGCCACGCTGACCGGTGTGGATGCCGCGCAAGCGCAAAAAATGGTGCAACTGCGCGAGAGCCGCCACTTCAACACCTTGGAAGACGCGCGCCAGCGCCTGGACAACCCGCGCGCGGTCATCGACACCGCGCTGCACAGCGTGGGCAGCCGTTACTTTGAGGTGCGCGGGCGCCTGCGCTGGGGCGCCACCGTGCTCGAAGAGCGCAGCTTGGTGGAGCGCAATGGGGTGGATGTGCGGGTGCTGTGGTCCGACCGGGGCCAACTCGCCGCGCCCCAGCGCGAGCCCTTGGGTCGGCCCTCCGTACAATGAAAAATCCATGTTGATCATTGCCCTGCCCCTGCACACCGAAGGTCCCGCCACCGAGTATGTGCACCTGCGTGCAGGCACCGACGGGGCCAGCGGTCCAGCGCAAGTGGCCAGCGCCGCGCGGCTGCCGCGGGACGCGGGCACGGTGGTGGCGGTGGTGCCCGCCCAAGCCCTGGCTTGGCACACCCTCACACCGCCGCCCGTGGGGGCCAACCGCTTGGCCGCCGCTTTGGAAGGTTTGCTTGAAGAGCGCTTGCTCGAAGACCCCAGCCACACCCATGTGGTGTGCACGCCCGAAGGCGCCGCTGCCGCCGCCAAAGGCCAGGCCCTGACGGTGTTGGTGTGCCAAAAAGCCTGGCTGCGCCAAGCGCTGGCCCCCTTGCAAGTGCAGGGCTTGGTGGTCTCGCGCATCGTGCCCGAATGGTCGCCCCAGGCCCCAAACACGCCTGTGTTGTGGGTGGGTGGCCGGCCTCAACAGGTGCAAGCCGTGGCCTGCGACGCCCACGGCGCGGTGGTGTTGCCGCCACCGCCCTGGTCCAACACCATCTTGACCACTTTCAGCCAGCCGCCAGCGCAGTTGCTCTGCGAGCCGGCCATGGCCGATGGGGTGCAACAACAGTTTGGTCGCGCGCCGCGCATGCTCAGCCCCGCCCAGCGTTTGTGGCAAGCGCAACAAAGTGTTTGGGATTTGGCCCAGGGCGAATGGGCCCAAGGGCGGCGTCAGCGGTGGGCGCGGCAGGCCCAAGAGCTGGCACACAGCCTGTGGCAATCCCCACGCTGGCGACCGGCCCGCTGGGGCTTGTTGGCCTTGGTGATGCTGAATTGGGGTGGCTTGCAATGGATGGCCTGGCAACAGCGCCAGCAACAAGCGGTTTTGCAGCAACAAATGGCGGCCCTGCTGACCCGCAGCTTCCCGGCGGTGCAGGTGGTGGTGGACGCGCCCTTGCAAATGGCCCGCGAAGTGCAGGCCTTGCAGCGGGCTTTGGGTCAGCCCAGCGCGGCCGACTTGGAACCCATGCTCACCAGCCTGTCGCGCGCCCTGCCCGCCTCGGCCCAATTGAGCAGCTTGCAGTTCTCCCCAGGTGAGTTGCGCTGGCAAGCCCCGGCCGTGAGCGCCGAGCACATCGAAGCCGCGCGAGAACCCTTGCGCCAACAAGGCTACCAGTTGGTGGCCGATGGCAATCAATGGGTGCTGCGCACCGGGGTGCGGCCATGAGCGCGCTGGGCCGCTGGGTGCCCGAGCGCTGGCAGCAGCGCTGGCTGGACTTGAGCGGGCGTGAACGCGCGGGCCTCAGCCTGGCCTTGGGCCTGTTGGCGCTGGCGCTGGTGTGGTCGGTGGGGGTGGCACCGGCGTGGCGCCAGTGGCAGCAAGGCCAAGCGCAAACCCAGGCCTTGCAAACCCAATGGCAAGACTTGCAAGCTTTGCAAGCCCAAGTCAGCGCATTGAAGGGACAAAGCCGCGTGCGCCCCGACGACGCTGCGCGCCTGTTGCAAGCCAGTGTGGCCACCCTCGGCCCCAACGCCAGCCTGGTGGTGAATGGCGACATGGCCACCGTGCAAATCAAAGGTGCCAGCGCAGCGGCTTTGTCGACATGGCTGGCCCAGGCGCGCACACAAGCGCAGGCCCTGCCGGTGCAAGCGCGGCTGAGCCGCATGGCGGCCAACGGCACCACCGGCACCTTGGGTGCAGCCAACCCGTCCGGCAACTTGGGCGCTGCCAACACCCCTGGCACATCGCTGGCCGTGGCCCCCGTGGGCGTCTTGGGTGCACAGGGCGCCTTGGCCGCTTCGGCCATGCCCACCAGCCCCACCCCCGCAGCCAACGCCAGCAACGGGGTGGTGCTGTGGGAGGGTCAGATCGTTTTGCAATTGCCCGCCCCCGCCAAGCCCTAAGACAGCATCCACATGGCCCATCCGCACACCTTCCAACGCGCTTGGGGCTGGGCCGCAGCCGGCGGCCTGCTGGGCGCCGTGGTCGCCGCTGCGGTGTTGGCACCGGCCATATGGTTGGCCCAAGCGGTGAATGCGGCCAGCCAAGGGCGGCTGCAATTGCGCCAGCCCAGCGGCAGCGTTTGGGACGGCACAGCCCAATTGGTGCTGACCGCTGGCGCGCGCGCCAGCGATGCACAAGCCTTGCCCGGCACGGTGCGTTGGCAATTGCGCCCCCAGTGGAATCACCAAGGCCCAGGGCTTTCACTGCAAGTCAGTGCCGACTGCTGCACCTCCACGCCCTTGGCGCTGCAGTGGCAGCCCAGCCCAGATGGGGGGCACATCCGCTTGGCCGATGGCCAGTCGCGCTGGCCCGCCGAGCTGCTCACCGGCTTGGGCGCACCCTGGAACACCTTGCAAGCCCAGGGTTGGATACAGATCAACAGCCAGCAAACCCAACTCCACAGCGGGCCTCAAGGCTGGCAATTGGCTGGCCAGTTGCGTTTGCAAGCCCTGGATGTGTCGGTGCGTTTGTCCACCCTGCGCCCGCTGGGCAGTTACCAACTCGATCTGCAAGGCGGTGCCCGCACCACTTTGTCGCTGACCACCCTCAACGGGCGCTTGCAGCTGAGCGGCCAAGGCCACTGGCAAGGCCAAGGCTTGGTCTTTTCTGGCGAAGCCAGCGCCGCGCCCGAGCACGAAGCGGCGCTGAACAATTTACTCAATTTGATGGGCCAACGCCAAGGGTCACGGTCCTCGTTCAAAATAGGCTGATGCACATGAAACCCTTTCACCCCCACGCCCTGGCCTTGGCCCTGTGCTGTGCCCTGGCCAGCACCGGCTGGGCGCAAACCGCCAAACCCGGCCAGCCCATCGTGCTCAACTTTGTCAATGCCGACATCGAAGCCGTGGCGCGCACCCTGGCCGGCTTGACCGGGCGCAACCTGGTGGTGGACCCCCGGGTCAAGGGCAGCATCAACCTGAGCACCGAAAAACCGGTGTCGCCCGCCGTGGCCTGGGACCAATTTTTGGCCACCCTGCGGCTGCAAGGCTTCAGCATGGTGGTGAGCAACGGCTTGTACAAGGTGGTGCCCGAGGCCGAAGCCAAGTTGCAAGGCGGCGGCGTGACCGAAGTGCCCAACCCCAGCGGCACCCCAACGGCCGCAGCGGCACCCGCCGGTCAGGTGGTGACCCACATCTTCAAGCTCAATTTTGAAAACGCCAACAACTTGGTGGCGGTGCTGCGCCCGCTGATCAGCCCCAACAACACCATCAACGTCAACCCCGGCAACAACTCGCTGATCATCACCGACTACGCCGACAACTTGCAGCGCCTGGGCCGCATCATCGCCGCGCTGGACGTGGCCAATGCCAGCGACATCGAGGTGATCGTGCTCAAGCACGCCATGGCCAGCGAGCTGGCCCCGCTGGTGACCCGCTTGCTCGAGCCGGGCACAGCCGGGGGCGCGCCAGGGCCCGCCAATACCGCCGACAGCAGTTTCAAAACCACGGTGATGGCCGAACCACGCGCCAACAGCTTGATCTTGCGCGCGGCCAACCCGGCCCGCGTGGCCCAGGTGCGCAGCCTGATTGAAAAGCTCGACCAACCCAGCTCGGCGCTGGCCAGCGGCAACATCCATGTGGTTTACCTGAAAAACGCCGAGGCCACCAAACTGGCCGTGACCTTGCGCGCTGCGCTCACCGGCCAAGGCGGGAGCAACACACCGGGCACCCCCACCGCCACCCTGGCCCAACCCACCCCACCCGGGGGCAACACCGCGACCATGGGCAGCAGCACGGCCAGCAACCAACCCAGCACCGGTGGGCAAATCCAGGCCGACCCCGCCACCAATTCGCTGATCATCAGCGCGCCCGAGCCGCAATACCGCCAGCTGCGCGCCGTGATCGACCAACTGGACCAACGCCGCGCCCAAGTGCTGGTCGAGAGCCTGATCGCCGAGGTGAATGCCGAAAAACTCGCCCAGTTTGGCTTTCAGTGGCAAAACGTGGTGGGCTCGAGCGGCGGCAACCTGGGTGTGATGGGCACCAACTTTGACCCGGCCAAGGTGGGCGGCTCCAACCTCGCGCAACTCTCGGCGGCGCCCACCGCTGCAGCCGTGGGCGCGGGCTTGAACATCGCCTCGGTGCAAAGCGTGGGCGGGGTTTACATGCTGGGCGCCTTGGCCAATTTTTTGCAAACCAATGGCGACGCCAACATCTTGTCCACACCCACCTTGCTGACGCTGGACAACGAGGAGGCCAAGATCGTGGTCGGCCAGCAAGTGCCCTTCACCACCGGCAGCGTGGTGCTCAACAGCGCGGCGGCCACCCCGTTCAACACCTTTGAGCGCAAAGACGTGGGCCTGACCTTGCGGGTGCGCCCGCAAATCAGCGAGACCGGCACGGTGCGCTTGGCCGTTTACCAAGAGGTGTCGAGCATCGACAAAACCACCGCCGCCTCCACCGGTGGGCCGACCACCAACAAGCGCTCCATCGAATCGAATGTGTTGGTCGAAGACGGCTCCATCGTGGTGCTGGGCGGCTTGCTCACCGACGAGTCCAGCGACAACGTGAGCAAGGTGCCGGGTTTGGGCGACATCCCGTTTTTTGGCAATTTGTTCAAAGGCCAAAAGCGCGAGCGCAGCAAGAAAAACCTGATGGTGTTTTTGCGCCCGGTGGTGGTGCGCGACGCTGGTCAAACCGATGCCTTGTCGCAAAGCCGCTACCAACAAATGATGGGCTTGCAACTGCAATCGCAACCCGCGCCCAACCCGGTGCTGGGCATCGACGGCGCGGCGGTGTTGCCGCCCATGCCCTTGCCCCCACCTGCGGCCACCGCACCTGCCGCGCCACCCAAGAGCGGCGCGCCCAACCGCTGAGCGCATGACCGCCTGAGCCACCCATGCGCCACCCCTTGCCCTATGCCTTTGCCCGCAGCCACCAACTGCTGCTGGAAGACGACGGACAGCAACTGACGCTGTGGCACAGCGACCAACCCGACCCGGGCGCCTGGGGCGAGGTGTTGCGCCTGCACCCGGTGCGCCAGTGGCAACACCTGGACGCACAAAGCCTGGCCCAGCGCATCAGCGCGGCCTATGCCGGTGCTGGCTCCAGCGCCGCCGCGGTGGTCACCGAGGTCGAGGGCGAGGCCGATTTGGCGCGCATGATGCAAGCCCTGCCGGCTGTCGAAGACCTGCTCGAATCGGCCGACGACGCGCCCATCATCCGCATGCTCAACGCCTTGTTGTCGCAAGCCGCGCGTGACGGCGCCAGCGACATCCATATCGAGCCCTTTGAGCGCCACTCCAGCGTGCGCTTTCGCGTCGATGGCGGCTTGCGCGAGGTGGTGCAACCCAACCGCGCTTTGCACGCCGCGCTGATTTCGCGCTTGAAGATCATGGCCTTGCTCGACATCGCCGAAAAACGCCTGCCCCAAGACGGGCGCATCTCTTTGCGCCTGGGCCAGCGCGCCATCGATGTGCGTGTGTCCACCTTGCCCAGCGCCCATGGCGAGCGCGCCGTGTTGCGCTTGCTCGACAAAAGTGGCGCGCGCCTGTCGCTGGAGTCGATTGGCATGCAAGGCCCCACCTTGCAGCGCTTTGAACACCTCATCGCCCAACCGCATGGCATTGTGTTGGTCACCGGCCCCACCGGTTCGGGCAAAACCACCACGCTGTATGCGGCGCTGCAGCGGCTGGACGCGGCGCACAGCAACATCATGACGGTGGAAGACCCGATCGAATACGAGCTGCCCGGCGTGGGCCAAACCCAGGTCAACCCCAAGATCGATTTGGACTTTGCCAAGGCCTTGCGCGCCATCTTGCGCCAAGACCCCGACATCATCATGATCGGCGAAATCCGCGACCACGAAACCGCGCAAATTGCGGTGCAGGCCTCGCTCACCGGCCACTTGGTGCTGGCCACCTTGCACACCAACGACGCGGTCAGCGCCGTCACCCGCCTCACCGACATGGGCATCGAGCCGTTTTTGCTCAGCTCCTCGCTGCTGGGGGTGTTGGCCCAGCGCTTGGTGCGCAAAACCTGCACCGCGTGCCAAGGCAGTGGTTGCACGGTGTGCGGTCACACTGGCTACCAAGGTCGCACCGGCATTTTTGAATTGCTCAGCGTGGACGAAGCCTTGCGCGGCCTGATCCACAACCGTGCCAGCGAAAGCGACATGCACCGCCAAGCCCAGCGCAA
>CANFPJ010000043.1 GCA_947448885.1 Comamonadaceae bacterium
GCGTGATCACTTGCAGGTGCTGACCAATTTATTGCGCAGCCCTGATTTTTTAAATTACCAAGCCCAAGCCGACTACAGCCACGATGTGGTGATTGCCGGTCGCGATGACAAGCCGCAAAGGCCGGTGCGCATCGCTGTGCGCTTGCACCCTTACGGCGATGGCCGAAAACTCATGCTGACGCGCGACGTTACGGCTTTGGAGCAGGCCGAGGCCATGCGGCGCGATTTTGTCGCCAATGTCTCGCACGAAATACGCACCCCCTTGACGGTCATTGCGGGATTTGTCGAAACCATGCAGTCTTTGACCTTGGAGCCCCACGAGACCAAGCGTTATTTGGATTTGATGGCCGGTCATTCGCAGCGCATGAAGAGCCTGGTGGAGGATTTGTTGATCTTGTCCCGCTTGGAGGGCAGCCCTTTGCCCGGCGTGGATCAATCGGTGGGGCTCAAGCCCATGTGGGACCAAGCGCAGCAAGATGCGCGTGCACTGTCGGCCGTATTGATGCCGTCACCGGCACAGCAATTGGATTTCAACTTTCCCCCAGAGTTGATCGACGTCGAGTTGGTGGGTGTGCCCGCAGAAATTCAAAGTGCTTGGTCCAATTTGCTCAGCAATGCCGTGCGCTATACCCCTGCTGGGGGCCGGGTGGTGGCATCGGCACACATGGATCAGGCCGGCTTGTTTTGTTTATCGGTGCAAGACTCGGGCCCAGGCATTGCGCCCGAGCATTTGCCGCGGTTGACCGAGCGCTTTTATCGGGTGGACAACAGCCGGTCACGCGACTTGGGCGGTACCGGTTTGGGTCTGTCCATCGTCAAGCATGTGATGCAGCGCCATGGCGGCGAATTGCGCATTGACAGCCAATTGGGTGTGGGTTCACGGTTCGAGTTGGCCTTTCCAGCTGCACGCATTCGCGGCCTCAGTGCCTTGGCCCACGCCGGCTGACCTGGCCCAGCAGCCACAAGAAAATCATCGACGTCAGCGCCAGCGCCAAGCTGCTGCTGATCCAAAAAGCGACGGGGTCTTGCAGGGCGGGTGTCCAAGGTGTGCCGTGGTATGCGATCCATTGGCCACCGCCCAGTCCCAGGCCCCACAGCATCAGGGCATAGACCAGCAATGGCGCGAGGGTCACTTTGTGGCAACGCAATAAAAACATGCCCAAGGCTTGCATCGCGTCCCCCAAATGAAACACCGCGAGCCAGCCCAGCAAATGGCTGGCCAGCACCACCACCTCGGCTTCTTGGCTGTAAACGGCGGCCAGGGGTTGGCGACAGAGCCACACCGCCAAACCCAGTGCCAGCGCGCATCCGGCCACAAGCCGAATGCCCAGCCGTTGGACCTGCTGCGCACGGTGGGGTTGGTTGGCCCCGATCCAGTAACTGACCCGGGCGCTGGTGGCGATCGACAAAGACAAGGGCACCATGTAGAGCAAGGTGGCCACATTCGAGGCAATTTGGTGTGCGGCCAAGGGCAGATTGCCCATGCGGGCAATGAACAAAGCCATGAAGGCAAATGAGGACACTTCCACCAACAGCGACAAACCATTCGGCAGCCCCATGGCCAACATGGGTTGAATGGCGGACCAATCGGGTCGGCGCCAAGGTGCGCCAATTCGCAAAGGTTTGTACAAGGGTGCCCAAACCAATAAACCGATCATGGCCAACAGCATGGCGAGATTGACCCACCAAGTGGCCCAGGCACAACCGATCAAGCCCATGCCGGGCTGATCTGCCCACCCCAAGGCCAAGCCGATCGACAGGGGGACTTTGACCGCCAAGGCCAGCACTTGGATCAAGGTGATCACCCGTGGGTGACCCAGGCTTTGGTTGAGCGTGCTGAACATGCGAAACAGCAAGGCCGGTGCGAGTGCCCAAGACAAAATCGCCAAGTAATCGGACACCACGCCTTGCAAATCGGCTGGCACCTGTGTCCATTCCAAAATCAGTTGTGGGTGACACAACAAAAATGCACCGCCCAGGCTGAGCAAGCCACAGATGTAAAGGCCTTGCTCAAAACAGTGACCCATGGCGTGTGGTCGACCTGCACCCATGTGCTCACTGAAGATGGGCAGCTGCGCTTGCAGCACCCCCATCAGCGCCACAAAAACGGTGATGTACAAGGAAGAGCCGACCGATAGCGCGGCCAATGCCTCGGGTGAACTGCGACCAGCCACCAGCGTATCGGTCACGCCAAAACCCATGACCGCCAATTGCCCAATGAACACCGTGGCCGCATGGCCGGCGATCAGCCGCCGTTCATTCATGGCGCGGTATGGCGTGAACCAACAGGCCTGGTTTGCCGAAAGATCAGCAAATTTTCGTAAGCGCGCGTGGGCCTTTGCACTTTTTGGACCTGTGTCCATTGCTCAGGATCTGGGGCGTGTGTTGGGTCACTCGCCCATTGCGGATCCATGAGCAACCATTCGCATCGACTGACACCGGACAGGTTTTCCAACCGCCAAGTGCCATGCCACTTCAAGGCGGCAATTTGGCCCGCATTCAGCCCTTTGATCGCCACGCACGAGGTCTCGGGGATGGCCCCCTTGACTTGTTGCACCAAGGGCACATAGCTGCGCGCGTAGTTCAACAAAGGCAGCCAGAGGGTCATCAACAGCAACCAGCAAAGCGCTGCGCCGGCCGAGGGCAACACCAGGCTTTTCCACAATGCCGTTCGGTGCCGACCCACCCGCCAATGGACCAGCCAGACCCAAAGGGCCGAGCCGGCCAGGGCCATGACCCCATGCAGTGGATCGAAGCTGGGCGTGAAACCCGGCGCCAAGCGGGCCACATTGGCGGCCGGTTGCGGTGGCCAGCCGGTCTGCATGGCCAACCACACCACCCAAATGATCACACCGCAGCCGGTGAAAAACAGCAAGGTGAACCAGTCGATCAAAGCCGTGACACTGCGCTGCAAGGTGGGCAGCGCAAAGGCCGCCATGGCGGCAAAAGCCGGCAAGGCCAGCAGCAAGGTGCGCTCTGAGGCCGCTGTGATGGCGCTGGCCACGGTCACGGTTGCGATCATGGTGATGGGCCAAATCACATGCATGGACCAGGGGCGGCGGCCCCATTGGCGCCGCCAACTCCAGGCCGACCACAGTGCGAGCGGCCAGCAGGGCCAAGTGAACCACAGCATCAGCTCCAGCCAACGGCGCACTTCAGAGCCTTGCAAAGGCCAAGTGCGCAAACGCCAACGCCACAAATCCCATTCGCTCACCAAGCTGGCCAGCAGCAACAAGGCCAAGACCAAGAGGCCGGCCAATGCCCATCGTTTGGCGGCCGCCAGTTCGGGTGCTCCCCCCACGATCACCAACAACGCTGCCAAGCCCAAGGCCATGGCCAATGTGGGGGCGCCACTCAGCGCCAGCACCAGCAAGCCCAGCGCGCTGACCAAACCACCGCGCCATGGCTTGGTTGCCAACAGGGCCATGCCCATGAACAGGGCACTGCTGCCACCGAGTTGCACCAGCATGGGGGAGGTTTCGTGAAGCGGTACGGCCAGCCCCAGGCACGCAATCAAAGCCAGCAAACCCGCATCGGCCAGGGTTCGGGCATAGGCTTTGGGCTCGGCCTCCCCTCCAAATGCAAAGCTGACAGGTTGCGCCTGTGGGCTGCGCGCCAAGGCGTCAATGGCATACCACGTCATGGCCAAACACAAACCGGCAATGGCCATGAACGGCAAGCGCGAGGCCATCACCGGTGAGAGCCAAGCAGGGGCACCTGCCATGGCCCAAGCCCCCAACCAAAAGGGCAAAACCCCATCCAACTCGGGTGGCACGCCCATCAGGGTGGGTTGCCACCACAGGCTTTCGCCTTGGGCCAATGCCCACATTTGGCCAAATGCCGCCATGTCCCAAGGGCGCCAAGGGTCGCGCCCCAGAAACCCAGGTAACAAATAAACCCCGCACAGCAACAGCAAGCCCCAACGTGGCAGTCGGCGCACGCCGCTTTGGGCAACGATGGCAGGGTTGGGCGTGTTCAAGGGTTCAGCGCGGGAGTGGCCTCTAGGGCTGTTCGGTCACCCATAAAAAAAGCAGCGCGGTCGTCCCGTGCTGCTTTTGTATGGGTGAAGACGGCTTATTTGGCGGCCGTCTTGTACTTGTTGCGGAATTTCTCGACGCGACCGCCCATGGTATCGACCGACTTTTGGGTGCCGGTATAGAAGGGGTGCGATTCGCTGGAGGTGTCCAACTTGTACAAGGGCAATTCGCGTCCATCATCCATCTTCACCATTTCTTTGGTGTTGGCGCAAGAGCGGGTGACAAATTTGAAGCCGTTGGAGAGGTCGACAAAGCAAACCTCGCGGTAGTTGGGGTGAATGCCGTCTTTCATGGGGTGTCCTTTGATCAGCTGCAACAGCCACGCCAAACCACTTGGCGCACTTTTCGCAAAACGCGTGATTATGCCACGGCTTCAGCCGCCCCGGCGCATCAGGTCAAAGAAGTCGACGTTGGTTTTGGTCGACTTCATGTTCTTGAGCATCAGCTCCATCGACTCGATTTCATCCATGTTGTAGATGAACTGCCTCAGGATGCGGGTTTTTTGCAAAATTTCGGGCTGCAGCAGCAATTCTTCGCGGCGGGTGCCGCTGCGGTTGAGTTGAATGGCGGGAAATACCCGTTTTTCGTACAAGCGGCGATCGAGGTGGATTTCACAATTGCCGGTGCCTTTGAACTCTTCAAAAATCACTTCGTCCATGCGGCTGCCGGTGTCGACCAAGGCCGTGCCAATGATGGTCAGCGAGCCACCCTCTTCAACATTGCGCGCGGCGCCGAAAAACCGCTTGGGGCGTTGCAAGGCGTTGGCATCGACACCGCCCGACAGCACTTTGCCGGAACTGGGCACCACGTTGTTGTAAGCACGGGCCAGGCGGGTGATGGAGTCGAGCAAGATGACCACATCTTTTTTCAGTTCCACCAAGCGTTTGGCACGCTCGATCACGATTTCAGCCACATGCACGTGGCGGGCGGCAGGTTCGTCAAAGGTCGAGGCGATGACCTCGCCGCGCACGCTGCGCTGCATCTCGGTCACTTCCTCGGGGCGCTCGTCGACCAACAAGACCATCATGTGGCTGTCGGGGTAGTTGGCGGTGATGGCATGGGCGATGTGCTGCATCATCACGGTCTTGCCGCTTTTGGGCGGGGCGACCAGCAAGGCGCGTTGGCCTTTGCCAATCGGGGCAATGATGTCAATGATGCGCCCAGTGATGTTTTCTTCGCCTTTGATGTCACGCTCCAGCCGCATGTGTTCCTTGGGGAACAAGGGCGTGAGGTTTTCAAACATGATCTTGTGTTTGTTGTTCTCGGGCAAATCGCCGTTGACCTTGTCCAACTTGGTCAGTGCGAAATAACGTTCACCGTCCTTGGGGATGCGCACCTCGCCTTCCACCATGTCGCCGGTGTGCAGGTTGAAGCGGCGCACTTGGCTGGGGCTGATGTAGATGTCGTCGGTGCTGGCGGTGTAGCTGGTGTCTGGGCTTCGCAAAAAGCCAAAACCGTCCGGCAGGATTTCGAGCACCCCGTCAGCAAACACTTGTTCACCGGCGCGCGCGCGTTTTTTGATGATGGCAAACATCAACTCTTGCTTGCGCATGCGGCCCGTGTTTTCGATTTCGAGCGCTTCGGCCTGCTTGAGCACTTCAGACACGTGCAGTGCCTTGAGTTCGTTCAGATGCATGAAAAGACTCCTGCGATGGAGTTCATAAATAAATGGGGGGAGGGGGGAGCGGCCGCTGGGGCCATTCGATCCGTTTGGATCCCGTCTTCCGGGTGGGACGGGATATCAAGACCAACTGATTATGACAGGAAAAAAACCTGGGCCAGCGGACCCAGGTGGCGGGGGTTCAGGTCAATTGTTGATCGATGAACTCGGTCAATTGGGCTTTGCTCAGGGCGCCCACCTTGGTCGCGGCCAGTTGGCCGTCTTTGAACAGCATCAGGGTGGGGATGCCACGGATGCCAAATTTGGCAGGGATGTCGCGGTTTTCGTCCACATTCATTTTGGCAATTTGCAATTTGCCTTGGTAGCCGTTGGCGACATCGTCCAGGATCGGGGCAATCATCTTGCAAGGGCCGCACCACTCGGCCCAGTAATCGACCAACACGGGTGTGCCGGATTGGAGGACATCGGCCTCAAAGGATTGGTCGGTGATGTGTTTGATGAGGTCGCTGGCCATGTGTTGTCCTGTGGTGGTGTGGCGAATTGAGAGCAGATTGTGACAGAAAGCATTGATTTCAAGTGGCCCTTGCGCGACCCAGCAGGCCTGCCAGGGGCGACCCTTGGGGCCTGGGGTGACCATGGGCTTGTGCACTGGGCACGGTCGTTCAAAAGGGAAGTTGACGAGCCTTGACCCCGGCACTGGTTCCACAGTTAGAGCTGCTTGGTTCCCCACCTGACTCGGTTGGCCGCTTAGCCATGCGGGAAGGCCCGTCGGTTCAGATTGTAGGTCAAGGGGCGGGGGCGTCATAGAATCCCAGCCATGTCTTACTTGGTGCTCGCCCGCAAATACCGCCCCAAAAACTTCACCGAGATGGTGGGGCAAACCCACGTGGTGCGGGCGCTGGTGAATGCCCTGACCCAGCAGCGCTTGCACCATGCCTATTTGTTCACTGGCACGCGGGGGGTGGGCAAAACCACGGTGTCGCGCATTTTGGCCAAGTCGCTGAATTGCCAGGGCACCGACGGGCAGGGCGGCATCACGGCCGAGCCCTGCGGGGTGTGCGACGCTTGTCGCGACATTGATGCCGGGCGTTTTGTGGACTACACCGAACTCGATGCGGCTTCCAATCGGGGCGTGGACGAGGTTCAAGCCTTGCTGGAACAAGCGGTATACAAGCCGGTGCAGGGGCGCTTCAAGGTGTTCATGATCGACGAGGTGCACATGCTCACCAACACGGCGTTCAATGCCATGTTGAAGACCTTGGAGGAACCGCCCGATTACCTCAAATTTGTGCTCGCCACCACCGACCCCCAAAAAGTACCGGTCACCGTGTTGTCGCGTTGCCTGCAATTCAACCTGCGGCCGATGCCGCCATCGGTGTTGGTCGAGCACCTGGCCCATGTTTTACAGGCCGAAGGCGTCCAGCACGAGATGCCGGCCTTGCGCTTGATGGCGCGGGCGGCCCGTGGTTCCATGCGCGACGCGTTGAGCCTGACCGACCAGGCCATGGCGTTTGGTGCGGGCCAGGTGTTGATGGCGTCGGTGCAGCAAATGTTGGGCTCGGTGGATCGCAGCCATGTGCATGGCTTGATTGAAGCCTTGGCCCGAGGCGATGGGCAGCAAGTGGTGCACACCGTTGAGCAATTGCGCGTGCAAGGTTTGAATGCGGCGTCCACCTTGGAGGACATGACCGTGGTGTTGCAGCACATGGCGGTGTTGCAGGCCGTGCCCGGCGCCCCTGCCGATGCCGATGTGGACGAAGATGCCCAAACCGAGCGCCAGTTGGCCAGTTTGATGCCACCCGATGAAACCCAGTTGCTCTACAGCATGTGCTTGCATGGGCGCGCGGAGTTGGGCTTGGCACCCGATGAGTACGCCGCCTTGACCATGGTGTTGTTGCGTTTGCTGGCATTCAAATCTCCGCAACAGCCCAGCGCCGAAGCGGAAAAAAAAAGCCTGAAAACAGCCAGCCCTGACCGGGTGATTCAAGGCGCCGACGCTGCGCCTGTGCCGATGCGGCCTGTGCCCGCAACGAACACGCGCCCCACGGTGGCGCCGCAACCCGTGCAGGCCGAGGTGGCCGAGCCCGCGCTGCTGCACCCACCTGCGCAGCCCACGAATGCATTGGCGCTGCAACCCTTGCCGCCTGGGCGCCAAGTGCCGGTGCGTGAAATCCGCCCCAACCCGCCCCCCGCCCGAACCGAAAACGCCAAACCCGCCGCATCGGGCGGTGGCGCGGTGCCGGTGCGCGACCTCGGTCCTGCGACCGAGCGCTTGGACAAACCCCAGGCGCCCAGCGATTTGGTTTTGGTCACCACCGAAGAAGGGGATTTTTGGCACGCACTGGTCCAACAAATGGTGTTGTCCGAACGCATCACCGCCTTGGTGCGCGAACTGGCATTGCAGTCGCAATTGGTGGGCCGCGACACCCATGAGTGGTTGCTGCGCATTGAGCGCGAGTCGCTGCACAACCCGACCGCCCGGGAGCGCTTGGAGCAGGCCTTGGCAGACTCGGGCCATGCCGTTCGCCTCACCCTGGAGGTCGGGCGGGTGATGGACAGCCCGGCCAAGCGTGCAGCAGCTTTGGCCGCCCAGCGCCAGCGCGAGGCCGAGGCCATCATCCTCAACGACCCATTTGTGCAAAAAATCATGCGCCAATTTGACGCAAAAATAGTTCCCGGATCCCTTAAACCCGCATGAAAGAAGCCAACCATGTTCAATAAAGGACAACTCGCAGGTCTGATGAAGCAAGCCCAAGCGATGCAAGACAACATCAAAAAAACCCAGGAAGAACTCGCCACCATCGAGGTCACGGGGGAGTCGGGTTCTGGCCTGGTCAAGGTGCTGATGACCTGCAAACACGATGTCAAGCGCGTGAGCATCGATGCCAGCTTGCTCAGCGATGACAAAGACATGTTGGAGGACCTGGTGGCAGCCGCTTTCAATGATGCAGCGCGCAAAGCCGCTGAAACCACCGAGGCGCGCATGGGCAAGCTCAATGCGGGCATGCCACCCGGCATGAAGCTGCCCTTTTGATGTTGACCAGCCCCACGCTCGAAGCCCTGATGGCGGCATTGCGCCGCTTGCCGGGGGTGGGCGTGAAATCGGCCACGCGCATGGCCCATCATTTGTTGCAAAACGACCGCGAAGGTGCGCAACTGATGGCCCAAGCCATCGCGCAGGCCCTGGACAAAGTCGGGCATTGTGAGCGCTGCCACACCTTGACCGAGTTGACGGTGTGCAGCACCTGTGCCGATCCTGCCCGCGACCCCACGCGCCTTTGTGTGATTGAAACGCCGGCCGATCAATTGGCGCTGGAGCGCACCGGCGCCTATCAGGGCAAGTACTTTGTGTTGATGGGGCGCATCAGCCCGATTGAAGGCCTGGGTCCACACGAAATGGGTTTGCAAAAGCTCATTGACCGCGCTTGTGATGGACAGGTTCAAGAAGTGATTTTGGCCACCAACTTCACGGCCGATGGCGAAGCCACCGCCCATGTGATTGGCGAGGTGTTGAAAAAGCGCGGCATTCAGGTCAGCCGTTTGTCGCGCGGTGTGCCGATTGGCAGTGAGTTGGAATTTGTGGATTTGGGCACCATAGCCCATGCCCTGCTGGACCGGCGCAGCACCTAAGTGATAACCCTCTCGGGATGACACCGATGCGTTCAAAAACGCGCGCAGGTATGCTTTTGAATGGATCAGCTGACCATTTTTTGAAGCCATTTCCATGAACGCTTTTGAACGCCACCGCCGACAAATCATCCGTGCAACCGCTGGGGCCGGCTTGGGCTTGGTCTGGTCTGGCGCGTCTGCCCAAACGGGCAAGCCAGAGAAAACCAAGGTCTCGATCGCCGTCGGGGGCAAGGCCTCTTTTTATTATTTGCCCTTGACCTTGGCCGAACAGTTGGGCTACTTCAAGGCCGAAGGCTTGGATGTGGAAATCAGCGACTTTGCCGGTGGCACCCAGGCATTGCGGGCGGTGGTGGGTGGGTCAGCAGATGTGTGCTCGGGCGCCTACGAGCACACCATCAATTTGCAAGGCAAGGGGCAAATGTTCAAAGCCTTTGTGCTGCAAGGGCGGGCGCCCCAAATTGCCATCGGTGTGTCCACCAAGACCATGCCGCAGTACAAAACCGTGGCTGATTTGCGGGGTAAAAAAATTGGCGTATCGGCCCCTGGCTCGTCCACCAACATGGTGGCCAACCTCATTTTGTCGCGCGCCGGACTCAAGGCCAGTGACGTGAGTTTCATCGGCGTGGGCACCTCCGCCGGCGCCTTGTCGGCCATGCGCAGTGGGCAAATTGACGCCATCAGCAACATCGACCCGGTGATGACCATGCTGGAGCAAAAAGGGGATGTGAAGGTCATCTCTGACACCCGCACCATCAAAGGCACGGTTGACGTCTTCGGTGGCCCCATGCCGGCCGCGTGCCTGTATGCCCCTGCTGACTATTTGGTCCAAAACCCCAACACCTGCCAAGCCTTGGCCAATGCCATCGTGCGGGGATTGAAATGGCTGCAGACCGCCGGGCCATCGGACATTTTGAAAACCGTGCCCGAAAGCTATTTGCTGGGTGACCGCGCCTTGTACTTGGCCTCGTTTGACAAAATCCGTGAGGCCTTGAGCCCAGATGGTCTCATCCCGCCCGATGGCACCAAAACCGCACTCAAAGCCTTGGCCAGCTTTGACGAAACGCTCAAGGCCGACAAAATTGATTTGTCCAAAACCTTCACCAATGACTTTGCCCGCCGCGCCAAGGACAAGTTCAAGGCCTGAACTGCTTTGCATGGCTCATTTGCGTGTGAATACGCCCTGATGGACACCCCCGCGCTCGAGCTGTGCAACATCTCTTGCACCTTTCGCCCCCGCTCCCCGCTGGAGGCCGCTTACACCGCGGTGGCCGATGCGTCTTTGCACGTCCAGCCAGGTGAATTTGTGTCGGTGGTGGGCCCCACGGGTTGTGGCAAATCCACTTTGCTGAACGTGGCCGCTGGTTTGCTCACGCCCAGCCGTGGCGAGGTCCGCGTGTTCGGACAAGTGCTGCAGGGCATCAATGCCCGTGCCGGGTATATGTTTCAAACCGAAGCCTTGATGCCTTGGCGCACCGCCTTGGACAATGTGTTGCTGGGTTTGCAGTACCACCAAACCAATGCCGATGAGGCTCAACAACTGGCCCTGGATTGGCTCTCGCGCGTGGGTTTGTCGGGCTTTGAAGACCGCTACCCGCACCAGCTGTCGGGGGGGATGCGCAAGCGCGTGGCCTTGGCCCAAACCCTGGTGCTCGACCCCGACATCATTTTGATGGACGAACCGTTCTCGGCGTTGGACATCCAAACTCGGCAGTTGATGGAAACCGAGGTGCTCGAACTTTGGTCGCGCCAAAAAAAGGCCGTGCTGTTCATCACCCATGACTTGGACGAGGCGATCGCCATGAGTGACCGGGTGGTGGTCTTGTCGGCTGGACCGGCCACGCACCCCATTGGTGAGTTTCAAATTGATTTGGCACGACCCCGCCATGTGGCCGAAGTCCGATCACATGCCCGCTTCAATGAGCTGCATGGCCAAATTTGGGAGTTGCTGCGCGACGAAGTCCTCAAGGGCTATGCCCAGCAATTGCGCAAGGCCTGAGGCAACAACACCATGTGGTCCATGATCAAACCCCAAGAATCCAACCTGCGCTGGTGGCAGGTGGGCTTGCTGGTGGTTTTTTTGGGGTTTTGGCAGTGGGCCAGTTCGGACCCCAAACTGGCGTTTTTTCTGGGCAACCCGGTCCAGGTGGTGGGGCGTGTGTGGAGTTGGTTTTTGCCCATGGACCTGGCCCCCAGCGTTTTTTTCCCCGATGGGCTCAAGGGCCGGGCTGATATTTACATCCACCTCGGGGTGACCTTGCTTGAGACGGTGCTGGCTTTTGGCTTGGGCACATTGTTCGGCTTGGTGTGTGGGCTTTGGTTGGCACTATCCCCCTTGACCAGTGCCATCTTGGACCCTTACATCAAGGCGGCCAATGCCATGCCCCGGGTGATCCTGGCCCCCATCTTCGCCATGTGGTTTGGCCTGGGCATTTGGAGCAAAGTGGCCTTGGCCGTGACCTTGGTGTTTTTCATTGTGTTTTTCAATGTGTACCAAGGTGTGCGCGAGGTCAGCCCGGTCTTGCTGGCCAATGCGCGCATGCTGGGGGCGCAGCAAAAACAGCTGCTCCGAACGGTCTATCTGCCCAGCGCCACCAGTTGGGTGTTTTCCAGCTTGCACACCTCGGTCGGGCTGGCCTTTGTGGGCGCGGTGGTCGGCGAGTATTTGGGCTCAGCGCGCGGCGTGGGCTATTTGATCCAACAGGCCGAAGGCACCTTCGATGTCAACACGGTGTTTGCCGGCATCACGGTATTGACCGCATTTGCCTTGTTGCTCGATGGGGCGGTGGGTCGCTTGGAGCGCCACCTCATGGTGTGGCAACCCCGCAGCGCTGAAAACGAACGGCTTTGAAAGTCGCCACCAGGCGGGCCAAAGCCTGATCGGCTCAACGCGCTTTGGCCGTTTGCACGTCTGAGCCCGATTTGCCGGTTGGTTTTTTCTTGGCCTGGGCCTTGGGGGGCCCATTGGACGTGGGCCTGCCCGCCACATAGACCACCAGGGTTTGGCCCGCCTTGAGGGGGCTGCGTGGGCTGAGCTTGTTCCATTCGGCCAATTGCGCCGCGCTGACCTTGTAGCGCGCTGCCACCGCGTCGAGGTTGTCTTTGGGCTTGGCTTTGACCGTCAGGCGCCGGAGCTGGGCTTCGGGCGACAGATCCAAGCGACCGTTGTCAGCGATGGCCGATGAAACATCCTCGTCCATGCGGGCGGTGCGTGGCACCAGCAGGGCCGAACCCGACTTGATCAGCATGTGCGGGGGAATGCCATTGAGTGCACGGAAATCGGCCTCTGGCATGCCCGCGCGTTTGGCCGCCTCCGTCACTTTGATGCTGTGGGGCGTCACCCAAGCGGTCCAACTGGCCATGCGCGCCTCGCCATGCTGGGTGAAGTTGCGCATGAAAATTTCAGCGTTGTCCCAGGGCAGCAGCAATTGGGGGGTGCCGGCGGCCAGCAGCACGGGTCGGTGGGCCGATGGGTTGAGGGATTTGAAATCCTCCACCGAGATATCGGCCAACTTCGCCGCCAAGGTGACGTCGATGTCCCGCGTCAGGGGCACGGTTTGAAAATACGGGTGGTTGGGGATGTGGGGCAATTGCAGGTTGTACAGCTGCGGCATGGCCACGATGTTTTTCACCGCTTGCAACTTGGGCACGTAGTAGCGGGTTTCATTGGGCATGTTCAAGTCGGTGTAGGACAGGCCCAGTTGGCTGCGTTGGTTGCGCGCCAAGGCCTTGCCGACATTGCCTTCCCCCCAGTTGTAGGCGGCCAAGGCCAAGTGCCAATCGCCAAACATGCCGTGCAGCTTTTGCAGGTAATCCAGGGCCGCGCGGGTGGACGCCAGCACGTCGCGCCGGTCATCGCGAAAAGCGTTTTGCTTGAGGTCAAAGTTTTTACCGGTGGCCGGCATGAATTGCCACATGCCGGTGGCGCGCGCGGTCGATACCGCTTGGGGGTTGAAGGCGCTTTCGATGAAGGGCAGCAAGGCCAGCTCGGTGGGCATGCCGCGGCGTTCAATTTCTTCCACGATGTGGTAGAGGTATTTGCTCGACCGGTCGGTCATGCGCTGCAAATAGTCGCCCCGCGCCGCATACCACTGGGTGCGGTCTTGTGCCAGGGGGTGATCCAAGTCGGGCATGGCAAAGCCGCGCCGGATGCGGTCCCACAAATCCACCGGCAGGTCCATTCGGGTCACGGTGGATGGGCTGGACTCGGAGGGGGTCAATGGGCTCAACCCCGCCGAGCCCGGGTTGCTGGCGGGTTTGTCGGTTTTATCCACCAAGCTGGGGGTGAGGTCGCGCCACGGCACTGCCCGGCTGGGCGGCGCCTCGACCGCAACGCCCTGCGTGGCAGGGGGTGACACGCATGCAGTGCTCACACAGGCCGCGGCCAGCAACAAAAACAGTCGATTGATCAAAATTTATTTTTCCATTCGCGCAATTGGGCAAATACCGCCACCTCATCGCCACCGCAGGGGACTCGCTGCTCAACCGCTTGAACCACCGAGGCTTGGCGACTGCGCAAAAAAGGGTTGATGGCCAGCTCTTGAAGCAGGGTCGAGGGCAGGGTGGGCTGACCGTTGGCACGCCATTGCTGACAACGGTCATGGTAGGCCTTTAATTCGGCATTGTCGGGCTCGACGGCCAGCGCGAAACGCAGGTTCGACAAGGTGTATTCGTGGGCGCAGCACACCCGGGTGGCGCCGGGCAGCGCCGCCAGGCGGTCCAAGGAATTCAACATTTGGGCCGCCGTGCCTTCAAACAAGCGGCCGCAGCCCCCGGAAAACAACGTGTCGCCACAAAACAGCACGGGTGCGTTGTCAGCGCCAAGGGCCGGTGAAAAGTAAGCAATGTGGCCTGCGGTGTGGCCAGGCACGTCGATGACCTCGATGCGGTGTCCCTGCCAATCAAAGGTGTCGCCGCCACGCAAAGCCACATGGGGGCCAGGGATGTTCTCACCCGCCGGGCCGTATACCAAGGCTTGGGTGGCCTCACGCAGCAAGTCCACGCCGCCGGTGTGATCTGCATGGTGGTGGGTGACTAAAATGGCGTCGAGGTGCAGTTGCAAGTGCTCCAAAGCCTGCAGCACCACCTTGGCGTCACCCGGGTCCACCACCACCGCATGGGTGCTGTTGTGCCACAGCCACAGGTAGTTGTCGTTGAAAGCGGGCAGTGGTGTGAGTTGCATGGAGCCTCAAATTATAGAAACCCCTGGATTGAACGCTTGGTGGCTCAGCCCACCCGGGCAATATGTGTTGGATTGGCAGCAAACCCAGTTTGACCGCGTGGTCAGCGATGTGTTTGGCTACCACGCCTTGCAGGTGGGTTTGCCCCAGATCGATACCTTGCGCCACAACCGCATGCCCCACCGATGGATGGCCTGCCGCAGTCCCGCCGACTTGGGGCTGTGGTTGGCCCGCCCCCCGCAAGCCCAAGATCCGGTGGCCAAGCAAACGGTGTTGGTCACCGAGTCGGTGGCTTTGCCGTTTCCCGACCAATCCTTGGATTTGGTGGTCTTGCCCCACGGCTTGGAAACCAGCTTGGACCCCCACACCACGCTGCGTGAGGTCGAGCGGGTATTGGTTCCCGAAGGGCGGTTGGTGATATCCGGTCTCAATCCCATGAGTTTGTGGGGTTTGCGCCAACAAAGATCTCGTTGGTTCAAGCGCTGGGGGGCCAAGGATGAGTTTGTGCCCGATGTATCGGACTGGATGGCGTATTGGCGACTGCGCGATTGGCTCAAACTGCTGAATTTTCAGGTTGAAAGCGGTGGTTTTGGCATCTATCGACCCGCCGTGGACAAACAAGTGTGGTTGCAGCGTTGGGCTTGGATGGACAGCGCCGGTGACCGATGGTGGCCAATTTTGGGGTCGGCTTATTTTTTGGTGGCCATCAAACGGGTGCATGGCATGCGCTGGCTGGGCGCCTCTTGGCGCCGCGCTGCCGCTTCGGCGGTGCGCCATGCCCCTGCGGCCAAAACCAGGCCTGCGGTGACGCAGCGCCAACACATCGAGGTGATGGATGAAGGGCGTTGAGATTTACACCGATGGGGCCTGCAAGGGCAACCCCGGCCCCGGTGGCTGGGGCGCTTTGCTGTTGAGTGCGGGTCGGGAGAAAGAGATTTTTGGCGGTGAAAGCCTGACCACCAACAACCGCATGGAGTTGATGGCGGTCATCGAGGCCTTGCGGGCTTTGAAGCAACCTTGCGAAGTGGTTTTGCACCTGGACAGCGAGTACGTGCGCAAGGGCATCACCGAATGGGTGGCTGGCTGGAAAGCCCGTGGCTGGCGCACAGCGTCCAAGCAACCCGTGAAAAATGTGGATTTATGGCAAATTTTGGATGAATTGGTCAGCCAATCCGGCCATCGCATCGACTGGCGCTGGGTCAAAGGCCATTCCGGAGACCCCGGCAACGAGCGGGCCGATCAATTGGCCAATTGCGGGGTGGAATCGGTGATGTCATCTAGGTGACAAAGCTTGGCGGGTCTTTATTGGAGGAACCCCATTCAGTCCCGGTTAATTTACCCCACAATCGGCGGTTATTTCTGAAATCTGTCTTTTCCAACATTCTGAGATATGGCAACAAAAATCATTTACCCCTTGGTCGCGGTCATTGGCATTGCAGCGGCTTCGGGCGCTGCCTGGTGGTACCAACAGCCCAACAAGTCTGGCGCTGAGATCGTCACCCTCAAACCCGCCGCAGGGCCCGCCCCCGCAGGTGGGGGTGCACCTGGGGCCGGGGGTGGCGCGCCGGGTGGTCCGCGCTCGATGGGCGTGGAAGTGGCCCAAGTCACCAAGATCAGCATTCGAGACGATGCCCAAACCGTGGGCACCTTGCGCTCGCGGCAAAACGTGATGCTGCGCCCAGAGGTGGCCGGCCGCGTGTTGACCCTGGGTTTCACCGATGGCAACCGCGTGCGCGCCGGTCAATTGCTGGTGCAGTTGGACGACACTTTGCAGCGCGCAGAGGTGCAGCAGTCTCTGGCCCAGGTGTCGATCGCCAGCGCCAACCACAAACGCAACCAAGATTTGGTGGCGCAAAACTTTGTCGCCCAGCGCGTCCTCGACGAAAGCGGTGCCGCCCTTCAAGTGGCGCAAGCCCAGTTGGCTTTGTCGTGTGCGCGCTTGGACCGCATGCGCATCATCGCCCCGTTCTCGGGCACGGTGGGCATTCGCAACGTCAACATCGGTGATTACGTCAAAGATGGTGCCGACTTGATCAACCTGGAAGACATTGGCACCTTGTATGTGGACTTCCGCTTGCCCGAGCGCAACCAAGGCAAAGTGGTCGCCGGTCAAGTGGTGGAACTTGATATCGATGCCATGCCCGGTCGCATGTTCAAGGCCAAAGTGGAGGCGGTGGACCCGCTGATCGACGCCAATGGCCGCTCGATTGGTGTTCGCGCCGTGATGGCCAATACCGCTGGTGAGGCTTCTTTGCCACCGGGTGGTGGCAAAGGCGCTGCCGGTGGCGCCAAAGGTGGCGCACCTGGTGCCGCTGCAGCGCCAGCGACCAAGCCCAATGCGCCAGCAGCCAATGCCTCACGCAGCCCTGCAGCGGCGGCACCCACCCCAGTGGCTGCGCCTGTGGTGGCCCCTTTGCCATCGGGCTGTCCGCCCAGTGTGTTGACCAGTCGGGTGTCTGAATTGCCCGCTGCGGGCCCATCCGGTCCTTTGCGGCCCGGCATGTTTGCCCGTGTCACTGCGGTGTTTGCTTTCAAACCCGAGGCCTTGGCCGTGCCAGAAGAGGCCATCGTGCCTCAAGCCGGTCGACAATTTGTGTTCAAGCTGGTCGACCCCAGCACGATGGAAAACCTGGGCGCTTTGCCACCCGATACCAAGTGGGTGTCCAAACGCGTGGAAGTGACCATAGGCATTCGCCGACCCGGCCTGGTGGAAATTTTGACCGGCCTGGCTGAAGGTGACACGGTGGTCTTGGCCGGACAACAGCGCTTGCAAAAAGATGGCACAGCGGTGCGAGTGGTCGAGCTGGGCCGACCGGGTGGAGCGGGCAAACCACCCTCCCCGGGTGCGCCAGCCAACCCTGGGGCTGGTGCCCCTGGCAACCCTGCGGCGGCGCCTGGCGGGGCTGCGCCAGCTTCCCGTTGATCCCATCTCTTTGAGGTACAGGTATGCAACTTCCTGAAATATCGATCAGACGCCCAGTTTTTGCGACGGTGCTCTCTTTGTTGATTGTGTTGTTGGGCTGGGTGTCCTTCAACCGGCTCACGGTGCGCGAGTACCCCAAAATTGACAACCCCGTGGTCACGGTGGAAACCAAGTACGTGGGCGCATCCTCCACGGTGGTGGAATCCCAGGTCACCAAGGTCTTAGAGGACTCTTTGTCGGGCATTGAGGGGGTGGACGTCATCACCTCCATCAGCCGCCAAGAGCAAAGCCAGATCACGGTCAAGTTCATCCTCTCCCGCGACCCCGATTCGGCCGCGGCCGATGTGCGCGACAAGGTCTCGCGGGTGCGCCAGCGCCTGCCCCAGGGCATTGACGAGCCGGTGATCGCCAAGGTCGAGGCCGACGCTTTTCCGGTGATTTGGCTGGCCTTCAGCTCCGACACCCTGGACCCATTGCAGTTGAGCGAATTGGCCAACCGCGTGGCCAAGCCCATGATGCAAACCGCCCCCGGCGCGTCCGATGTGCGGGTGTATGGCGAGCGCAAATACTCGATGCGCATTTGGATTGACCCCGACCGCTTGGCGGCTTTCAAGATGACCACCCAAGACGTGGAAGACGCTTTGCGCCGCTCTAATTTAGAGGTTCCTGCGGGCCGCATTGAGAGCAATCTGCGCGAGTTCAACGTGACTGCCGCCACCGACTTGCAAAAGCCCGCCGAATTTGGCGAGATCACCATCAAGCTGGTCAACGGCATGCCGGTGCGCATCAAAGACGTGGCCCGCGTGGCCCAAGGTCCGCTGTCGGAGCGCACCGCCACCCGCTTGAACGGTCGCGACGCCATCACCCTGGGCGTGATCCGCAATGCCACCGCCAACCCATTGGATTTGAGTGCCGCCGTGCGCGCCATGATCCCCAAGATCAAGGAAAACCTGCCCCCGGGCATTGAGATCGATGTGGCCAATGACAACTCGGTGTTCATTGACCGCTCCATCAAGGCGGTGTACCAAACCATTTTGGAAGCCGTGGTTTTGGTGGCCTTGGTGATTTTCTTTTTCCTGCGCACCTTCCGTGCCTCCATCATTCCCCTGGTGACGATTCCGGTCGCGCTGATCGGCACCTTCTCCATGATGGCTTTGTTTGGTTTCTCCATCAACTCGCTGACCATGCTGGCCTTGGTGCTGGCCATTGGTTTGGTGGTGGATGATTCCATCGTGGTTTTGGAGAACATATACCGGCACATCGAGGAGGGCATGACGCCCTTCCAGGGTGCCATCGTGGGCTCCAAAGAAATTGCCTTCGCCGTGGTCTCCATGACCCTGACCTTGGCGGCGGTGTTTGCCCCTCTGGCCTTCACCCCGGGACGCACGGGCCGTTTGTTTGCTGAATTTGCCTTGGCGTTGGCCGGCTCTGTGGTTGTGTCGGGCTTTGTGGCCCTGACCTTGTCGCCGATGATGTGCTCCAAGTTGCTCAAGCACACCGAAAAACACAATTGGTTCGACAGCAAGATGGAAGTGCTGTTGCGCGGGCTTGAAAGCGGTTATGGCCGATTGCTGGGCTGGACCTTGGGCGACGCCCGCCTGGGTCCGATCCGCTTTTCGCGCCGCTGGTTTGTGGTGGGCGTCATGCTCTCGGCTGCCGTGGGCACGGTGGTGTTGTTTTTGCAAACCAAGAGTGAACTTTCACCGATGGAAGACCGCGGTGTGATTTTGACGGTGATCAACGGGCCCGATGGCGCCACGATGAACTACACCATGAAGTACGCCGAAGCATTGGAGAAAATTGGCGCACGCTACCAAGCCGACTTTGATCGCATTTTCACGGTCGTGGGCAACCCGACGGTGGCCCAGGGCAATGTGTTTTTCCGGGGTTTGCCTTGGGAAGAGCGCACCCGCACCACCATGGAGGTGGCGCGTGAGATCACCCCCTTCGTGGCCAGCATGCCGGGTGTCACGGCGTTCCCCATCACGCCACCCTCTTTGGGTCAAGGCTTTCGTGAACGCCCTCTGAATTTTGTGATCTTGACCTCTGACAGTTACCAGAATTTGTCCCAAGTGGTGCGCCAGTTTCAAGATGAAATTGCCAAAAATCCCGGCATCGTCAGTGTGGACACCGATTTGCGTTTGAATAAACCCGAAATCAACATGGAGGTGGACCGCGAGCGCGCCGCTGACATGGGTGTTCCAGTCGATGCCATTGCCCGCGCGGTCGAGACCATGATGGGCGGGCGCCAGGTCACGCGCTACAAACGCGAAGGCGAACAGTACGACGTGGTGGTGCAAACCACGGCCGGTGGCCGCGACACCCCCAACGACATTGAAAAGATTTTTGTGCGTGGCCGCAATGAAGCCATGATTCCCTTGTCGGCCTTGGTCAAGATCAACGAAGTGGTGGTGCCGCGCGAGTTGAACCACTTCAGCCAGCGCCGCAGCGCCACCATCACCGCCAATTTGGCTCCCAATTACTCGCTGGGTGAGGCTTTGGTGTTCATGAAGGATGTGTCCAAAAAGGTGCTCAAGCCCGGCTATTCCACCGACTTGAACGGCACCTCGCGCGAGTTTGTCGAGTCATCGGGCTCGCTGGCGCTGGTGTTTGTGCTGGCTCTGCTGTTCATCTTTTTGGTCTTGGCCGCGCAGTTTGAAAGCTTCGTTGACCCGTTTGTGATCTTGCTCTCGGTCCCCTTGTCCATGGTGGGTGCTTTGCTGGCCCTCAAATGGTCGGGCGGCTCTCTGAATGTGTTCAGCCAAATTGGCTTGATCACCTTGGTGGGCTTGATCACCAAGCATGGCATTTTGATTGTGGAGTTCTCCAACCAAATGCGCGCCAAGGGCAAGAGCACCATGGTTGCGGTGAAAGAGGCTGCCACCATGCGTTTGCGCCCGATTTTGATGACCACCGGTGCCATGGTGTTGGGGGCCATTCCGCTGGCCCTGGCCACGGGCGCGGGTGCAGAAAGCCGGCGTCAAATTGGTTGGGTGATTGTGGGCGGCATGTCGCTGGGCACCTTGCTGACCATCTTTGTGGTGCCCACCATGTACACCTTGTTTGCCCGCAAGTCCACGCCGGGTGCCATCACCACGGTGATCCACGAGCCCGGGCACGACCCGGCCTGATGCGGGCCGGTGTTTGACGGCGCTTAAATCGCGCCGTCAAACAGCATCACATCCACCGGTTCGCCCACGGCCACATGGCCTTGGGCGTGGTGCAGCACGATCAAGGCATTGCCTTGCACCATGGAGCTGAGCACGCCCGAGCCTTGGTTGCCGGTGGTGCTCACTTGCATTTGTCCACTGTCTGAGCGGCTCACCACCCCGCGTTGGTATTCGGTGCGCCCCGCTTTTTTGCGCATGGCTTGTTGGCTGTGTGCCCGCACCAGCAAGGGTGGGGCATCGGTGCAGCCCATCATGCGCCACAGGGCAGGGCGGACAAAGGCCAAAAAAGTCACCATCACCGCCACCGGGTTGCCGGGCAGGCCAAACATCAGGGTCTGGCCCATGCGCCCCACGGCCATGGGCCGGCCCGGGCGCATGGCGATGCGCCAAAAGTCCACGTCGCCGAGCTCTCGCATCAAGGCCTTGGTGTGGTCGGCCTCGCCCACGCTCACGCCACCACTGGTGATGATGGCGTCAGCCCGCTGGGCGGCTTCTTCAAAGGCAGCGCGCAAGCGTTGGGGATCGTCAGGCACCACGCCCAGATCGATCCATTCGCAGCCCATGCGCTGCAGCAAGCCACAAACGGTGTAGCGGTTGCTGTCGTACACCGCGCCTTCGCGGGGTGTCTGGCCGAGGCTCAAAATTTCGTCGCCGGTTGAGAAGTAGGCCACCCGCAGGCGCTGGCGCACCGCCACCTCGGGCAGCCCCAAGCTGGCCAACAAACCCCATGCTGCTGGGGTGAGCCGTTGGCCTTGGCGCAAGGCGGCTTGTCCTTGGGCGATGTCTTCGCCGCGCAAACGCCGGTTGTCGCCGGTCTGCACCCGCCCCGAGGGAATGGTGATGCGCTCGCCTTGAACCTGCACCATTTCATGCGCCACCACGGTGTCCAGCCCGGCAGGCATGATGGCCCCGGTGGTGATGCGCAGGCATTGGCCTTTTTGGGGTGGCGGCCCGGTCCAGGCCGCGCCCGCCAGGGCGTGGCCCACGCATTGAAGTACCGTCGGTTCGGTGGCGGACAGGTCCGAACCAGCGAAAGCAAAGCCATCCATGGCCGAGTTGTCGTGGGGCGGGACATCCACTGGGGACACCACATCGCGGGCCAAGATGCGCTCACCCGCGGCCATGACCGGCAAGGCCTCGACAGGGCCGTCATGCCGCCAGGGCGCGAGTTGTTCCAAAAAAGCCTGAACCTGTGGCACGGACAGGGCTTGTGGGTCGTAGCCCTCCAGGGCGGCGGCGATTTGCGCCAGTGACTTCATCACCATGCCCTGTCAGCTCGACAACCGCTGCAATTCGGCCAAGGTGTTGGCGTTGGCAAAGGCGCGCGGGTCGTCATGGGCTTGGTTGAAGGGCACCAGCACCGTAGGGTGTTGGGCAGTCCACAGGTCAATTTTGCGCCCCCCACCTTGGGTGAAGCGCACCAAGCTCTCCAACAAGGACACCGGCATCAGGCAAAACACCGGCTGGGTGCGCAGTTGGGTTTGGCCGTTGGCATCGGTTTCCAAGCCACTGGCCATGGCGATGGTCTGGCTGGCGTCGTTCAAGGCCTGGGCCATGCGTTCGGCCAAGTCGGTGGGAAACCACGGTGTGTCGCAGGGCACGGTCAACAGGTAAGGGGTTTCGCAACGCTCCAAGCCGGTCAAAAAACCGGCCAGGGGCCCGGCATGGTCGCTCAAGGTGTCGGGCCAAACCGGTGCGCCAAAAGCCTCGTAAGCGGCCAAGTTGCGGTTGGCATTGAGCATGGTTTCGCCCACTTGGGGACTGAGGCGCATCAAGGTGTGCAAGGCCAGGGGCAGGCCTTGAAAATTTTGCAGGCCTTTGTCGACCCCGCCCATGCGCGAACCCCGGCCTCCGGCCAAGACCAGCCCGGTGATGTCTTGCGCAGAAATGCGTTGGGTCATGGCTGGATTTCAGGGGCGGAACATGGCCGGCATGCGCTGGGTTCAGCCACCGATGTAGCTCATCTCGACGCGCTTGTGGCCACTGCCCGAGGGGCCTTGTTGGGCGCCGCGCAGTTCAGAGTAGCGGTCGTCGCGGCCATGCCAAATTTGCGCAATCGCTGCAGCGATTTGCGCATCGCTGGCCCCCTGGCGCACCAAGCTGCGCAAATCGTGCCCTTGTGAGGCGAACAGGCACAGATAAAGCTGGCCTTCGGTCGACAACCTGGCGCGGTTGCAGTCACCGCAAAAGGCCTGGGTCACGCTGCTGATGAAGCCAAGCTCACCCAAGGCGGGATCGTGCTGGCCATTCGCGCCGACATGGCCCCAACGCTGGGCGGTTTCGCCTGGCGTGGATGCCGACAAGGGCACCAATCGAAACTCGGATTGCAGCAGTTGGCGCAATTCGCCCGAGGGGACCACTTCATCCATGGCCCAGCCATTGGTTTCGCCCACATCCATGTACTCAATGAAGCGCAA
>CANFPJ010000044.1 GCA_947448885.1 Comamonadaceae bacterium
TGCTGTTGGTATTGCCCGATCGCGATGCGCCCGTGCTGTCGCGCGAATTGATTTACACCGGCATCACCCGTGCACGCCACAGCTTGGGGATTTGGGTACCCGAGCCACAGGTCTGGTGGACGGCTTGCGCACGGGTGACACAGCGCAGCGGTGGCCTCAGCCGCTGATCGGCGCAACCGCAGGGGCCAAAAAAGCAGCCACTTCGGCGCGCGTGGGCGCACCCAAAATGCCATGGGGCTGCAAACACTTGAGTGCCGCCGCTGCACTGGCCCAACGCATCGCGGCGGCGTCGTCCAGGCCTTCCCACAAAGCCAAGCCCAAGGCCGCATGGAAAACGTCGCCAGCGCCCAAGGTGTCGACCACCGGCCCCACGGGCCAGGCCGGCAGCTGTTGCAAAGTCTGTCCCGAACGCTTCCAGCAAACCCCTTGGGCACCCAAGGTTTGGGCCACCGCCAATGGGGCACGACCGTGGGCATCGGCACGCAAGGCCAGATCCAAACCGGCTTCACCGCCCACGCCATAAGCGTGGACCAAGCCGGCCTCGGAGAACACCACCCAATCGGCCCAAGGGACCAGCGCGGTCAGGTCTTGGGCGGGGGAAATATCACCGTCGAGCATGCTGGGTACGCCCTGGGACCGCGCCCATTGCAAGGCTTGCAAAGCCCACGTGGGGCAACGTGGGTCCACCCACAGGGCTTGACAACCGGTGAGCCAAGCCGGGTCAAACACCGCACCCGCCGTGAGTGCGCTGCCCCGGTGGTTGAAGATCATGCGCTCGCCATGTTCGTCGATGATGATGGCCGAGACCGAGCTGCTGTGGCCCGGCAATCGCGACATGTGCGAGGCGTCCACCCCCTCGCGCTGGAAATGCCGCATGAAAACATCAGCGGCGGCATCGTCACCCACCGGGCCACAAAAGGCCACGTCGGCCCCCAAACGGGCCAGGGCCACAGCGGCATTGGCCGACATCCCACCCACGCCTTGGTGGTGTTGGTGGGCAGGGGTTTTGGTGGGGCGTGCGGGAAAGGCCTGCACGCCAAACATCATGTCCAAAGCGACATGGCCCACGCAGATCAGTCGCGGTTTCATCGGCCCATTCTAAGCAAGCACCTGCCGTGATCAAGCGCTTGGATTTGCTACATTCACAGCCACCCAAACAGTCGCCCACGAGGGGAGTTCAGATGAACAAGGTCGCTTGCTCCGCATTTTTGTCCCTGGTTTTGCAACTGGCTTGGCCCCACACGGCCACGGCAGAAACCTATACCGTTCGCTGCAGCATTGAAGGCAGCCTTCCCGCACTGGAAGACAAAAAGATCCCAGCGGCCGAGGTGAGCATCGACATCCAAGCCATTGGCAACAACCTGTACTTCAAAGTGCAAGGCGCCAAACCCTATGAGATGTTCATCAACACCTTGACGACCGATCAGTTTGTGGGCAAAAACCTGACGAATGCCAGCAGCATGGGCATCCAACAAAAAACCGTGGCCAATGGCGACGTGCGCGAGTTGCGCCTGGCCCGCGCCACCATGGCGTTGAGCGGATATGCCGACATTCCCTACCAGCGCAAAACCCAGCGCATGAACCTGCAAGGGCAATGCAAACCGGCTTGAACCCGACCGAGGATGTTTCGGCCAGAGCCCGTCAATGCGATCGCGCACAGATGCAGGGATGTCCTAGGGTCTGATGTGTGTTTGAGCGGGAGCCAACGAAGCCCAATGGGCAATCGAATCTGGCAACCCATGTGCGCACACAAAGCCCAATTCGCGCTGCGCCTGCCGATGGTCTGATGGGGCCGGTCGTTGGTGAGGAAAGCCAGCGAAACCCGTGGTCAACTGGTCTGGCCAGGTGACTTGCAAAGCCGGGTACAGGCGCCGGACGGCTGCCACAAAGTCCCCCAAACGGTGCCACTGCCCATCGGCAATGTGATAAACCCTTTGCTGCGGGTGGGGGGCATCCAAGGCACAGACATTGGCCCGGGCGCAATCGCGCGCATCGACAAACTCTTCACGCCCACCCCAGACCAAAAAGGGATCGTCCAATTGCACCACCTGCCCCGATTGGCCCGCCTGCACCAAGGTTTGCAGCAATCGGCCCGGCACGCTGGTGATGTTGCCCAGGTCACCCAGCACCGCGGCATACCGCAGTGACACAGCATCCACACCATACAGATCGTGATACAAGTGGGCCAAGTGTTCGCCCGCCAACTTGCAGGCGGCATAAATGCTCGCCGGTCGCTCACTGATCACGTGCAAAGGCAAATCCTCTTCGATCGGCTGGGGGCCATGGGCGGCAAAGCCGGTGTAAGTGACCGTGGTGGAGCTGGCCAACACCACCCGGCGCAAACCCAGCGTTCGGGCGCACTCCAGCACATTCGCCGTGCCCATGATGTTGACGCCGATGCCTTTGAGCGGGTCTTGCCGAATGGCGGTGGACAACCAGGCGGCGGTGTGCACCACGTCACGAACACCGTGCGCTTGCATCAAAGCCTTGAGGGCCGCCTGGTCGGTGACATCACAGGTCACCCTTTGCACACCCTGCGGTGCCGCACCAGCGCGCACATCGGCCATCACCACGGGGTCGCCACGCTGGGCCAACAACTGCGCCGTCAAGCCCCCAATCAGGCCCGCGCCCAGCACCAAGACCGTCATGCGCGCGCACCCGTTTGGGCCGTCTCGTCAAACACCAAGTGGTACACACGCCCTTGAAAACGCGGCATGATTTGGCCCAACTCCGCGCGCACGGCTTGCCGCACCGGGCTGGCCAATGCCGCATGCATATCGGTCAAGTTGTGAAAGTACAAGTCAAAAGCCATGTAGACGGGCGGGGCATCCGCATCGGCCTCAGCGATCTCTCGCAACACCGCTTTGATCAATCCCGGGTAGCGCCCCAATGCGGCCACCACGGTGGTGCGCATGTGCTGATCAAATTCGGCTTTGTCGGCGGGGGCCACCGTGCCCTCCAAAATGGCGGTTCGAACAATCATGGTCAAGCTTTCGTGGGGGTTGAAGATGGATGGGGCGCTGTCAAGCCCAGTGCCACTGACTTTTCAGTGGCGCTCAAATGGTCTGACATCAAACGGGTGGCCAAGCCATGGTCTCGGGCCAAAACGGCCTGCATCAGGGCATGGTGCTCGGCCTCAATGTCCCTGGCCTTGCTTTTGACGGGGATGCGCTGCAACAGCCGAAATTTGCGATAGCGCTCCGAGTGATCGGCCAAGATGTTCCAAAACCACAGCAGCCATTTTTCTTGACAAGCGCCGACCAAGGCATGGTGAAAGTGGCGGTGGCGCGACTCCCACAAAGTGGCCGCCTCGCGGTCTTTGGCCGAGCGCGGCAATGGGGTTTTGGAGAGCAAGTGCATGGCCGACACCACCTCGGCTTCCCAAGCGGCGTCCCCATGGGTCATGGCCGATGTGAGGCACAGGCTTTCGATGGACCGGCGGGTGGCCATCAAGTCGCTCAACTCCGCCGGGCTGGTTTCGCTCACCCGCGACCCGCGGTGGGTGTCCAGGGCCACCAAATTCTCAGAGGACAGGCGCATCAAGGCTTCGCGGATGGGCGTGAGACCCAAATGGAACTTGTCTTGCAAATCAGCCGGACGCAAACGCTCACCTGGCATCAAGTCGCCATACAAGATTTCGCTGCGCAAGCGTTGGTACGCGCGCTCAGCCAGTGATGAGGCTTCAGGGTTTTCCATCTCAAAAATGCCTTGACGAGGTGATTTTATAAAATTATGATGGATTTATATTGTTCTCACAAGAGGAAAAACATGGCGAGCGCTGAATCCCTTTGGTCATTGGCCACTTTTGCACACGGCGACCAAGCCGTGGCCGCTTTGGAAGTGGACGGGGTGGCTTACCGCCTGGAACCCAGTTTGGCCCGCGTGGGTCTGGCCGGACAAAGCAGCGTGCTGGGCCTCTTCAGCGATTGGGCGCGTTCCTTGACGGCTCTCCAAGCTGCGGCCCTTCAGGTTCAAGCGGCCGACGCCTTGCCCGCTGCTCAGCGCTTGGCGCCGCTTTTGTATCCCGGAAAAATTTTGTGCGCGGGGGCCAATTATTTTGATCACTTGGCTGAAATGGGGATGCCAGGGGCCAAAAAAGAAGACCAGCGTTTGTTTTTCTTCATGAAACCACCCCGCAACGCAGTGGTGGGCGAAGGCAAAACAGTGCACATGCCCATCCACACCCAAGCCTTTGATTGGGAGGTCGAGCTGGCCCTGGTGATTGGCAAGACCGCGCGCCATGTGAGCGTTGAGCAAGCGCTGTCGCATGTGGCGGCTTACACCGTGGCCATCGACTTTTCCGCCCGTGACCACAACCGCGCCCCGGAAACCTTTTACAAACTCGATTGGGTGGCCGGCAAAGGCCACGACACCTGCTGCCCCATGGGTCCGCGCCTGATCCCCGCCCACCAATTTGGCGACCCCCAGCAGGCCGCCCTGAAGTTGGCCGTCAATGGTGCGTTGAAACAAAACGGCCATGCCAAAGACATGATCTTTTCTGTCGCCGAACAAATTGCCACCGCCTCCCGCATCATGACGCTGGACCCAGGCGACGTGTTGCTCACCGGCACCCCAGCCGGCGTGGGCGTGCCGCACAAAACATTTTTAAGCGTGGGCGATCGGGTCGATGCCGACATCGAAGGCATCGGTCGCTTGTCGGTGGCGATTGAGCCCTCACGCTGAAACGGGGTTTGCCAAGGCCATGGATCCAGCCTGTTCTGTCGGGTCTTTCAATATTTTCAGGAGCACCACATGAGAAGATCGTTCATCACCACAGCCATCAGCCTGGCCACTTTGCTGACCATGCCCTTGGCCCAGGCCCAAACCGAAATCAGAATTTCCACCGCTGCCCCAGACAGCTCACCGCTGTCGGACGCATTTCGCATGATCAAAGCGCGCATGGAGAGCAAATTTCCAGGCGCCGTCAAAGTGTCGGTGCACACCGCCAGCGCCTTGTTCCGACAAGGCACCGAATTGCCCGCCATGCAGCGCGGCAATCTGGAAATGGCCAGCCCCGTGACCTTCGAAATTGAAGCCCAATTGCCCGAATATGGTGTTTTCAGTGCCGCCTATTTGTTCCGTGACGCTGATCACCTGATCAAAACTTTTCGCAGCGACATTGGCAAAGAGTATTACGACGATGTGGCCAACAAAGTAGGCCTGGTGATTTTGGACACCGCTTACCTGGGCACCCGCACCATCAATTTGAACAACGACAAAAAAATCGAAAAGCCCACTGATTTGAACGGCACCAAAATGCGCATGCCCCCCGGCGCCTCTTTCCAGGTGTTGGCCAAAGCATTGGGCGCCACCCCCGTGGCCATGCCCATCACCGAGGTGTATTTGGGGTTGAAAACCGGCCAAATCGACGCCCAGGACAACCCCACCAACATGACACGCGATTGGAAATTCCATGAGGTGACCAAGCAAGTGGTGCTGACCAAGCATTTGGTGCAACCGGTGTTCCTTGCCATGGCCAAGCCTGCGTTTGACAAACTCACGCCTGCACAACAAGCCGAACTCCGATCGGTCGCGCGAGAAGCCTCCGACATGCAAATCGCCAAGACACTGCAAGACGAAAAATCAGCGTTGGACACCTTTCGGGCTGCCAACGTGCGCATCAGCGAACCCGATGCCAGCTTGTTTCGCGCCACCGTGTTCAAAGAATATGAGGCCAGTGGCATGACCGCCAAATGGAAACCCGGCTTGATGGCGCGCATCCAGGCCATCAAGTGAGTTCGACGACAGCCCTGCTTTGAACACATTGCCACCCATGGGTATCGCCGCCATTCGTCAAAAATTCCAGGCCTTCAGCCGATATGCTGAATGGCTGACGGTATCCATGTTCATCGGCATTTTTGTGCTGTTCGTGATTTCTGTTTTTCAGCGTTATGTGTTGGTTCAACCGGTCAATTGGGTGGACGAATCCATCTTGATTTTGTTTTTGTGGTCAACTTTTTTGACCGAGGCCTTGGTGCTCAGCGAGCGAGAGCAAGTCACCTTTGATGTGGTGTGGGACCAATGCGGCCCCAGCGGTCGACGCCTGATCGGCCTCACCGCGTCTGTTTTGTTGGTGCTGTTGTTCACGCTCTCGGCCCCCACCATTTGGGGTTATGTCGCCTTTTTGTGGCGCGAGAAAACCAATGCGCTGGAGTGGCGCTTGGATTACGTGTACGCCTGCTTTGTCATTTATTGGTTGGCCGTGATTGTTCGCGCAGCCAATCGGTTCTTGTGGCTTTGCTCCGATCAATGGCCCCAACATGTCCAGGACCAAAAAGCAGATGAAAAAACCAATGTGTTGGGTTGATTTTTCAGTGGGTACCGCATGAGCACCGCGCTGATCGCCATGGGCATCGTGATCCTGGTGTGCGCACTGCTGAGGTTCTCCATTGTCTTGATGATGTTCAGCAGCGGCATTGTTTACCTTTGGCTCAAAGGGCAAGACATCGGATTGATCGTCGATCAAACCTTGAACTCCATGTTCAGCATGTATGTCTTGCTGGCGGTTCCGATGTTCATTTTTGCCGGCAATGTGATGAACGCCTCCACGGTCAGCGAGCGCATTTGGAGCGCAGCCGATGTGCTGGTCGGTCGCTTGCGCGGGGGCATGGGTCACATCACGGTGTTGATGAATGTCGTCATGTCGAGCATGAGTGGCAGCGCCATCAGCGATGCCGCAGGGCCCGGCATGGTGTCCATCCGCATGATGGAAAAAGTGGGCCAGTACCCACGTGGCTTGGCCGTGGCCATTGCAGCGGCAGCATCGTGCTTGGGGCCCATCATCCCCCCATCCATCCCCATGGTGATTTACGCCTTGATCAGCACGGCTTCATTGGGCGCTCTGTTTTTGGCCGGTGTGGTGCCGGGATTGCTGATGGCCGCCAGCTTGATGCTGTGGATTGCCATGATTGCGCGGCAGCGCAACCTGCCGTTTGGCCAAAAAATTTCCTTGTCTCAACTTCCCTGGGTGCTTTGGCGTGCCGCCTTACCGCTGACCTTGCCGGTGATGTTGTTGGGCGGCATTTGGTCGGGCGTTTTCAGCCCCACCGAATCGGCGGCCATGGCGGGCTTGTGGGCCATCGTGATCGGCGCCTTCATTTACCGCAACCTCGGCCTGAAAACATTGATCGCCATTTTTGCCATGTCAGCGCGCCAATCGGCCGTGGTGATGATGCTCATTGCCAGCTCTTTCATCGTCAATTACGCCATCACCTCGGAGCAAGTCGCGGTGCAGTTGGCCGCCTACATTGCCAGCTTGAACCTCTCGGCCATTGTGTTCATGCTGCTGGTCAATGTGATGTTTTTGATCTTGGGCACGGTGCTCGATGGTGCGGTGATGCTGCTGGTGTTCGTGCCGGTGTTGCTGCCCACCGTCAACGCCTTGGGCATTGATTTGGTTCAATTTGGCGTGGTGGTGATCCTCAACTTCATGATCGCCATGATCACCCCGCCCTATGGTTTGATTTTGTTTGTATTGGGCTCGCTCACAGGCGTGCCCATGAAAGAAATCAACCGCGAGATATGGCAGTTTTGCATCCCCCTGAGCGTGGTGATGTTCTTGATGATCTTCTTTCCCTCCATCACGTTGTGGCTGCCGCGACAGTTTGGCTACCTCGGATGATGGCATGGCAGATTGAAAGCTTTTCCACCCCGGACAGAACCGATATGAACAACCCCCTCACCGCTTTTGTCACTGGCGCCGCCCAAGGCATTGGTTTGGCGATTGCCAAACGCCTGGCCCAAGATGGTTTTCAGGTGGTCGCCATGGATCGCCAGGCCGAGGTGCTGGCCGCCGCTTTGAAACCCTTGCAAGCGCAAGGGCTGCGGATGGTTGCGGCGGTGGTGGATGTGTGCGATCGCACCAGCGTGCACCAGGCCTTGCAAGCCCATGCCCGGGTGGATGTGATGGTGTGCGCGGCAGGCATCTACAACGATGCCCGGTTTTTGGAATTGACCGAGCAAGCCTTCACCCAAATGTTGCAAGTCAATGTGGTGGGCACCTTCATTCCCGCGCAAGAAGCCGCGCGGCGCATGGTGGCCGGCGGGCGCATCGTGACCATTTCTTCGCGGGGTGCTTTGGGCGGCACCCGCTTTGCCCACTATGTGGCGTCCAAATCGGCCGTGGTCGGGCTCACCCGTGCGATGGCCATGGAATTGCGCGGCCAAGAAATTGCCGTGAACTCAGTGGCACCCGGGTTCACCGACACCCCCATGACCCGTTCAGCACCGCCTGAGATGTTTGCCCAGTGGGAAGCGTTGGAGCCACGCGGAAAAGCCGCATCGCCCGATGAAATCGCGCATGCGGTGTCTTTCTTGGCGTCGCCCCAAACCCACTTCATCACCGGTCAAACCCTGTTTGTGGACGGCGGTAAATCGCTGGGGGGATTGAGCATCTGAACCCCTGAGGCGCTCAACGCCCAGGGTTCAGGTGTGGCTGTTGCACGGCGCAGGCACAAGGCCTGCACAGAATTTCAAGCCCTTAAGCTGGGATCAGCAGCAAGGCACAAGCGCGGGCTGCCTCTGGGCTCAAATCTTGCCCACCAGACACTTTGCCCCAGCCGCCTTTTTCAATCAGGTTGCTGCGCGACCATTCATCGGTTTTCTTCAACTCCACCAGATTGGCTGCATATTTGCCGTCTTGCTTGAAGGCCATGGCACACACAGGGGCCATGGCCGCGGTCAATGCCGTGGCCACCTTGACACTGGCAATCGCGTCAGTTTGGCTGGCGGTGTGCCAACCCGAAAAACTAAAACCCACCACCGACAAAATCACTGCGCCAGCGACAGCACCCCACAAAACGGGCTCAGTTTGAGCAGGCCATTGAATCATGTGAACTTTCTTGAATGAGCGGAAAACACTTCCGAGGTGGGTGAACCTAATGTACGCCTGTGGGCTCCGCTTGGCGCTTTATATATTTGTTTTATTCCGCCCTTGGGCCATGGATCTGCAAGGGTTTGTGCTAAGTTGCATCCGTTCGTCCCCTGAATGCCCACCGGACCTTTGACCATGACCGCCTCAAACACCCATCCCCCTCCCCAGTTGACCCATGATGAGCAACATTTGCTGCACAGCTTGCGCCAGCATCGGCAAACCCATCGGCGCACCCAACTGCCAGTGACGGCACCGGTGCCGCCATCGCCTGCGCCCTTGACTTGGGGACAAAAGGTGGCCGATCAAGTGGCGGCCACGGTGGGGTCTTGGCGCTTCATCATCATTCAAAGCACGTTGATCGTGCTGTGGATCAGCTGGAACACGCAATCCAATGGCCCCTGGGACCCCTATCCCTTTATCCTGCTCAATCTGATGCTGTCATTCCAGGCGGCCTATACCGCGCCCGCCATCATGATGAGCCAAAACCGATTGGCCGAAACCGATCGGCGCCGCGCTGACAACGACTACGAGGTCAACGTCAAAGCCGAATTGGAAATTGAGTTGCTGCACGAAAAAGTGGATTTGCTGCGTGAACAAGAACTCAAGGCGTTGGCAGACTCGGTGCACCGCTTGTCCAAGCAAATCGAAACCTTGCTGGCGGCAGGCCAACGTTAAAGCTCATTTCGCACCTGGCAATTTGCCACCACTTTTCACGCACTCATCGATGGTTTTGAACTCGGTGAATTTTTTCGTGCGCTCGTAGCTGGGGCTGCTCTTGTCGTGGCAAATGCCCGAGTCGGATTTTTTCACCACGGGTTCAGCCGCCGCTGCAGTTTTGGCGGGCAAGGTGCCGCCGCTCTTGACGCATTCGTCCACCGTTTTGAACGCGGTGAATTTTTTGGTGTTGCCATAGCTGGCACTGGTTTTGTCGTGGCAGATGCCCGAGTCGGATTTTTTTACCGCTGGCTCTTCGGCTGGTTTGGGGTCAGCGGCCTGGGCCAAACCCAGGCTCAAGCCGAAAAGAAGGGGCATTAAAAATTGAAAGTTGGTTTTTCTCATGTACAGCTCCGGGGGATGAAAAATGATGCGCCGACCACTGGGGGCAAAAGCACGGGACTCACAGCCGGGTGACTTTGGCTTGCAACAAAGCGCTTTGCCCACGGGCCAGGGCTGCCAAACAGCGTTCGATGGCGGCAGGGACATCGGCAGGGTCGCTGACCCACTCCCCGTTGGCGCCCGCCGCTTGGGCCACCATGGCGAAATTCATGTCGGGTGCCAAGTGGGCCTCATAGGCTTGGGTGGCTTTGGCCACGCCTTCGGGGAAAACACGCAAGGTGGCTTCTTTGACCGCAGCCCAACCACCGTTATCCAGGACGATGGTGAACACCGGCAAGCCGTATTGCTTGGACACGGCCATGCTGGACTGCGGGTTGCCGAAATAAAACGAGCCATCACCCGAAAAAGCCACCACGCAACGATTCGGTTGGGCCAACTTGATGCCCAAAGCCATGCCCGCTGAAAAGCCCAATCCACCACCGGCCAAACCCACGTGGGAGCCCGGCACCGTGCGCGGCACTTGCATCGCCACCACGGGGGCGTTGCGGATGGCTTCGTTGAGCACGATGGCGTCGGCCGGAATGGCCCGGGCCACAGCTGCACACAAAAAGTGGGGGTTGATTTGCCCCATTTGTCCTGGGTCGGCGGCCAAATCGGTGGCGCGTTGACGGCGCTGCTGCCCCTCCAGGGCCAAGCCAGCGACCCGCGCTTGGGCCGTTTGGGTGAAGGCTGGGGTCAAGCGTTGTTGCAACCGGGCCAATATTTGCGCCAAGATGCGGCCACTGTCACCGGGCATCTTCAAGTGGCGCGGAAAGCTCCACATGGGGTAGCTGCGCTTGTCGATGTCCACGTCAATGTGGGCCCACCAGGTGGCCGGGTTCACGGGTGTGTCGCGCGGTATCCAAGGCACATCCACATCGACGATCAATCCCACATCGGCTTGGCCCACATGAGATCCCGGCACAAAACCACTGAAGCAAGGCGAGTCGTGGGGAATGTTGAGGTCCACGGCATTGCACTCGATCACACGGATGCCGGCCAAGCGGGCCAAAGCATCCAGGGTGGCCACCGTCGTTGGGTTGCGACCGCTGTAGGAGGTGATGATCAAGGGGTGGCTGGCGGCCAACAACCGATCCACCACTGCATCGACCGCATCGGGGTCCGTGCCCAGGGCAGGGCTGGCCCCATAAGTTTCAGCGGGAAATGCATGCAACTGGTCGTCGCGCCAGTTTTGGGTCAGGGTTTCTCGCGCGAAGGTCAAGTAAACAGGGCCCTTGGGATCGCTTTGCATCACGCTGTGGGCGCGGCGCAAGGCCTCTTTGGCGATCACCCCAGATGGCAGGTTGTAGTCCCATTTGACGTACTGGCGCACCAAGCCACCTTGGTCATAGGGCTCTTGGACAAAATTCACAAAGGTGTCGCGGGTTCCGGGCAATTCGCCGTGCGAGGTGTATGGGGCTCGGCCTGCCATCAACATGAGGGGCAAGCGGGCTTTGGAAATGTTGTGGATGCCCATGGTGGCATTGGCCGTGCCCGCATCCACGTGCACCAATACCCCTTGGCCGCGACCGGTGGCCAAGGCATAACCAGCGGCCATGTGCACGGCGGTGTTTTCATGCGGACACAGCACCGTTTTCGGAAACGCCTGTCCGCTTTGGCGCCAACGCGCCATTTCTTCAATCAAGGGCGCATGATCGGTGCCCAGGTTGCAAAACAAATAATCAAACCCCAGCTCATTGAAGCCTTGCAGCAAATGGTGGGCTGTGGTGTGCGCCTGGGCCTGATCGGTGGTCATGGGTGAGGACCCCATGGCGCGGCCATCATGAGTTTGTTTTCTTGCTTCAAAATCATGGGGCGCAATTTGGCGGCAAAGGCCATGAAAGCCTGATCGGCAAATACACCCGCCCAAAAAGCGCGGCGATCGGCATCGTCATCAAATTTCCAAACGTGGATGATCTCGTTCAAAGCACCCACATCACCGGTGAAATAGCCAATCAATTTTTTCGGGTGCTTGTCCAAAGCGGCCCAACCTTCTGAGCCATACAAAGAAACCACCTCTGCCATCTTGCCGACCACCACGGAATAGGTTCTCAACTCATACAAAGCCATGACTTTTCTCCTGTTGAATGTCGTTTCATCTTACCAAATGGGGTCTGCGAAATGGGTTGAAATTTCCCCTTGAATACCCTGAGCCCCGAGGCTCACAAGGGCTCGATACCGGTGCTCGCAACATCCCCCCACACATCGGCTGGCCGGCACAAGGCCGCCCAGCGCTGGGCGAAGTGCAAACGGGGGCTTTGCTCGTCGATGGCCAGCGCGTAAATGGTTTGATGGGCAATCGCCGACGGCAAGGGTCCCACCAGGGCCACACCACGATGGGCAAATGTTTGAATTTCACTGATGGCGCCCATGGCCATCGCCCCTGGGGGTGTCCCCGCATGTGACAAGGCGAGCAACATGTCCTCACCATTGTCAAAGCGACGCAAGTGGGTGCGCCCATCGTCCAACACGCCCATGGATGAGAGCAGTCCATGGACATGCTGGCCAGAGGACGCATGGGTATAAAAAATAGCAGATGCCTGGCGTACCGCGCTTTGCCAAGCTTCGAGGCTTGAGATGTCCGGCAAGGCTTGCCCTTGGGCCACCGCCACCCCCACCCCCACCTGGGCCAAAGTTTGCAGTTTGCCCACCACGCCCAGCGACGCCGCATGCAACAGCACCGGGGTCGGTGCAATCCAGACATCGGCACGCCAACCATCGCGCAATTTGGCCATCAATTCTGGGGCGGTGTTGAAACACAAGGCCACCTGCCAATCGCTGGTTTGCTGAAACCTTTCACTGGCCCGCTTCAACCCGACCTCCAACGCAGCCACACTGAAAACCGTGAGCACCTGACCGGTTGCCACATGATCTGCGGAAGGCCGAAGATTGGCTGGATGTTCTGGATAAGCGGGGTTCACAAGGGCATGTTGGCGAAAGCGAGGTGGCCCTGCCAGGTGGTGACAACCAGGCGCGGATCAATAGCTGGGCACTTCGATGGCTGAGATGGAATGAGCATAACAGCCCGTGATGGCATCTCTGGCATGATGCTTTGCATGGCACACATCACCACCTTGACCCTCAACCCCAGCGTGGATGTGCTCACCACCACCGCTCAGGTCACGGACACGGACAAGTTGCGCTGCTCAACACCTCAATACCACCCAGGCGGTGGGGGCATCAATGTGGCGCGTGTGGTGCATCGCTTGGGCGGATCGGTGCAAGCCCTTTGGTTGGGTGGCGGCATCACCGGCGATCAGTTGAATGACATGCTGAATTCAGAAGCCGTGCCACACCAACGCATCCCGTGTGCGCACGCCACCCGCATGGGCTTTTCGGTGCACGAAACCCAAACAGGGCGTGACTTTCGCTTTGTGATGCCAGGGCCTTCAGCCGACCCAGCCGCATTGAACCAAGTTTTGCAAGCACTGAGCCGCACGGCCCCAGATAGCCGCTACTGGGTGGTCAGTGGCAGCTTACCGCCCAATGCACCGCAGGACTTTTATGCCGACATTGCCAAGCTGGCCCAATCGCGGCACCAAAAATTGGTGCTCGACGCGTCTGGCCCCGCATTGATGGCGGCGATGCGCGTGGGCGTTCACATGGTCAAACCCAGCTTGCGCGAAATGGAAGAAGTGACCGGAACAGCATTGCCCACCATGCCACAACGCTTGGCCGTGGCGCGCGAATGGTTGGCGCAATCGTGGTGTGAACTGGTGGCCCTCTCCCTCGGTCCTGAGGGTGCCTTGTTGGTCACCCACCGGGGTGCTTGGCATGCGCCCGGCTTGCGGGTGCCAGTGCGCAGCACGATTGGTGCTGGTGATGCATTTGTTGGGGCCTTTGTGACCACTTTGGACCAGAGGCATCCCGACAACAGCACCGATACATGGCAACTGGCTTTGCGCCACGCCATGGCGGCATCGGCTGCAGCACTGGCCTCCCTGGGCACGGCACTGTGCCAGGCCAGCGATGTGGCAAGCCTGCTCGAAACCGTGCAGGTGATGGCTTTAGAGGGCTGATACTTCTCTTGCAGAGGAGCCACAGGGATTACCCTGACCTGACATTCAGGCCGAGGCATGGTCTGTCCAAGTTTAAAAATAATTTTGTAAAACGCTCGTTTTTGCAACCTTTTACCTGGGGAATTGAGAGGTTTGCAGAGTTATTGGGCGGCATCGTGGGTTTCTCATGGGGCGGCCTGCCTAACCTGCCGTCATGCTCAAAACTTGGTCTTGGCCAACCCATTTCCGCGCGCCCATCACCAACAGCGCGCCCGCAGTCGTCGTGCATGAGGTGCGCCCATGAGCCAGGCGTCACAAAATCTGGAACTGCTGGACCAATTCAAAGACACGCCACACGAGGCGCCAAACAAACAGCACGCCACCTTCAGGTTGACACCGCATTTGGTCTTGGCCGCAGCTTTGCTGCACATGATGGCCAGCGATGGAACCATTGAAGAAGCTGAGAGCAGCCAACTTCAAGCCGTGCTGGGTGGCGATCAGCATGTGTTGAACGTGGCGGTGCAATACGTGCAAGCCGTCCCGTTGGCCCAGTTTTTGACCGACGCCTACCAAGTCTTGGACAAGGCCAGCACCTTGTGCGTCTTGACCAATGTGTGCGACTCCTTGCTGGCTGACGGCAGTGCCGGTGCCGATGAAGTGGCCTTGTTCGAGCGCATGAAAACAGCCTGGGGCATTGACACCGCCAGCTTTGCCCCATTTGAGAGAACCATCGCCCTGAAAAACAACGCCTCGGTGATGGGCGAATACCAAGCCGACCAACTGAATGCACCAGGTGGAAATGCACACTTGGCATTGGGGGCATCGCTGCTGTACATGATGGCCGCTGACGGCAATATTGCGACAGAAGAAATTGGTCAGCTGCAAACCGTGATCGGCGAATTCAAAGGCTTGCAAGAAGCCGCTTTGAAACAAGTGCGGTCGGTCAAGCTGCCAGAGTTTTTAAAGCGCATGTCGCCCAACCTGAGCCCGGATGTCAAGCTTTACATCTTGACCAATGTGTGTGACTCCATGATGGCCGATGGCGATGTGGATGCGCTGGAAAGCAAAATTTTCCAAACCATGCTGGCCGGTTATGGCCATGACAATGCGAGCTTCAAGCCTTATTACCAGTCGATCAAGGTCAAAAACATCAAAACCTTTTCGGCTTCGGTGCACAAGCCCAAGTTGATTCACAGCAATGTGGCATCGGGCTCAGACTCAGACGACAAAGGGGTGCGCTTCAACCGGGACAACTCCTTCCAAGAAGAAGCGGCCAATGCCGGGGATCCGTCAGGTGCAACATCCGCCAAAGGGCCGGTGATTTCCCATGTTTTGCCAGGGCCAGAGGGCGCCCATGTGGGCAACCGCACCATGCAAGACAACATCAACAAAGTGACCGAGGGCTTTGGCGATGATGATCGCGTTCATCAAGTCCAGGAAAACGCGCTGGCCGATCAATCCATCCCCATGCCCAAGGCGGCTGGGGTTGATGACAATATCCAAAGCATTCAAGGCAAGTCACTGGCCCCCGCCGCAGCGGGACCTGTTTTGCGGGCGGTGGCCAACACTGGCGCTGGGCCTGCTTTGTTGAACCCCCCTTCACCCGAGAACCATCAGCCATTGCCAGCGGTGGGACCAGCCAGCGCCAACGTCATTGGCCTGCCCGGTCAGGCCATGGCTGACCAGATGGCCAGCCTGCCCAAGCCAGGTGTGGTTGATCGAAACCTGCCTTTGACGTCAGCGGCCCCACTGACCAGCCCCGTCAAACTGAGCGCGACAGAGGCCATCAACCATTCCACCCCATTGGCCGCCAGCGCCAATGAAGACCACTTGGAAAAACTGCCTTCCACCGAAGCAGGCGCGAATATCCAAGCGGTGGCAAACGGCGCTTTGACAGACCATCGCCAGGCCGTGCCCAGCACGGCCTTGGAACAAAACCGGCAAGCAACGCCCATCTTGACACCGGCGCTCAATCGGCAGGCCTTGCCGCAAGATCTACAGCAGTCGAACCGAGACAACGCACCCATTCAAACCAGTGGCACCCACCGCGCCAAACTGCCAGACCTTTCAGTGACCCGTGCCAGCACGGTGATCGCAAAGCGACCTGTGGCCACACCAGAACTGACTTTGACGGCCGCTCGCGCGGTGGTGCAAAAAGCCAATCGGGTCAAACAGTTGAGTGAACACGTCAGCCAATTGCGCTTGCGACTCGACCAATTGGCGGGGTTGAATCATGCGGTCTTGGCGGCTGCCCAACAAGCTGCGGGCGGACCCTGCACCCATTGCGGAAACCCACAGTGTTTGTTCACCCATCACGTCAAATCACAAACCGGCTGAGCAGCCAGCGAGAGAAATGCCACACGCCCCGAGGGGCTCTGGCCAGTTCAAGCTGGCATTCATTTCCGCTGCATTGGCAAGCTTTGGCTCAACTGAACGGAAGAGCGCAAGATGGGGTATTTGAATAAATCGGGGTCTTGGGACGGCAGAAAAGACATCCAGTAATCCACCCGGGCCTGTGGGTCCTGGCGAAAGGTTTCATCATGGGCCAATTTCTCTTCAAATGCCTGGCGGATTTGCGGTAATTTTTTGAACAAGGCAGCGCCATAAATTTGGCCCATCACGGGATGGCCTTCGTGCATCCACCGGATCAACTCTAATTCGCGGTGGTCGGCCACATAGTCACTGGTTTCATATGCCGCATTGAACATCCCCCAAGAAGACAGCGAGTCCGGTGCCGCAGGTTCCAACAAGTGCGCCACCAACATGGCCTTGGGTTGCTGTATGGGCACAAATAAGGAGCCCTTCATCACCGTGGCCGCTTCGGAAGACCAGTTGCCCATCACACTGGTTCTTTGCCGGCCCTGAAAACTGTCGGTGTCGTAAATCACATTTCGCGGATCCACGCGCATGACCTCCAGCGATGGGATGGTTTGGTCTTGGTCAATCTGGCTGAACCGAATCCCATGAAGCTGCAACAAGGGCTTGATCAATCCCACCCACTCGGTGGGAACCACATAACCCGCGGCGGGTAATTTGATGGTCGAATCTTGGATGGGCAGCAAAGTGCCATAAAAAGGGACTGACCACATTTGGTGCTTTGATGTGTCGTAAACAATGCCACGCCCCCCCACCACAGGCGCCTCATCAAACACTTCGTAGGCATAGCCCTTGAGCTCAATGAGCGGCGCTGGTTTGGTGGGCTCAATGTCCATGGCATTGACCCACAGCAATGGCAATGCCTGTCCGGCCAGGTGCTGGTTTTGCGCATCGGCTTGGGCCGCCGACTGCATCAACGCCGTTCGCATGGATGCAATCACGTGTAAAAAAGACACCAAGGTATTCTTGCTGGTGACCACGCGCTGGGCATAAGGTGCCCAAGCATGGTCTTCAATCAAAAACCCCATTCGATTGCGCAAGTTGGCATAGACATGCGAAAAGCGCGGCGCATCCGCTTCAATGATCACTCCCAAGCCAGGGTCATTGACATCTTTGAGTTGGGGGTAAAAGCCCAATGGCTCATGTCCCAATCCGCGCAAATGCGCCAACGCCGCGTCCAGCACGGTCTGCGCGTCTTTTTTGACCAGGGAACCCGCGCCGTGGTGCGTCGAGATGGACACAGACACATCATGCCGAAAGCGCAAACCATCGGTGACATGCAAATCCAAGGTCGCCAAGGGGTCCCACTGCTGAACCAAGGTCAGCATGGCGCGCATTTCCTGCGCTTGCGACAACATCCAATCGCGGTTCAGGTTGATGCGCAGCGCGTTGGTGCGTTGGCCCGTCTCCAGGGGCCCGTTTTGATTGGGTCGGCTGAATCGGCTGCGGGCTTCGTGACCATCGACATTGAACACCGGCACGAACACCACCACCAAATGGTTCAAGGGATTTTGTTTTCCTTTGTCGGCCAACAGTTCGCGCATCAAAATCAGACCCGCGTCTTTGCCGTCGATTTCACCCGCATGGGTGCCACCAATCACCAACAACACAGGCAACTGACGCCGCTTGGCTGTGGCCGCATCCAAGGCGCCGGTTTTGCTCACCACCAAAGCTTTGATGTCACGGCCTTGGGCACTGATGCCCATGTGGCTGCACTTGGCGGCTGTTGGGTGCAAGCGCTCCAGATCCCGGCACACTTTCACCACCTCTGCATAAGTCCCCGACTGCTCGAATGCCGTGATTTCAGCGGTCAACCGACTGGGCACCGATTTAGATGCCAAGGCCGGCACCGCATGCATGACCAATACCACCCACCACATGATGCTCAAACTTCTCATCACCACCTGCTTTTTCAACTGCTGGATCAAAATCAACACCCATTGATCAACGCCATGATTGTTCCATGCCCCTGTGACGTTGGAAACCCACCGCGCCTCTGGGTCACATCTTGATCGGTCTAGAATTCATGTCATTGGGGGGGTAGCTCAGCTGGGAGAGCGCGTCGTTCGCAATGACGAGGTCGGGAGTTCGATCCTCCTCCTCTCCACCAAACCGAAAAAAGCCAGCATCACTGCTGGCTTTTTTTCATTCGTTTGACGCATCAATGGTCTGAACGGGCCCCTTTGGCTGGGCGCTTTTTCATGTCGCGAGGAACGAACACCTTGCCAGCACCAGGACCTGCGCGCTCGGGCCGATCACCCGCGCCGACCACCCTGGGGCCACGGCTGTTTCGGTCGTTGAATGACCTGCCCTCGGCGGGCTTGCCCGCTGCGGGCGCACCCCACACTTGCGGTGGGCGGTCATTGCGGTCTCCGCGCTCGGCGGGCCGGGGCGCGCGGTCAAATGACCGACCACCCGCTGGGGCACCACGGCCACCAAAACGTCCAACGCCTGGGGCACCACGGCGGGGACCGTCAAAATCACGGGGGCGCTCAGCGCGTTGCTGGGGCTCCAAACCGGGCACCACTTCGGCCTTGATCGGCTGGCGGGTATAGGCTTCGATGTCAAAAATTTTGCGGCGATCGCGAAACTCGGCAAAGGTCACCGCCAAACCATCGCGGCCAGCGCGGCCAGTGCGGCCGATGCGGTGCACATAATCTTCGGCCTTCATGGGCAAGCCAAAGTTAAAGACGTGGCTGATGGTGGGCACATCGATGCCGCGCGCGGCCACATCGGTGGCGACCAAAATTTGCACCATGCCTTGGCGCAATGCCATCAAGCGGCGATTGCGCAAACCTTGGCTCAAGGCACCGTGCAAAGCCACGGCTGAAAAACCGGCCTGCTGCAAATCAACGGCCAAGGCATCGCATTCGATTTGGGTGCTCGCAAACACAATCGCTTGGTCGATGGTGGTGTCGCGCAACCAATGGTCGAGCAACTTGCGTTTGTGCTGGGGGTTGTCGGCCCAAAACAGGGATTGGGTGATGTTGACGTGTTGTGCATGCTGGGCGTCGACTTGCACGCGCTGGGGCTGGCGCATCACGCGGGTGGCAAGTTGCTGAATGCGCGGCGCAAAGGTGGCGCTGAACATCATGGTTTGGCGTCGCTTGATGGTCAATTGGTTGACTTCGGCCAAGTCATCGGCGAAACCCAAGTCGAGCATGCGGTCGGCTTCGTCCACCACCAAAAACTGCACCTGGTCCAATTTGATTTGGTTCGAGCGTTGCAAATCGAGCAAGCGGCCTGGTGTGGCCACCACCAAATTGGCATTCTGCAACTTGGCAATTTGCAAGGCGTAGGGCATGCCACCGACCACGTTGGCAATGCGCAACCCAGGGCTGTGGCGCACCAAATCGATGGCATCGTGGGCCACCTGTTGGGCCAGTTCACGGGTGGGGCACAGCACCAAAGCGCCTGGCGTCGCGGGCTTGAAATTGCTGGGGTGTGTGGGGTTTTTCCGTTTGGGCCGCTTGGGTGGCTCTTCACCGCGGGCCAGCGCCTGGGCGACTTTTTGCTCCCACTCTTCAGACTGGGCGCGGGCTTGGGCTTGGTGTTGTTGCAACAAGGTGTGCAAAACCGGGAGCAAAAAAGCCGCCGTCTTGCCGCTGCCCGTTTGGCTGGAAACCATCAAGTCGTTATAAGCCTGCTCACCACCGTCCACGCGCATGGCCAACGGGATGGTTTTGAGTTGCACCGTGGTGGGGCTGGTGAAACCCAAGTCCCGAACCGCAGCAAGCAATTCAGGGGCCAAACCCAAAGCAGCAAATGCATCGGGGGCGGCTGGCAGAACGCCCTCAGGCGAAGCAGCCGCGCCATCGGCAGGCACATGGGCCTGGGCGGCGGCGGATGGGGTGGGTGGGGTCAACGCACTGGTGGCCTCGAGCATCACCTCTGCGGCAATGCTGGGCGTCAAGACCTGTGTGGGCGAGGGTTGAATGGCCGCATCTTGGGCAGCCAAAACGGGGGAAGTGGAAACGCTATGGTTCATGCAAAACACGCTGGCGCCAGGTCCAGCGACTCCATCTGAGGTTTGAAAAAACATCAACCATCAGACAAAGTCAACGCCCAAAAAACTTTGCGGCGCGGGTGGCTCTATCAGCAGAGCCCAAGGTGTGAGGCAGATGTGCGTTGGTTGTTCTGATTGAACAACGCCCGCAATTATGGCATACCCGAAGATGGGGGGTCGGCGCGTAAAAAATGCACGCGGTAGTGCTGCAACTCGTCAATCGATTCATGCACATCGGCCAGCGCGGTGTGTTTTTGTTGTTTTTTGAACGCGCTGTAGACATCGGGTCGCCAGCGTTTGGCCAATTCTTTGAGGGTGCTCACATCGAGGTTTCGGTAATGCAACCATGCCTCTAACTTGGGCATGTACTTGACCAAAAACCGACGATCTTGACCAATCGTGTTGCCGCACATGGGTGCCGTGCCTTTGGGCACATACTGAGCCAAAAAGGCCAGCAACTGCTCTTCGGCTTGCGCCTCACTCAAGGTCGAGGCGCGGACTTTTTCGATCAAACCGCTGCGCCCATGGGTGCCTTTGTTCCATGCGTCCATGCGGTCGAGCAAGGCTTCACTTTGGTGCACCACCAACACGGGGCCTTCGATGCGCGGGTGCAGTTGGGGCCCGGTGATCACCACGGCAATTTCGATCAATCGTTCGACCTCTGGATCCAAGCCGGTCATTTCGCAGTCGATCCAAACCAAGTTTTGGTCAGATTTGGCCAAGCTGGGCGCCGGGCTGTCAGGGTTGTTTTCAGTCATGGCGTGATTGTCCCCCAAGATGCCCGCGCCATTTGAATGGGCCTACACTTGCCAGCCATGAACGCAACTCTATTGATGTCCTTGACATTCGGCCTGGCCCTGCTGCTCAATACCCTGACAAAACTGTGGTTGCTGTCCCGCCAAGTCAGAAGCGTGGCCCAAAACCGGTCTCAAGTGCCTGTTTCGTTTTCCAACAGCATTGACTTGCCCGCACACCAAAAAGCAGCTGACTACACCTTGGCCAAATCGCGATTGGCCTTGTACGACTTGGCCTTGGACGCATTGATGCTGCTGGCTTGGACCTTGTTGGGTGGCCTCCAATGGCTGGACCAAACCCTGATGGCATGGATGGGTTCTGGGCTGATGCAGCAAATGGCGCTGATCGTCGGTTTTATATTGATCGGTGGCTTGATCCATTTGCCCCTGTCTTGGTACCAGACTTTCGTTTTGGAGCAGCACTTTGGCTTTAACCGCTCTACCCCTGCCTTGTGGTGGAGTGACATGACCAAGGGGATCGCTGTGGGCGCGGTCTTGGGACTACCGATCTTGGCCTTGGTGCTGTGGTTGATGCAAGTTGGCGGCGATGCTTGGTGGTTTTACGCTTGGGCCGCACTGGCCGTGTACCAATTGTTTGTGATGTGGATCGCACCCAATTGGATCATGCCCTTGTTCAACAAGTTTTCGCCCTTGAACGACCCGGCATTGGAGGCACGTGTCAACGCCTTGATGCAGCGCACGGGGTTTTCTGCCAAAGGTTTTTATGTGATGGACGGCAGCCGGCGCTCAGCGCATTCGAATGCTTTTTTCACAGGTTTCGGGACGCACAA
>CANFPJ010000045.1 GCA_947448885.1 Comamonadaceae bacterium
ATCAAAGTGGGCGCTGCCACCGAAGTCGAAATGAAAGAGAAAAAAGCCCGCGTGGAAGACGCCCTGCACGCCACCCGCGCTGCTGTGGAAGAAGGCATCGTGGCCGGTGGTGGCGTGGCCCTGCTGCGTGCCCGCCAAGCCGCTGGCACCATCAAGGGTGACAACGCCGATCAAGACGCTGGCATCAAGCTGGTGTTGAAAGCGGTCGAGTCTCCCCTGCGCGAAATCGTCTACAACGCCGGTGGCGAGCCCTCTGTGGTCGTCAACGCGGTGTTGGCCGGCAAAGGCAACTACGGCTTCAACGCCGCCAACGACACCTATGGCGACATGATCGAAATGGGTATCCTGGACCCCACCAAAGTGACCCGCACCGCGCTGCAAAACGCAGCCTCTGTGGCCAGCTTGATGTTGACCACCGAAGCCATGATCGCTGAAGCGCCGAAAGACGACGCCCCAGCCATGCCTGGCGGCGGCGGCGACATGGGTGGCATGGGCGGCATGGGCGGCATGGGCATGTAATTGCTCCGCTGTCTGGGCGAAACGCTCTGACCTCCAAAAGGGCCGCGCAAGCGGCCCTTTTTCGTTGGGGCTTGACCCCATGGCCGGCATGGCGCGCAAGGCTTAAAGTCGTGGGCATCATCACTGCCAAGCCACCACCATGCCTTTGTCCAACGAAACCCGCGCGCGCTTGCTGCGCGTGAGCACCGCCACCTTGTGCACGGCCTTGTTCAAGCGCGGTTTGCGCAACCAGTTCATTCAAAACGTCAGACCTGTGCAGGCCCAGCCCCAACCCATGGTCGGCGAGGCATTCACTTTGCGCTACATCCCCGCGCGCGAAGACCTCAATCCCATCAGCGTTTTTTTAGACCACGCCCACCCCCAGCGTGCCGCTGTGGAGACCTGCCCACCCGGCGCGGTCTTGGTCATCGACAGCCGCAAAGATGCGCGCGCTGCTTCGGCCGGTGGCATCTTGGTTTCGCGCTTGATGAAGCGCGGCGTTGCCGGTGTGGTGACCGATGGGGGCTTTCGCGATTCACCCGACATCGCCCAGATGGCCATACCGGCCTACCACGCCCGTCCCAGCGCACCCACCAACCTGACGCTGCACCAAGCGATCGACATGAACCTGCCCATCGCTTGCGGCGATGTGGCGGTGTTTCCCGGCGATGTGGTGGTGGGTGACGCCGAAGGCGTGGTGGTGCTGCCCGCCCACCTGGCCCAAGAACTGTCGATCGAAGCCGTTGAAATGACGGCCTTTGAGGATTTTGTCAGCGAGCGGGTGATGGCAGGCCAGTCCATCTTGGGCCTATACCCACCCACCGACGACAGCAACCGGCTGGCCTTTGAGGCTTGGCGGCGCGAAAAAAATCGCTGACCACCGCCTGTCGGCACCTCACTGCACTTGGTGCAACAAAGGTGCGCCACGCAGCGTGCGGTGGGTGTTTTCAATGGCCACGGCCAAGGCGCGCTGAAACATGTCCTGGGTCAGCCAGGCCATGTGCGGTGTGGCCAATACATCATGGCGCGCCAGCAAGGGGTGATCGGGCGCCAGCGGTTCTTGCGCAAACACATCCAGGCAAGCCCCTGACAACTGACCGGATTCAAGCGCGTCGGTCAAAGCAACTTCGTCCACCAACTCGCCACGGGCAGTGTTGACCAACATCGCGCCACGCTTGAAGCATGCAAAGCGTTGCGCATCAAACAGGGCGCGGGTGTCTGGCGTCAGCGGGATGTGCAAACTGACCACATCGCTTTGCGCCAGCAATTCATTCAACGGCAAGTTGGGATAAATCCATTCGGGTCCAGGCTGGCGGCTGTGGCCCAAGACCTTCATGCCCATCGCTTGCAACCAGGGCGCCAAAATGCGCGGCACATGGCCCGTCCCCACCAGGCCCACGGTTTTACCCCCGAGCTCAAACAACTGGGCTTGCTGGGCCTCAGGGATGGCCCATTGGCCTTGGCGCAATTGGTGGGCAATCGGCCCCATGCGCCGGGCGGCCATCAGCATCAAGCCCAAGGTCATTTCGGCCACGGCACGGCTGTTGACGCCGGGCATGTTGCACACCGCCACGCCTTGCTGTGCGGCCGCAGGCAGATCAATGGTGTTGACACCCACACCGATTTTTTGCACCAAGCGCAGGGCCGGGTTGGCTTGCATGCGTTCGGCGGTGACCGGCTGCAACACATGCCACAACACATGGGTGCCCGGCCAATGCTGGGCAAACGCCTGGGCATCGCTTTCAGGGCAACACACCACCTGCCAATCGCTGGGGACTTGGGTTTTCAGCCAAGCCATCAACTCGGGGCTGGCATTGAAATGGAACAAAACCTTCATCGCATCAAGCCTTGGCCAACCAGGGAAACAAATGGGTCCGCGGGTAGGCCAGGCAGCGACCGAGGTCTTGCTCTATGCGCAAGCCTTCGTTCCATTTGGCCATGCGCTCAGAGCGCGAAAAGCTGCCCACCTTGAGTTGCGGCACACCCCAGCCCACGGCCATGTGAACGATGCTCACGTCCTCGGTCTCGCCCGAACGCGCAGAAATGATGCCGTCGAGTTGAAGTCGTTGGGCCACATCAAAGGCTTGCTTGGTTTCACTGACGGTACCCACTTGGTTGGGTTTGATGAGCACCGCATTGCACGCCCCCAGACCGGCGCGCTCTTGGATGCGCGGGGCATGGGTGACAAAAAAATCATCGCCAATGATTTGCAGGCGATGCCCCAGGGCCTGGGTCATGGCGCGCATGCCTTCGATGTCGTCTTCGGCAAAACCGTCCTCCATCGAAATGATCGGGTAGTCGTGGGCCCAGCGGGTGTAGAGCTCCAACAACTGATCGCGATCGAAGCGCCGGTTTTCGCTGCGCCAGTGGTAAACCCCGTTGTCGTGGTACTGGGTAGAGGCCAAGTCCAGGCCAATCGACACATCGCGCCCTGGCCGAAAACCAGCGGCTTCAATGGCTTTGACCAAGGCTTCTATGGCCCCCTCATTGGAGCCAAATTGGGGCCAAAACCCACCTTCGTCGGCCACGCCCAAGTTCTTGCCTTGTTGGGTCAAGGCCTTGCCCGCCGCGTGGTAGACCTCGGCCACCCATTCCAGGGACTGGGTGAAACTCTTGGCCCCATTGGGAATGGCCAAAAAGTCCTGCAAATCCACGCTGCCCTTGGCATGGGCGCCGCCACCAAAAATTTGAATCTCAGGCAAGGGCAAGCCCACTTCATCGCTGCCTGACAAATAGCGCCACAAAGGCAAATCTGCTTGGCGGCTGGCCGCCCACAAACATGCCAAGGACACAGCCGTCAGGCTGTTGCCGCCCAAACGCGACTTGTCGGGCGTGCCATCCAAGTGGCACATCGCCGCGTCGATGCCAGCTTGGTCAGTGATGTCCATGCCTTTCAAGCCAGGGGCAATCACCTCGTTGACCGCGCGCACCGCCATGGCCACGCCCAAACCTTTGAAACGCGTGCCGCCATCGCGCAACTCTTTGGCTTCACCCGCGCCGGTCGAGGCACCCGCCGGTGCAATGGCGCGCCCCACCACGCCACTGGCCAGTTGGACTTCTGCCTCAATGGTGGGGCAGCCCCGAGAATCCCACACGGAACGGGCGCGTACAGACTGAATGCGGCTCATGATGTCAATGCTTTCAAAGTGATTTCCCAAACAGCACCCAAGGATTGTCGCGGGTGCAGCAAAGCCTCCACCGCGACTTGGCGCACCACATCGCGCTGCGCGGGGGTGGTGAGGTATTCCACCGGGGACTTTCCGTCCACGCGCGCCAGCATCAACGCTGGGAGCAAATGCGCAGCCCGCGTTTCAAACGCTGCCATCGGCTCCCAGTGCACATTGGGCAAATAGGCCTGCACCATGGCTTCAAAGGCCTGGCCCCACAGGGGCATGCACTGGGGCAAGAGCACCGCTTTGAGCAACAAATGGTTGAGGCAAAAAGCCAAGTCAAAGACCGGGTCACCGTACCAGGCACATTCGGCATCCAAAAAAACCGGACCCTGGGGTCCACACAAAATATTTTTGGGGCTGATATCGCCGTGTACCAAGGCCAGGTGCGTGTGGGCGGTTTGATCGCAAATGGCTTGCAAACGCGCTGCACATTCAGGGTGGCGCAGGGCGGTGGCCAACAAATACGGCTCCAAACGCAGCGAATGAAATTCCACATCGCTTTTGAACAACTCAGCCAAGCGGGGCTGCTGCGCCGTGTGCGAATGGATTTGTCCCAGGCATGCGCCCACCAATGCCGCAAATTCAGGCGCCACTTGCGCTTGCAGCAGCTGGCTTTTCCAAACCGGGTGTTGGTCTGGCGCCAGAAAGCTCATGAAGAACAGGCCCGATGGCGCGTCGCGACCCAGCATGTGCGGCACATTTTTAGCGAAATGCGGGCCCACCTCTTGATACCAGGCGTATTCGTAGGCATTGCGGGTCAAGGGCGCTTGCCAATCGGCTGAGACTTTGAGCTGGCTCAGCGCGCGCTTGGCACAAATGCTGTGGTCGGCAAAATCAATGCGCCAAATGTCCGACGACACGCCGCCAGTCAGTTGCACCATGCCCACCACTTTTTGACCCTGATCTAGACCGAGTTTGTGCAAGGCGGCCAGCACATCGCTGGGGTTGGCTGAATCCGCAGCGTGCATGTGGGGTGAAGTTGGCGCGCTCACCGCGATTCGGCCACCACCGGGTTGCGCAGCACGCCAATGCCTTCGATCTCCACCTCGACCACATCGCCAGGCCGCATGGGGCCGATGCCTTCGGGGGTGCCGGTGATGATCACGTCGCCGGGTCGCAAAGTGATGGCCTGGCTGATGTAGGAGACCAAATGGGCCACATCGAACACCAAATCAGCGGTATTGCTGCTTTGCTTCACCTCCCCGTTCAAGCGCGTGGCGATGGCCAACTGCCGGTGGTTCAGGCCGGTGGCAATGACCGGCCCCAGGGGGCAAAACGTGTCAAAGCCCTTGCCAATCAGCAAGCAGCCCGCAGCCATTTCGTCAAATTGGATGGGTCTTTCGCTGACATCGTTGGCACAGGTGAAACCAAAAATATGTTGATCCACATCTTCCCGCGCAATGCGCCGCCCACCGCGACCGATGATGACCGCCAATTCGCATTCAAAGTCCACCCGCTGCCCCTCCAACGGATAAATGATGGCTTCATCCGGTCCAATGGCTGCGCTATCGGGCTTCATGAAGGTGGCGGCCCGGGTGGGCAAAGCCTGTCCCGTCTCTTTGGCATGGGCGGCGTAGTTGAACCCCACACCAAAAATGCGCGGCCGCTCCAGTGGACACAGCAGCCGCACCTGATCATGGGCATCGATGTGCTCGGTGCGCACGAGGTGCTCGAACGGCGCGCCCTGCAAACGCCGCCATTGCGAAGGCGATATTTGCTCACCATAAAAAATTTCGCTGCCCTTGGCATAGCGACCAATGATCATTTGCGTTCCCCTTCTCTCATGCGTGATCGCTGCCTGCCCACTCAAGGCGAAGACGCCGGTGAATCTTGCAAGGCCGCCTGGATGTATTCGTCAGTCAATGGGCCGTCAAACACCAAAAATCTGGCAGACAAGCTCACAGGCTTTGCCCCAGGCTCAACGCTCAAAGCCTGATGCAAGCAGGGATTGGCGGTCATCACCCCCCAGGGGCTGACATACCAATCGTGGGTTGTGTTGGCCGGCCACATCGCCATGGCCACGCCGCCCGTGTGACCACCGCCCACCGAACCGGTGCACACATGCCAAGCCAGTTGGCCCATGGGCGCGGGGTGCGGCGCGCACCTGTGGCTGCCGCCGTGGATGGTCGCCATGCCAGGACCGATGCGGGCATTGAACCAAGCGTGGCGGGTCGGACCGATGCTCACCGCCCAGTTGGGCGCGGTCAAGCTTGACGTGATGTGCCATTGAAAGGCGTTGAATGCCGGCAAATGGCGCACTGAAATAAGGCGCTGTTCGTCGAGCACATGGCGCCCATCGGGCGCCCCCCACTCGCGTGGACCACGCCACACCAAATGCTGGGTGATCCGAATGGCGTCGCCCTGCTCTTGGGCCTGGCATTGGGTTTGAACGATGCGCCCAGGCGCGCGACCTTGGAACACATCGTTGACGTAAAAGTTGTAGCTGTAAACCTCGGTGCCGTGCAGCGCTGGCACATGCACATTCACATGGTCAGCCCCGACCCAAATGGAATGGTGGTGGGGGTGATCGGCCGGGCTTTCGCTGGTCACCGCAAAACCTGCTGGGGTGAACACCGGATACAGGTAGTTGCGAAACGCGCCAGGGGACAAGCCGAAAACCGGCTTGTCCCCCCACATCAACATGGTGCGGGTGCCCGCCGACCAAGCGCCCGCAGGCAGATCTATGTCTTCGCTTTGAAGGCGAAAACCCATCACCGAGCGGCCAGGATGCGACCCACCATCGCCTTGGTCTCGGCACTCTTGTTGCCGAACTCGTCAAACAAGGGCCTGGCAGCAGCAAACCATTTGGCCGACTCATCGGCCGACAACTTATGCACCGTCACACCGGCCTTGACCAAATCGGCCAGCGCATCATCGGTTTTGGCGCGGTTCTCTTTGCGCTGCTCGGCAAACACCTCTTTGGCGCTTTGGCGCACCAAGGCTTGCAAGTCCGCGGGCAAGCTGTCGAGCCAACGGGTGTTGACACGCACGGCTTTGGGCAAAAACCAGTGGTAGCTGAGCGTCAGGTGCTTGGCTTGCTCAAACCACTTGAAACCCCTGATGGAGAAGAAATCGGCTTCCACCGCATCAATAACACCCGTGGACAAGGCCGTGTATTGCTCGGCATAAGGCAAGGGCGTGGGGTTGGCACTCAGGCGGCGCCAAAAGTCGACCCAAATCTTGATTTCAGGCACCCGTATTTTCAAACCCTTCAAACTCTCCAGGTTGGTCACCGGGCGCTTGGACAGGATGTGGCGAAAACCCACCTCGGCATAAGCGACAAACTCCACACCGGTTTTTTTACGCGCCACGGCCGACACCTCATCGCCCAGAGGTCCTTGCAAAATTTTGTCCACATGCGCTTCATCCTTGAAGATGAAGCCCGGCGCACCGCCGGTGGCGGCGATTTCGGGGGCCACCGACTCTTCGGTATCCGGACCTCCCACGGTGCCCTGGATGGTGCCAATGCGGCTTTGCTCGATGAGTTGGGTGTAGCTGCCCAATTGGCTGCCCGGGAAATGTTGGGCATCGATGCGCCCACCGCTGCGGGCGTTGAGCAAATCACACCACTTTTGCAAAGCCAAGGTCAGCGGCGCGCCAATGGCCTCTGAGTGGGCCAAGCGAAAAGTAAATTTTTGCTGTGCACCGGCCTGCCCCACCCAGGCCAGTGGCAGCACACTGGCGCCCGCTTGCACGATTTGCCGACGGCTCACGCCGGATGATTTCAACAAGGTATTGGGGGGCATGCTGTGTCTCCTGTTTGGGTGGATGGATCAAGAAAAAACAAGTGCGCAAACGATAGCACGATGATTTTGAATTTGGTTATTGGTATTTACCATAGACCCGCACGAGAAATGCCCAGAGAAGCCACACCCCAATGGCTGAATTTCATTTACAACCAAAAAAACATTGAAGAAAATGATTAAAATCAACAGTTAACAGATCAATATCTTGGCCCGCATCTGGCCATTCACCCGCTTTGACCGCTCAAATGAGGACCTTGAATCATGCGATTCATTTCATTTTTTATTGCAATCGTTTGCATTTGAGTTGGCCGCATCGCTATACTGCGCGCACATTCAACCCTTGGGTCTTGAGCAACGACCCGCCATGCATTTGCCCTGTGGTCACCATCAAGCACATCGCGCAACATCTGGGCGTGGCCGCCTCCACCGTGGCACGCGCGCTCAGCCAGGACACGCGCATCAGCATCGCCACACGCGCCAAGGTGGCTCAAGCTGCCCAAGAACTGGGCTATGTGGCACATTCGGCAGCCCGCCAAATGCGCAGCCAACGCAGCCAATTGGTGGGCTTGGTGATCCCGGATGTGCTCAATGGCTTTTACTCCACCGCCGCGCAAGCCATTTCGCAGAGTTTTGATGAAGCGGGCTACCAACTGGTGTTGTGCATCTCCGAAGACAAACCCGAGGTGGAAATGCGCCAGGTGCGCAGCTTGGCCGAAGCGCGGGTGGACGGCATCGTCTGGGTGCCCACCCTCAAACCCTTGGCACCCACGCTGACCTGGCTGGCATCGATTGCCCATGTGCAATTGATTCGCAAATGCGCTGCACTCAAAGCGGATTGGTTTGGCATCGACGACACAGCCACCACCGAGCAAGCCACGCAGCATTTGCTGCAATTGGGCCACCGACACATTGCCTATGTGGGTGGGCCCAAAAGTTTGAGCACGGGTGCCGACCGGCTCAAGGGCTACACCCAAGCCATGCACCGTGCTGGCGCGCCCATTGACCCGGCAATGGTGTTCTGCGACGCGCCCGATGCGCAGCATGGACAACGGGTCATGGGTCAGCTTTTGGCCATGCCAACGCCGCCCACCGCCGTGGTCATTTCGACATCGCGCGGCACCGAAGGCGCTTTGGAAGCATTGCGCCAGCATGGCACGGCCGTGCCAGACCAACTGTCGGTGGTCGGCTTCAACGACTCGTCGGCCAATGCGTGGTGGGGGCCGGGCTTGACCACCATGCGCATGCCGGTGCGCGATGTGGCCATCGCCAGTGCCAGCCACCTGATCCGGGCCTTGGGCCAGCACAAGACCACGGCCACAGGCGCTGTGGGCATGGTCACCCAATACCCACCCACCTTGGTCGTGCGCGGCTCCACCGCCGCCCTGACCCCCAACCCTTCACAAAGGCTTGTATGAACACATTGCGCCGCTATGGCAACTGGGCATTGACCGGATTGGGTGGTTTGTGTGTGGCCATGCTCACCCTGACCGTGATGTTGACCGTGCTGCAAGTGGTGTTTCGCTACATCTTGGACAGCCCCCTGTCGTGGTCAGAAGAGCTGGCGCGCTGGATGTTTGTGTGGGCGATTTTTTTGGGTTGCGCATTGCTGATCAGCCAGCACAAACACATGCGCATGGAGTTTTTGATCAGCCGAATAGACCCATCAAAGGTGCGCTGGTTGGATTTGTTGAGCCAGGTCGTGATGGCCGCCGCTTGTTGCGCCATGTGGGTGCATGGGTGGGATTTTTGCAGCCGCGTCACGGGCACCAGTGGGTCGTTGGAATGGCCCTCCAAATATTTGTACATGGCGGTACCCGTGGGCGCCGGGCTGTCCTTGCTGTGCCTGGCCTGCGACAACCCCATGAAGTGGAAGTTCCCTGGCGCAGGTTTGATCGGTGTCGGGGGCGGGGTGCTGGTGTTCCACATGTTTTTGAGTGCCACGCCTTGGATCACCTTTGACCTGGGCGTGGGTTGGATCCTGCACATCGTTGCCTTGGGCCTGATGTTTTTGGATGTACCCATCGCTTACTGCTTGGTGTTTGCCGCTTATGCATCATTTGCCAAGCAAGGCGACTTGATGATGCTGCCCATCTCCCAAAGCTTGGCCAGCTCGGTCAACTCCTTTTTGCTGTTGTCTATTCCCTTCTTCATTTTGGCCGCCCACGTGATGAACGCCAGTGGCATCACCCACCACTTGATCCGCTTTGCCTCGGCTTTGGTGGGCCACATGCGCGGCGGTTTGGCACAGGTCAATGTGGTGACCAATACCGTGATGGGCGGCCTATCGGGCTCGTCCTTGGCCGTTGCCGTGGGCACCGCCAAGGTGTTGGTGCCCGAAATGGAAAAGCGCGGCTACCCGCGGCCCTTTGCGGCCGCGGTGACCAGTTGCGCGTCGACCATCGACAACTTGATCCCACCCAGCATCGGCATGATCATTTTTTCGGCCGCCGGTGCGGTGTCGGTGGGCGCCTTGTTCACGGCGGGCATCTTGCCGGGGTTGTTGATGGCCTTGGCGCTGATGATGACCGTGCATGTTCAGGCCAAGCGGCGTGGTTTGGAGGCCAGCACCGCGCCCATGGCCTGGTCGGACCGATTTTTGGCATTTCGCGACGCCATCCCCGCGCTGCTGGTGCCCTTGTTTGTGGTGCTGGGCATGCGCGGTGGCGCCTTCACCGCCTCTGAGGCCGGTGCCATCGCGGTGGTCTATGCCATCGTCATTGGGGTGATGACCTACCGCCAACTGAAGTGGCAGCACATCCCCGGCATTTTGAAAGAAGGCTTGACCGACACCGTGGCCATCATTGCCATCGTTGCAGCCTCTGCCCCATTTGGTTGGGCATTGGGCATTGAGCGCATCCCGCAACAAATTGCCCAGTCCATGGCTTTCTTGGCAGAAAACAAATGGCTGTTTTTGCTGGCCTTGAACGTTTTCTTGCTGCTGGTCGGCCTGGCCATGGAGTACATCGCCTCGCTGGTCATCTTGGTGCCAATTCTGATGCCCATTGCCATGGCCGCCGGCATTGACCCGGTGCACCTGGGCATCATCATGGTGATGAATTTGGTCTTGGGGGCATTGACCCCGCCCCTGGGTGTGTTGGTGTTTGCCACCGCCAACATCGCCAAAGTGAAGATCAACGAGGTCTACAAAGAGGTCATGCCCTTTTTCTGGGCCTTGATGGGGGTGCTGGCCTTGGTCACCTATGTGCCGTGGATTTCACTCGGCCTGAACCAGTGGCTGGCCCCATGAACGCGGCGGGTCGGGGCATCCGGTTTGGGGTGATCGGCATCGATCACCGCCACATCTACCACTTGATCCAAGGCCTGTTGGATGTGGGGGCCACCTGTGCCGGCTATGTGGCGCACACCAGCGACCCCAAGGTCTTGGCGGGCTTGCAAGAACGCTTTGCGCAATTGCCAGCGTTGGCGCGCCCCGAAGCTCTCTTGGAAGACCCGCAGATTGACCTGATCGTTTGCGCCGCCATCCCAGCCCAGCGTGCCGATATCGCCATCGCCGCCATGCGCCATGGCAAAGATGTGTTGGTGGACAAACCCGGTGTGACCACCGCCTTGCAATTGCTGCGGGTGCAAGAAGTGGCGGCCCAAACGGGAAGGATGTTCTCGATTTGCTTTTCCGAGCGGCACATCGTGCCGGCGGTACAAGAGGCTTTGAAAATGGTGCGTGCCGGTGCCATTGGCACGCCCATCCAAACCCTGGGCATCGGACCGCACCGATTGAATGCCGCCATTCGACCCGATTGGTTTTTCCAAGCAGCCCAATTTGGTGGCATCTTGGTCGACATTGCCTCCCACCAAATCGATCAATTTTTGGCCTTCACCCACAGCACCGATGCCCAAGTGGTGCACAGCCATGTGGGGCATTACGGCGACGATCATGAACACCCAAGCTTTGAGAATTTTGGTGAAATCATTTTGCAAACACCGGCCCACCGGGGCTATGTGCGGGTCGATTGGTTCACCCCCGATGGCCTGCCAACATGGGGTGACGGCCGCTTGTTTGTGATGGGCACCAGCGGCAGCATAGAGATTCGCAAATACATTGATATCGAGGGTCGGGCCGGCACCAACCACCTGTTTTTGGCCGATCAAAATGGCACGCGCCACATCGATTGCAGCGCCCAGCCATTGGACTTTTTTCAACAGCTCGCAGCCGATATCGCTGATCGCAGCGAAACCTGCATGACCCAAGCCCATGTTTTCAAGGTGTGTGAGTTGGCCTTGCAGGCACAATCCTTGGCGATGAAACGAAAGGCATTGACATGACACCCATGGGCATGGCGTTGGTGGGCATTGGCCCGGGTGCGGTGCCGCACCTGTTGAGCTTGAACGATTTGCGCGCCGAGGTCGATTTGCGCTGGGCCATCACCCGCCGACCCGAAGCCGCCCAGATGGGACCGTTTCAAGGCCACCTGCAAGCCAGCAGCGATTTTCAAGCCATGCTGAACGACACCGATGTGCAAGCGGTGATCATTGCCACGCCGCCTGCCACCCATTTGGAGATGGCCCAGGCTTGCTTTGCCCATGGCAAACATGTGTTGTTGGAAAAACCTTTGGATGTGTCGCTGGCGCGGGCCCAAACCATTGTCGATCTGGCCCAGCAGCACCAACGCCAATTGGGCGTGGTGCTGCAACACCGTTTTCGCCCAGGGGTGGCGCGCTTGCAAACGCTGCTTGACCAACAGGGCTTGGGCACGGTGCAAGCAGCATCGGTCAGCATCCCCTGGTGGCGGCCGCAAAGCTATTACGACCAAGCCGGTCGCGGCAGCTTGGCACGCGATGGGGGCGGGGTGCTCATCACCCAAGCCATCCACAGCCTGGATGTGTTTCGCGCCTTGGTGGGTGTGCGCCGCGTGGTGGCGGCCCAGGCCAGCCGCACCCGGGTGCACCGCATGGAAACCGAAGACCATGTGCAAGCCCTGTTGGAATTGGGCCAGGGCGCACCGGGCCGCTTGATGGCCACCACCGCGCATTACCCCGGCGGCACCGAATGCATCGAGGTGATCGGCACCCTGGGCACAGCGGTGCTGAGCGGTGGCCATTTGCGGGTGGACTTCATCAACGGGGACAGCCCCATTGAGATCAAGGCCGAGGGCGGCACCGGTGGCGGGGCCAACATCATGGACTTCCCGCACAATTGGCACCGTGACTTGATCAGCGACTTTGTCGCGTCCATCCACCAACAGCGGCCCTCACGCACCCATGGCGGTGAGGCCTTGCAAACCCATCAACTGATCGATGACTTGTTGGCCGCAGCCGGGCCCGTGGTCGATCGTTAAAGCCGGGGCAAGGCGGCCAAGTCCAGGCCGCGCGCTTTGATCAGCGGTGTCAGCAGCGTTGGCAATTGCCCCGGTTGTGGCACATGCACCCCCTGCCAACCGCGCTCGTTGGCGGCTTGCACATTGGGCCAGTGGTCGTCCAAAAAAACCGTGTGGGCAGGCTCCAAGCCCAGCACCAATTCAGCATGGGCATAAATGGCCGGGTCTGGTTTGGCCAACTTCACCCGGCCGGAAAACACACCGCCATCAAAGGCATGGAAATAGCTGTGGGCCTCGATCAGGTGATCGGCGTAAGGCTCGGGCATGTTGGAGAGGTAAAACAAGCGCAGACCCGTGACCTTCTGCGACTGACGCCATTGGTGCAACTGCGCCAATAAATGCACCGAAGCGGCGATGGGCGTGAGCGCATGGGCGATGTCCACCACCATGGCCCGCACCCGTGACAAGGGCTCTTGAATGCCTTGCGCCAATTGCAGGGCCACGCCATCGGTGTCCAATAAGCCGGCGTCAAAGTCCAACCAAGCCTTGGAGCGAAAACAAGTTTGGGCCAGTGCTTGGGCCTGGGCATCGGTGCCACAGCGGTCGGGGAAAAAGCGCCGCACCAAGGCCACCGGCTCCCAACGAATCATCACCTGCCCCAGATCAAACACCAGGTTCAAGGGGGCGGCAGGCATCATGTCAACTGGCGCAGCAAACCGGCGGTCGAGCCATCCAAGCCCTGGAAATCGTTGCTGTCCCGACGCTTGGACAAATCAGTGGCCAATGATTTGCCCAATTCCACGCCAAATTGGTCAAAGCTGTTGATGCCCCAAATGGCGCCGCTGACAAACACCCGGTGCTCGTAAAAAGCCAGCAAGGCCCCCAAACGCTCAGGCGTCAAAGCGTCGAGCCAGACAAAGGTGCTCGGGCGGTTGCCGCTGAACTGGCGGTGCCCGCCCGCGTCCGACTGGCCCATCAACAGGGCCTGGGCTTGGGCCACGGCATTGGCCAGCAACGCGGCTTGGTGCCCCGGCAAATCGTGGGTGGCCGTGCGCACGGCGATGAACTCCATGGGCACCACGGTCGTGCCCTGGTGCAGCATTTGAAAAAAAGCATGTTGGCCATTGGTGCCCGGTTCGCCCCACAACACCGGTGCCGTGGCGTAGGGCAAGGCTTGTCCTTGGCGGTCCACGCTCTTGCCATTGCTCTCCATCTCGAGTTGCTGCAAATACGCCGGCAAACGGCGCAAACCACTGTGGTATGGGGCAATGCCGCGGGTGGCGTGGCCCTGAAAATTGCGCATCCACACATCGAGCAAGCCCATGCGCAGGGGCAAATTGGTGGGTGCGGGTTGGCTGCAAAAGTGTTGGTCCATGGCGTGTGCACCTGCCAACAGTTGACGAAAACCCGCGTCCCCCAAGGCGATGGCAATCGGCAAGCCGATGGCCGACCACAAAGAATAACGACCGCCCACCCAATCCCAAAAGCCGAAGCACTGGTGGATGCCAAATTGAGCGGCCGCTGGGGTGTTGGAGGTCATGGCCACAAAATGACGGGCGATGTCTTGGCCGCCTTGGCGCACAAACCATTCACGGGCGCTGTGCGCGTTCATCATGGTCTCGGCTGTGGTGAAGGTTTTGGAGGCGATCAAAAACATGGTGTGGTGGGGCTTCAAGCCTTGCAACACAGCAGCCAGTTCATGGCCATCGACATTCGACACAAAGTGAAAGCGCTTGCCGGTCAGTTCGGGTTGGTGCAATGCGCCCACCACCATTTGCGGCCCCAGATCGGAGCCACCAATGCCGATATGGACCACATCGGTGATCTGGCGGTCGGCCCGCACCTGCTCGGCAAAGGCCAGCATGGCGTTCAAGGTGTCATGCACCTGGGCCAAAGGTTCGGCCAAAGCACCAGTCAAACTGTTGGCCGGTTGGCGCAGCAACCAATGCATGACCGGTCGACCTTCGGTGGTGTTGATGGGCTCACCCGCAAACATGGCATCGCGCCAAGGGGCCACACCACATTGTTCGGCCAAGGCTTGCAGCAGTTGTTCGGTTTCGGTGTGGATGGGATTTTTGGAAAAATCCACTTGCACGCCCGCCGCCGATAGGCTGAAACGCTGTGCGCGTTGTGGGTCACGCCCGAATGCGGCCCGGATGTCGCCATCGCCCACCGCTTGGTGGTGTTGCAGTTGGGCCCAGGCGGGCGCTTGATCGCAACGCACAAAGCCCATGGCTCAGGCCTTCATCAAGGCTTCAAGCTGCACCGCGTCGGTGCAAAACGCCCGGATGCCTTCGGCCAATTTTTCAGTGGCCATGGCGTCTTGGTTCAATGCCAAGCGGAAATCGGCCTCAGTCAAATGCGGCCAAGACATCTCCAGGGCCGCGCTGGCTTTCGCATCCAAGGCCCGGGGCAAGGGATCGTTGCAAGCAGCCAATTGGGCCAACAACTCGGGGCTGATGGTGAGCAAATCACATCCCGCCAAGGCGGTGATTTGGCCCACGTTGCGAAAGCTCGCACCCATCACCTCGGTGGCAATGCCGTGGTGTTTATAGGCATGGAAGATGTGGGTCACCGACATCACGCCCGGGTCTTGGGCGCCGCTGCGGGCGGCCTCATCCCAGGCCGCACCCGCGGCTTTTTTGTGCCAGTCATAAATGCGCCCGACAAAGGGTGAGATCAGTTGCACCCGGGCTTGGCCGCAGGCCACCGCCTGGGCATGGGCAAACAACAAGGTCAGGTTGGTGGCAATGCCTTGCTGCTGCAATTGCGCGGCCGCTTGGATGCCTTCCCAGGTGGCGGCAATTTTGATCAGCACCCGTTCCTTGGCCACCCCTTGGGCTTGGTACAAGGCGATGATGCGCTGGGCCCGTGCCACGGTGGCTGCGGTATCAAAACTCCATCGCGCATCCACCTCGGTGGAAACACGCCCAGGGATGAGGGCCAAAATTTCGCAGCCAAAGCGCACGATGAGCCGATCGATTTGCTCGTCCATGCTGGCCTTGCCATGCGCAGCCACGACCTCGCGCAACAGGGGCAGGTATTCGGGCTTTTTCACCGCCTTCAAAATCAGTGACGGGTTGGTCGTGGCGTCTTGGGGCTTGTATTGCGCCAGTTGTAAAAAGTCGCCAGTGTCGGCCACCACCGTGGTGTAGCGCTTCAGGGCTTGCAATTGGTTCATGGGGCGATTATCCCTTTCTCGGCTGCCGTGCTTTCCCTGCTCGGCCACCCCAGCAGAGCCAACTTCGTTACAGTTCGGCCATGCAAAAAATATTGGTCTTGGGTGGGAGCGGCTTCATTGGTCACCATGTGTGCGAGGCCCTGGAGCGGGTGGGGCTGGCAACCACCGTCCCCACCCGGCGCCTGCCGGCGCGCAGCGTGCAAATGCTGCCACGGGTGACCGTGGTGCGTGCCGATGTGCACGACCCGGCCCAGTTGTCGGCCCTGGTGCGTGGCCACGATGCGGTCGTCAACTTGGTGGCCATCTTGCACGGCACCGCCCAAAGTTTTGACCATGTGCATGTGCAACTGCCCCGCCTGTTGGCGCGAACCTGCGTCGAGCAGGGCGTGCGTCGCTTGGTGCACATGAGCGCCCTGGGCGTGGATGTGAACGGTCCGTCGATGTACTTGCGCAGCAAAGCCCAAGGCGATGCGGTGCTGCAAGACATGGCCGCGCGCCACGGCTTGCGATTGACCCTGCTGCAGCCCAGCGTGGTGTTTGGCGCCGATGACCGATTCATCAATGTGTTTGCACAACTGCAAGCCCTGGCCCCTGTGGTGCCCCTGGCCTGTGCCCAGGCCCGGTTCCAACCCGTGTGGGTGCAAGACGTGGCCCAAGCCTTGGTCACTGCCTTGCTGTCGCCCACCAGCCACGGCCAGCGCTATGAATTGGTCGGGCCTGAGGTGTTCACCCTGGCCCAATTGGTGCGCTTGGCCGGTGAATGGGCGGGTCACCCCCGGCCCATTTGGCCGCTGCCCGAAGCACTGGCGCAAGCCCAGGCCTGGGTCATGGAACACCTGCCCGGCCCCACCTTGATGAGCCGCGACAACCTGGCCTCCATGCAAACCCCCAATGTGTCCAGCGGAAAGTGCCCTGGCTTGTCTGCCCTGGGTGTGCGCCACGCAGCACCCATCTCCAGCGTATTCCCCGCCCGCACGCCACCTGCCCGCTGACATGTTGACCCTCTACATTGGCAATAAGAATTATTCTTCTTGGTCCATGCGCCCCTGGGTGTTGTTGCGCCAATCGGGCATTGAATTCACCGAACACAAAGAACGCTTTGATTCGTTTGAAGCGCAGTCGCAGTTCAAACATGCCTTGCAAGCCCTCAATCCGCATGGCCGGGTGCCGGTGTTGGTCGACCAAGGCTTGGTGGTGTGGGACTCCCTGGCCATTGCCGAATACGTGGCCGAAAAATTCCCCGAGTTGGCGTTGTGGCCCCGCGAGGCCCCACTGCGCGCGCGGGCACGCAGCTTGTGCGCCGACATCCACAGTGGCTACACCGCGCTGCGCCATCACTGCGGCATGAACATCGAGGCCGATTTGCGCGATGTGGGCCAAAGCCTGTGGACGCAAAAAGCCGACCTGCGCGAGGACGTGCACCGCTTGTGCCAGGTGCTGACCAAGCCGCTGTCGCAACAGGCCACACCCGCCATGCTGATGGGCGAATTTGGCATCGTCGACGCTTTTTATGCTCCGGTGTGCTCGCGCATCCGAACCTACGGCTTGCCGGTCAATGATGTGGTGCAAGCCTATGTGGAGCGCGTGCTGGCCCTGCCAGCCGTCCAAGCCTGGTCCGCCGACGCCCTGTTGGAGCGCGACTTTTTGCCCTTTGAAGAGCCTTATCGCTCGGCGCCTGAGTCGCACCACAAGCCTGTGTGAAACGGTTGGCACCCGTGGCTGCGATCCGCATGGGGTTGACGTCTTGCCAAACCACAGGTTTATGATTTGCCCATGAAAACATTATTTGCCCTGGTGCTTTGCGCCTTGACCCACCTCACCAGCTTCGCACAAACCAGCGGCGACAAAGTGGTCTATCACATCGACCATGCCGCCAGCCAAGCGACCAAAGGCCTTCGCAACATCCGCAACCATTTGGACGTGGCCCCCGATACCCAAATCGTGGTGGTCACCCATGCCGAGGGGGTGGATTTTTTGATGGAGGGTGCCAAAGACAAGCAAAACCCGAACATCGATTACGCCGCCCTGGTATCGGCCCTGAAAGCTCGCAACGTGCGTTTTGAAGTGTGCGAAATCACCTTGAAAAACCGCAACCTGGACAAAAACCAGTTCAACATGGATGCTGAATTCACGCCTTCCGGCGTGGTGCGCATCGCCCGCTTGCAGGCCCGCGAAGGCTACGCCTACATCAAGCCTTAACTCCCCCTCAAGTGTGCGCCAGCACACCCCGCTTTGTCACAAAAGTTTCACAAAATGGGCGGCCACAGGTCAGCACGCCTGTGTTAACGTTTCGACCCTTTTCGAGTATTCCAAGGTATCCCCATGCGCCCCATCAAGCAAGTTCGTCGTTTGATCAAATCAGACCCCACATCTGCCGCGGCCCAAGCTTTTTCGGATTTGATTTTGGCGCTGGAATCCGAGGCGGCATCCCCCATCAAAGGCCTGTACCAGCTGTCACCGGACGATTTTGATTTGGCCATTCAACTGCTCAAAGACTGGCGCCTCGATCGCTTCTACGAAGGCAAAGCCAAGGCTTTTGACATGGCTTATCAAGCCCACGATTTGCAGCACCCCGCTGCTTGAGCCCAGCTCGCGCCGCACCCACCCGCAGGGTTTGAACCACGCGGCCATTCCGCCAAAGCTTGTTCAGCGCAACTGCGGTGCGTGGTCTTGGATGACCTGGCGAAAAATCTTCTCGGTTTTTTGAAAAATCAGGGGCCAGGCTTGGCCCAGTGCTGTGATGCGGGCTTCTTGCCCCATTTGGGCACGCAAGGTGTGCATCTCAGCCAACTGCAAAGCGGCCCGTTGAAAATCATCTTCGGCGCCTGGTTCAATCAGTTGGCCATTCTCCCCACTGCGAATCAGCTCTGCCGCTGCCGCGTGCCGATACGCCACCACGGGCAACCCGCTGGACATGGCCTCCAAGGTCACATTGCCAAAGGTCTCGGTCAGGCTGGGAAATAAAAACATATCGGCGCTGGCATAGTGCTGGGCCAAGTCTTCCCCGGTTCGAAAACCTGCAAACACCACTTGCGGTAGCTTTTTTTGCAAGCTTTGTTTGAGCGGGCCATCGCCCACCAACACCAGTTTGGTCTGGGGCTGCACGCCCGCCATGCGCTCAAAGGTGGACACCACCAGGCTGAGGTTTTTCTCAGCGGCCAAACGGCCCACGCACAACAGCACCAAGCTGTCATCGCTGGCACCCCACTCCGCCCTGAGTGCGGGGGAGCGGCACACCGGGTTGAACAAGTCGGTATCGACGCCCCGTGGCACCACATGCAAGCGCTCAAAGCCCACCGCCGACAACTCACTGGCCAGGCCAGGCGTGGGCACCATGGTGGCCAAGGCGGCGTTGTGGAATTTGCGCATGTAATTCATGATGGCCCCACGCAACCAACCAATGCCATAGTGATCGCTGTAGGCGTGGAAGTTGGTCCGAAAGTCGCTGCTCACCGGCAATTTGAGTTTTTTCGCCGCTTGCAGTGCCGACCAACCCAAGGGGCCTTCGGTGGCAATGTGAACCACATCGGGGCGATGCAGCGTCCACAAACGCGTCAAGGCCCGCTTGGCGGGAAAACCCATTTTCAAGTGCTTGTAAAACGGGATCGGCATGCCGCGCACCAGGGTTTCATCGGCCAATGATGTGCCGCTTATCACCGCGTCTTTGTTTTGCCGCGGGCGAATCAGCCACAGGGCATGGCCACGGGCCTTGAGGCCCTCCACCGTTTTGCTCAAGGTGTAAGCCACGCCATTGATGTCAGGCGGGTATGTCTCGGTGACGACGGCGATGCGCAGCGGTGACGAAGAGCCGTTGAAACACACCACATCGATCGAGGCATCTGCTTGCATGCCAGAAATATGACACGCCCACATCACAGTTTGATGACAAACACGTGGGCGAGGGGCGATGAAAAGAACAATTCTTCGGTGTCATCAAAATTTCACTGAAATTCGCCATATTTCCATTGATTGTTTTTGCTTTTACCCCACAGACCTCAGGAGAACCCATGAAAGAATTGTTGCAAACCCTGCGCACCCAACGTTGGGATGACCACCGTTACTACCACCACAGCCGCATCAACCAGGCTTTGCATTTGGTCAGCGCCCTGTCCTTTTTGGTGGCCTATGCCTATTTGTTCATTGACCCAGTGGTGTCTGCCTTGATCGCTTGGCTGGTCTCGATGACCACGCGCCAAGCTGGTCACTTCTTTTTTGAACCCAAAGGCTTTGACACCGTGAACAACGCCACCCATGAACACAAAGAAGAGATCAAGGTCGGCTACAACCTGCGCCGCAAGGTGGTGTTGCTGGCCATTTGTGGTGCCATCCCCGTGATCGCGTACTGGATGCCTGACTACCTGACCTGGGCGGTGCCCGAGGCCTATGAAGACACGCCGGTGCGCATGACCGCCATGGCTTGGTTGTTTTTGGGTGTGGCCGGTTTGCTCTTTCGGGTGATGCAACTGTGGGCGCAAGATGGTTTGATGGCCGGCGTGGCCTGGGCCTTGAAGATCATCACCGACCCCTTCCACGACGTCAAAATGTATTACCGCGCCCCCTTTTACCTGGCCAAGGGTCAATTTCTGGACCCCATGGACCACGTCAAGTCACACTGATCACACCGCCCATTTGATTCGGACCATTTCGCGCATGACTTCACGCCGAATGGTCCGATTGCTTTGCCCCTGCCCCGTCCACCACCAACCATCGTTTTGCATGGCCTGAGCGGCTCGGATGAACCGTTGGCAGAACTCGGCAAAGTGCTCGTCCTCAAACGCAAAGTTGAAAATGATCCGTCCCGTGCCCACCCAACTGAGGGCAATGCCTTGTTCGCGCATATAAAACTGCAGCATCCAGTTGTAGCGACTCGGGACCTCATAGACCACACTCCACACCGTGGCCATGCCGACCACCCGCACCGGCAAGTCTTGCCCCAGCAATTGATCGTTGAGTTGCTTCATGCGGTCGATCCACAAACCCTCCATTTTTTGATACACCGCTTGAATGGCAGGCCCTTGCACCCGTTTGAGAAACACATTCATGGCGCCCATCACCCCAGGATGGGCATTGAAGGTGCCACGGGCAAAACAAATGTTGCCCGGCTTTTCTTCCCGGTAACGGCGCATCCATGCCCCCTTGCCGCAGACCACGCCGACGGGGAAACCGCCGCCCAATGTCTTGCCGTAGGTGACCAGGTCGGCATCCACGCCAAAAAATGCTTGGGCCCCGCCCAGGCCCAAACGAAAGCCCATGAACACCTCGTCCATGATGAAGGCAATGCCTTTTTCGTCACACACTTGGCGCAGTTCTTTCAGCCACTGGGCATAAGCGGCTTTGTCATACGACAGTTGGCGCGAGCCGTCGATCAGGGTCGAGTCGCTGGGCGCGGCCTTGTTGGGGTGCATGGCCTGCAAGGGGTTGACCAACACGCAGGCAATGTCCTTGCGCTGGCGCAATACCTTGAGGGTTTGGGGATGCATCTCGTTGAGGGTCAAGGTGTCGCTCGACGGCGGCATGGGGTTGCCGGGGCCTGGCTGAACATCGTCCCACCAGCCGTGGTAGGCACCGGTGAAACGCACCACTTTGCGCTTGCCCGTGTGGTAGCGCGCCAAACGCACCGCTTGCATGACCGCCTCGGTGCCCGACATGTGAAACGAGACCTCGTCTTTGCGCGCGATTTGGCACAGCATCGTCACGTTTTCTTGCACGCAGGGGTGATACGCCCCGAGCACGGGGCCCAGGTCGCGCACCAGGTCCATGCCCTCTTGCATGCAGCTCTTGTAGAAGTCGGCACCAAACAGGTTGACGCCGTAACTGCCGGTGACATCCAGGTGCCACTGTTCGTCGGCGTCGGCCACCCACACCCCTTTGCTGTGCGTCCAGTAGCTGCCAATTTGCAAGTTGTCGCTCAGGAACTTTTGAAACTGGAACGGCACCCGGTAGCGCGAGATCAACTGCATG
>CANFPJ010000046.1 GCA_947448885.1 Comamonadaceae bacterium
AGAGGAATCGAACCCCCGACCTTCTCATTACGAATGAGCTGCTCTACCAACTGAGCTATTCCGGCTTTTGGAAAATTATAAAGGTCGGCTCAATGTGATGCGCCTTGGTGGTACTGGGTGATGCGATCGACTTCGTTTTTGGAGCCCAAGATCACGCTGACACGCTCGTGCAATTGGCTGGGCTGGATGTCCAAAATGCGTTGCCGCCCATTGGTGGCGGCGCCACCAGCTTGCTCGATCAACCATGACATGGGGTTGGCCTCGTACATCAAACGCAACTTGCCGGGTTTTTGCGGTTCGCGTTGGTCCCAGGGGTACATGAACACGCCGCCACGGGTGAGGATGCGGTGAACATCGGCCACCATGCTGGCGATCCAGCGCATGTTGAAGTCTTTGCCGCGTGGGCCTTGGGTGCCCTGCAAACATTCGTCGATGTAGCGTTTGACTGGCTCGTCCCAGTGGCGCATGTTGCTCATGTTGATGGCAAATTCTTTGGTGTCAGCGGGTATTTGCACCTTTTCTTGGGTCAAGACAAACGAGCCTTGTTCGCGGTCCAAGGTGAACATGGCCACACCATCACCCACCGTCAATACCAAGGTGGTTTGGGGGCCATAGACACAATAACCGGCCGCCACTTGTTGCTGCCCAGCTTGCAAGAAGTCGGCTTCGCTCACGCCATCTTGTCCCTCCGGTTTGCGCAACACGCTGAAGATCGTGCCAATGCTGACATTGACATCGATGTTGCTCGACCCATCCAGCGGGTCAAACAGCAGCAGGTATTCGCCTTGTGGGTAGCGGTTGGGTACCAGGTGGATGCTGTCCATTTCCTCTGAAGCCATGGCCGCCAAGTGACCGCCCCATTCATTGGCCTCGATCAGCACCTCATTGGCAATGATGTCGAGTTTCTTTTGGACTTCGCCTTGCACGTTTTCAGAACCGGCGCTGCCGAGCACGCCACCCAAGGCACCCTTGTTGACCGAGTGGCTGATGCCTTTGCAGGCGCGCGCCACCACTTCGAGCAGCAAGCGCAATTCAGGTGGAATTTTGCCCTTGGCCCGTTGCTCCTCGACCAAATAGCGTGACAGTGAAACGCTCATGTGGGGGTCTCCTGCAAGGCGCGGGTCACCACCTCGCGCACGTCTTTGCTCAAATCGGCCTTGGCGGCGACGCGCTTGATGGCTTCGCGGGCCGCATCTTGGTAGGGTTGGGCCAGTTTGCGCCAGCGGTCCATGGCGCGGGCCAATCGGGCCGCCACCTGGGGGTTGATGGCGTCGATCTCAATCACCCGTTCGCTCCAAAAGACATAACCCGATGCGTCCGACCGGTGAAAGGCTGAAGGGTTGCCTTGGCAAAAAGTTGAAATCAGGCTGCGCGCGCGGTTGGGGTTGCGCAACTGAAAGTCGGGGTGGCGCATCAGTTGTTTCACTTGGGCCAGGACCGAGCCGTCTTGGTCGGGCGCGCTGGCTTGCAGGGCAAACCATTTGTCAATCACCAACTCGTCGTGTGCAAAAAGTTGGTGGAACTGTGCCAAGGCCTGGTTGGCATGGGGGTGCTGGGCATGCACCAAGGCTTGCAATGCGCCCATGCGGTCGGTCATGTTGGTGGCACGGCTGAACGCGTGCAAAGCTTGATCTGGCCAATCAGATTCAGGGTTGCCGACAGCGCTCAGACACAGGTGTTGCAGGGCCAAGTTGGCCAATGCGCGTTGACCCATGGCTTGGGCGCTGATGCTGAAGGTGCCACGGGTGCGGTGACTGGCGTAAACCTGTTCCCAAATCGGTTGCAGATCACGTGCCAACTGCATGCGCATGGCTTGTCGCACCTGGTGGATGCGCAATGGGTCCACCACACTCAGTTGTTCGGCCAGATAGGTTTCACTGGGCAAGGTGAGCACCAGTTCGATGAACGCCGGATCCAACTGGGGGTTTTGCAAAACCTGGCCAAAGGCTTGCACCACTTCGGACGGCAGGATGGAGCCTGATGGGGCCTGGCCTTCGATGGCCGACAAGGCGGCATGGGTCGCCAAACGCTGGCCGGCCTCCCATTGGTTGAAGGGGTCGCTGTCGTGCGCCAACAGGGTGAGCAGTTGGGCTTGACTGTATTCAACATGCAAAACCACAGGGGCACTGAAGCCGCGCAGCAAAGAGGGCACTGGCGCTTGTGAAATGCCGTCAAAGACCCATTGCTGCTCAGCCTCATGCAGCACGCACAACTGGTTGTGCGGCAAGGCATGGCCTTGTTCATCGAGCAAGCCGACCATGACGGGAATCACAAAGGGCGCTTTGCTGTCTTGTCCCGGGGTGGGTGCGCAGCTTTGGCGCAGGGTGAGGGTGTAGCGCTGGCTCGCCGGGTCGTGCACACCACTGGCATGGACCTGGGGTGTGCACGCCTGCGAGTACCAGTTTTTGAAAGCGCTCAGGTGTTGGGCCAATGCAGAACCCGGGTTGGCATCTGCAATGGCTTGTGCGAAGTCGTCGCAGGTCACGGCTTGGCCGTCATGGCGCTCAAAATACAAGGCCATGCCGCGGGCAAAACCAGCGCGTCCCAATGCATCCTGGGGTTGCGAGAGCAGGGTTTGCATCATGCGCACCACCTCGGCCCCTTTTTCGTACACGGTGACGGTGTAGAAGTTGTTGATTTCTTGGTAGCTGTCCGGGCGCACCGGGTGGGCCATGGGGCCGGCGTCTTCGGCGAATTGCACATTGCGCAACAAGCGCACATCTTCAATGCGCTTGACCGCGCGAGCCGACCGCGAGCCTGCCAGGTCTTGGCTGAACTCTTGGTCGCGAAACACGGTCAAGCCCTCTTTGAGAGAGAGCTGAAACCAGTCGCGGCAGGTGATGCGGTTGCCCGTCCAGTTGTGGAAGTATTCGTGGCCAACCACGCTTTCGATGTTGGCGTAGTCGACATCGGTGGCGGTGGCAGGGCTGGCCAACACGTATTTGGTGTTGAAGATGTTGAGGCCTTTGTTTTCCATCGCCCCCATGTTGAAGTCCGATGTCGCCACGATCATGAAGCGGTCCAAGTCCAGGCTCAAGCCAAAGCGTGCTTCATCCCAGGCGATGCTGGACATCAGGGATTGCATGGCATGGTCGGTTTTGTCCAAATCACCCGATCGCACATAAACCTGCAACACATGCTCTCTGCCGGAGCGGGCCGTGATGCGCTGCTCTCGGCAAACCAATTTGCCCGCCACCAATGCGAACAAGTAACTGGGCTTTTTGTGCGGGTCCACCCATTTGGCCAAGTGGCGACCTTCGGGCAGGTCGGCTTGTTCGACCAAATTGCCGTTGGACAACAGCACGGGGTAAGCGGCTTTGTCGGCACGCAGGATGACTTGGTACAAGGACATCACATCGGGGCGGTCCAGAAAATAGGTGATGCGGCGAAAGCCTTGGGCTTCACATTGCGTGAAAAAGGCGTCCTGGCTCAGGTACAGGCCAGAGAGTTGGGTGTTCTTTTGGGGCGAGCAGGTGGTGAAAATTTCCAACTCAAAAGCTTCGTGGCCCTCGGGCAGGTTTTCCAACACCAATTGCCCCTGGTCCATTTTGAAGCTGGTGCCTTGCCCATTGACCATGACGCGGGCCAGGTTCAATTCTTCACCGTCCAGTCGCAGTGCTTGGGCGGGTGCGTCTGGGTTGCGGCGCACCTGCATTTTGTTGAGAACGCGGGTTTTCAGGGGGTCGAGGTCAATGGTGAGATCGACGGCGTCAATCCAATACGCGGGTGGCATATGGTTTTCGCGGCGAATCAGCGTGGCAGCGCCTTCTAACATGTCAAATTCCTGTGTGATGTGAATGGCCCATGGGGGTCAAACGCCTTGCTTGAGCGAGGCTTCGATGAAGGTGTCCAAGTCGCCATCCAGCACTTTTTGGGTGTTGCTGATTTCGACATTGGTGCGCAAATCTTTGATCCGGCTTTGGTCCAGCACATAGCTGCGAATTTGGTGACCCCAGCCCACATCGGTTTTGGTGTCTTCGAGCTTTTGCTGGGCCTCCATGCGGATGCGCATTTCGTGGTCGTACAAGCGTGAGCGCAAGCGCTTCCAGGCCACATCCCGGTTGCTGTGCTGGCTGCGGCCATCTTGGCACTGCACCACGATGCCGGTGGGGATGTGGGTCAAGCGCACGGCAGAGTCGGTTTTGTTGATGTGCTGGCCGCCTGCGCCACTGGCGCGATAGGTATCGGTGCGCACATCGGCGGGGTTGATGTCGATCTCGATGGAATCGTCCACCTCGGGGTAGACAAAAATGCTGGCGAAACTGGTGTGTCGACCACCAGATGAGTCAAACGGCGATTTGCGCACCAAGCGGTGCACGCCGGTTTCGGTGCGCAACAAGCCAAAAGCGTATTCGCCTTCGATCTTCAAGGTGGCGCCTTTGATGCCGGCCACGTCCCCAGGGGATTCGTCTTCCAAAGTGGCCTTGAAGCCTTTGCGCTCGGCGTATTTCAGGTATTGGCGCAACAACATGCTGGCCCAGTCACAGGCTTCGGTGCCACCTGCACCCGCTTGGATGTCCAAAAAGGCATTGTTGGGATCGGCCGGGTTGTTGAACATGCGCCGAAATTCGAGCTTTTCAATGTCGGCGCACAGGCTGGTGGCCTCGTTGTCGATGGTGATCAGACCCGCTTCATCGTTTTCTTCTTTGCTCATGTCAAACAACTCCAGGTTGTCGGACAGTTCTTGGGTCAAGCGGCCCAGAACCAGCACGATGTCTTCCAGCGATTTTTTTTCTCGGCCCAGCTCCTGGGCTTTCTTGGGCTCGTTCCAAACGCTGGGGTCTTCCAACGAAGCGTTGACGGTTCTCAGGCGTTCAAATTTGGCATCGTAGTCAAAGATACCTCCGCAACTCGACGGTGCGAGCGCTGAGGTCTTGCAACTGATGGCCAATTTGGTTGATGCGTTCTGCTTCCATGTGCGTGTGTCCGTCTGAGGTTTGAATGCGGCGATTTTCGCACGCGGGTGGGGCTTGAGGGGCCCGGCGAGGGTTTGCACCCTGCGTGACGCTGATTCAGGGCTGATTTTTCGCCGCCGGGGCAGGCATCGCCGTGCTCAGGCCCAGGGCTTGCATGCCTGCCACAACCTGGCCGACCACCATGACGGTGGGGCTGGCAAAACCCTGTTGGCTCACGCACTGGGCCAAATCACCCAAAGTGGTGAGCGCTTGGCGCTGTTGCGGCAAGCTGATGTCTTGCAGCAAAGCCACGGGGGTCTGGGCGGGCAAGCCCATGAGCAATTGCGATTGGATGTGCGACACCTGGGACAGGCCCATGTAAATCACCAAGGTCAAGTGGGCTTGGTGTGCGGTATGCGCCAACTCGGCCCAGTGGGTGGGCTGACCTTCTTTTTGGCGGTGGCCCGTGATGAAAACCACCCCTTGGGCATGGTCACGGTGGGTCAGGGCCGTTTGGATGGAGGCCATGCCTGCCAAGGCCGATGTGACACCGTTGATGATCTCGACCTCAATGCCCGCCGCGCGCAGGTGATCGACCTCTTCGCCACCACGGCCAAAGAGTAGCGGATCGCCCCCTTTGAGGCGAACCACGCGTTCACCATCGAGAGCGGCTTGAATCATGAGTTTGTGGATGAAGGCTTGCGGGGTGGATCGACAACCGCCGCGCTTGCCGACCCGCACCACCCTGGCGGCTGGGTGGGCCAATGCGACGATGGCGTCGCTGACCAAATCATCCACCAAGATCACGCTGGCCGATTGCAAGGCCTTCAAGGCCTTGAGGGTCAGCAAATCCGGGTCGCCGGGACCGGCGCCGACCAGGGTCACTTGGGGATGGGTGACGCGGTCGGTCATGGCCGTGAAGGCATTGTGGAAGGGGGACCCATGTGTTCGGCCAAACGGCACAGCACCGACACCTGCTGGGCCAGCGGTGCAGGGACGGGGCTTTGACCATCCAAAACGCTTTGGATGAACGCGGCCGTGGCCAGGGCGCTGTTGTCCACCGGCAAGGCTGGCAGGTCGGTCAAGCTGCCGGCTTGTTGATCGCACATCGGCACGGCCTGTCCCGCGACAAAGCCGGTCATGGCCGGGGTGCGCCGCGGATCGGCCACGGGCTCGCCTTCGGTGCCGCGCAAAAGCAGGGCATTGGCCTGAATCAGGCTCAAGGTGTGGGTCATGGACAAAGCATATTCGGGGTGGGTGTGGCTGCACACCAAAAGGGCGCGTTCCCGCAAGGGATTGAGCATTTTCACCAAGCTGTGGGCTGGGTTGCGTAAGCCCACCACGCGCCGCACATCCAGCAACTTTTGCAAAGCCGGTGAGAGCACTTGGGTGGGCGCATAAAAAACCCGCCCGGGTTCCAATCGGGTGGGGCGGTCCAATGCGGCGGTCCCCATGGCCGCAAAGACCTGCTCACTGGTGACACGTGTGCCTTCGGTGGTGCTGCCGTGGACCAACACCGCAAAGCCTTCACGCGCCATCAACCCTGCCAACAAGGGGGTGAGCAGGGGCAACTTGCGCGAACCGTTGTAGCTGGGGATCACCACGGTGGGGTGGCTGGCGGAGCTCTCAAAGTGATTCAGTCTTTGTTGGGTGGCATCTAAAAAACCCGCCATCTCTTCAGGGGTTTCACCTTTGATGCGCATGGCCAAGCAAAACGCCCCGATTTCAAGGTCGCTGACGTGGCCGTCGAGCAGTTGCCCCATCAAGTCGGCAGCTTGCTCACGGCTCAACGCGCGTGCGCCATCCTTGCCCCGGCCAATTTCTTTGATGTAAGCGCTGATGCCCATGAACGGATTGTCTCGCATGCCAGGGCTACACTGCGCCCATGATTGTTTTGGGCATTGAATCCTCTTGCGATGAAACCGGTGTGGCCTTGGTCAAAACGGCTGAGGGTTCCCCAGGGACAGCCCCAACTTGGCCTGTTTTGCTGGCCCAAGCCCTACATTCTCAAATTGAAATGCATCAAGCCTATGGCGGGGTGGTGCCCGAGCTGGCCAGCCGAGACCACATTCGCCGTGTCATCCCTTTGACGGAATCGGTTTTGAACCAAGCCGGCGTTCAAGCCGCAGAGATTGACGTGGTGGCGTTCACGCGCGGCCCAGGTTTGGCGGGTGCCTTGTTGGTCGGGGCAGGGGTGGCCGCTGGTTTGGCGGCGGCTTGGCGCAAGCCCTTGTTGGGTGTCCATCACCTGGAAGGGCATTTGCTGTCGCCTTTTTTGAGCCAAGACCCACCCAGCTTTCCTTTCGTGGCTTTGCTGGTGTCTGGCGGGCACACCCAACTCATGCAAGTCAACGCGGTGGGGGACTACGCTTTGTTGGGCGAGACCATTGACGATGCCGCGGGTGAGGCCTTTGACAAATCGGCCAAATTATTGGGCTTGCCTTACCCCGGGGGGCCTGGTTTATCGCGCTTGGCCGAGCAGGGCGACCCCAGGGCGTTTGCCTTGCCCCGTCCACTGTTGAATAGTGGCAACTTGGATTTTTCCTTTGCCGGTCTCAAAACGGCTGTGTTGACCCAGGTCCAGCGATTGGGCGCCGACTTGCCAGCGCGGGTGGCCGATGTGGCAGCCAGCACCCAGGCTGCCATTGTGGAAGTATTGGTGAAAAAATCCATGCGCGCATTGGCGCAAACAGGGCTCAAACGTTTGGTGGTGGCTGGCGGCGTGGGTGCCAACAGCGCCTTGCGCACTCAACTCCATGCCCAATGCCAAACCTTGGGCGTGCAGGTTCACTACCCCGAGTTGCATTTGTGCACCGATAACGGCGCCATGATTGCCATGGCCGCTGCCATGCGCATCCAGGCCGTGCCTGGCTTGCGCATGGGCCGCGATGGGGCCTTCGATGTGCGCCCCCGTTGGCCTATGCAGGAACTGTCAAGCCATCACTGAACCGGCAAAGCTTGGGCTTTGCTTTGGGGCAGTTTTTTCACCAGCACCAAATTCAAAATGCCGTTTTCCAGCTTGGCACTGCTGGTGGTGGCATCTACGGGCATGGGCAATTCAAACTGTGCTTTGTAGACCCGATTGGCATCTGCCGTGGTGTTGATTTGCACCAGTTGCGCCTCGATTTGCACCACCAGATGTTCCCGTGACACGCCCGGCACATCCATGCTCAAGCGGTATTGGTGTTCATCTTGTTCAAATTGTGTCGGCGGGGCGTGCTGAGGGCGCGCCACCTCTTGTAAAAAACGCTCCAGACCCAGTCGGGCATTGGTGCGGTAGGTAGCTGGGGCGATGGGGGTAAAGAACATGGTTTTCTCCTTGAGAGGGGTACACTGCGCGGCTGTTTCTGCAGTCATCATCAGTTGCGACCAAGGCGTCGACATTCAAGGGCATTGGGGCATGTATCTTTTTTCTCTGCGGGTCTTGAAATGGGTGCGTTGGACGCTATTTGTCATCCTTTTTTGGGGCGGTTTGGCGATCGCACAAACTCAGCCATTGGCGCTGCAGCCCATCAAATTGGCGGTGATTGAATCATTCAGCGGACCCTTTGCCAACACCGGTGAAGCCGTTTGGCGCAATTTGGCTTGGGCGGTCGAGCGCGTCACCCAGCGCGGTGGTGTCAAGTTGGCGGGCCTGTCGCGTCCATTGGCCTTGGAGCGCTTTGACAGCAAAGGCCAAGTGGAAGAGGCCTTGGTGGCTTTGCGATCGGCCATTGATGGCGGTGCCAGGGTGATTTTGCAAGGCAACAGTTCCGCGATTGCCGCCGCATTGATGGAGGCGACGCAAAAACACAATGAACGCGATCCCAGTCGGCAAGTGTTGTTTTTGAATTATTCGGCGGTTGACCCTGCTTTGACCCAGGAGCGCTGCAGTTTTTGGCACTTCAGGTTTGATGCCCATGCTGACATGCGCATGAAGGCCTTGATGGAGGTCATGCAGGCTGACCCATCCATTGAACGTGTTTATTTGATCGCCCAAGACTACAGCTTCGGCCAAGCCGTTGTGCGCGAGGCCAAGCGTCAAATCACGCAGATGCAGCGCCCCCCCAAGGTGGTGGGCGAGGAGCTGCACCCCATGGGGCGGGTCAAAGATTTCCTGCCCTACGTGCAAAAAATCAAAGCCAGTGGCGCCCAAGCCGTCATCACCGGCAATTGGGGCCAGGACCTGAGCCTGTTGGTCAAGGCCGCGCGAGACGCCGGTTACAACGGTTATTTCTTGACCTTTTATGGCAATGCATTGGGCGCACCGCAGGCCATGGGTGAAGCGGGTGTGGGCAAGGTGTTTGCGGTGGCCGAGTGGATGCCCAATGTGGCTGGGCCCGAATCGGCGGCTTTTTATGCGGCGTTCAAGCAGCGGTTTCCCCAGCCGCAAGATGACTATGTGCACATGCGCATGCAAATCATGGTGGAGATGTGGGTTCGCGCCGTCGAGACGGCGGGCAGCACCGATGCGCTGGCCGTTGCCTTGCAGTTGGAGCGTGCCGAATTGGATTTTTATGGGCACTCTGCGCACATGCGTGAAAGTGATCACCAGTTGCAGCAAAACATGGTGGTGGGTTTGATGGACAAGCTTGGACAGCGTGGCGTCAGGCACGACAGCGAAGGGTCTGGCTATGGTTTTCGAATCATCAAAACACTCACGGCCCGACAGGCCGAGCTGCCCAGCCTTTGTCGAATGGTCCGCCCCACTTTGAACCCCAGCAGCGAACCGCGCCGCTGAACCAGGAGATCGATCGTGCGCACTGCCATCATGGACTTGGAGGCCTCGAAAATCCGCGAAGTGGCCAACGCGGGCTTGGGGCGCGACGATGTATTGGCCTTTTGGTTCGGCGAAGGCGATGAGGTCACACCTGACTTTGTCCGCCAAGCGGCCATCGACTCTTTGCAACAAGGTGAGACTTATTACGCGCACAACCTGGGTTTGCCCTCGTTGCGCCAGGCCATTGCCGATCACATGGGACAGAACCACCCTGGGCCCCATGGGAAGGGGGTCTCCTTGGACCGCGTGGCCGTCACCGCTGGCGGGGTGAATGCCTTGATGTTGGCGGTGCAGGCCTTGGTCAACCCCGGCGACGATGTGCTGGCCATCACCCCGGTATGGCCCAATTTGGTGGCCCAGCCCCGCATCATGGGTGCCAACTTGCGCACCATGGCCTTGCAGGTTGTGAATGCCCGCTGGCAGCTGGACTTGGAAGCTTTGCTGGCGGCCATCGGTCCCCAAACGCGCTTGTTGATTTTGAACGCACCCAACAACCCAACCGGTTGGACCTTGACCCGAGAGGAGCAGCAGGCCATATTGCAACGTTGCCGTGTGACAGGCACTTGGATCTTGGCCGATGAAGTTTATGAGGCCCTGTATTACGCCTCGACAGACAATGCCTGCGCCCCCAGTTTTTTGGATGTTGCCGAGCCACAAGACCGTTTGGTCGTGGCGCACAGTTTTTCCAAAAGCTTTTTGATGACCGGTTGGCGCTTGGGTTGGCTGGTCATGCCCCCAGAAATGACCGACGCCATGGGCAAGCTCATTGAGTTCAACACCTCATGCTGCAGCGTTTTCACCCAACGCGCTGGCCAGGTGGCCTTGCAACGCCGCCATGAGATCACCCCCCGGGTGGTGGCGCATTTGAAAACCTGCCGTGACACCTTGGTGGGCGGTTTGCAGTCTTTGCCTGGCTTGGAGTTGAGCCTTCCGCTGGGCGGGATGTACGCCTTTTTTCGCCTGCCCGGGCAAGGCGATGGCCTGGCCACCGCCAAGCGCTTGGTCGCGGAGGCGGGTTTGGGCTTGGCCCCGGGTGAGGCTTTTGGGTCAGAAGCTGCGGGTTGGTTGCGTTGGTGCTTTGCTTCCAAGGACCCCCAGCGACTGCACTTGGGGATAGAGCGCTTGCGGGATTGGATCAGGCTATAATCTTCGGGTTCGGGATTTTTCGAACGCACGCTAGGCGCAGTTCCAGTGCCCAGCGCAAGTCAAACTTCAAGGAAACACCATGACCACACTCAACAAGGCAGAGGTTGTTAAAGCCAATGCCCGCAGCGCCAGCGATACCGGCAGTCCCGAAGTGCAGGTGGCCATTCTGACCGCCCGCATCAACGAACTCACCCCCCATTTCAAAACCCACGCCAAAGATCACCACGGTCGCCGTGGCTTGTTGCGCATGGTCAGCCGTCGCCGCAAACTGCTGGACTACCTCAAGTCCAAAGATGCCGACCGTTACACCGCGCTGATTGCCAAACTCGGTCTGCGCAAGTAATTTTGTTCAACGCATGCATGCTCGGCCACTGATGTTATTTCGGTAACTCGGTGGCCTTGCCACATGGAGAACTCGAGAACAGAGCGAAGCTGTGTCATTCCATCAAATGACCCCCGTGCGGGGTGTTTCATGGAATGGCATCGTGTTCTGTGACGATTTTTCCGGGCTTTGTGGAGGTGGCCTGTACCTCCCATCAACCTCAGGAGAGACACATGTCTATTTTTAATAAAGTCACTAAAACCTTCCAGTGGGGCCAACACACGGTCACTTTGGAAACCGGCGAAATTGCCCGCCAAGCCACCGGCGCTGTGCTGGTCAACATCGACGACACCGTGGTGCTGGCCACCGTGGTGGGCTCCAAGTCATCCAAGCCGGGGCAAGACTTTTTCCCTTTGACCGTGGATTACATCGAGAAAGCCTACGCAGCGGGCAAGATCCCCGGCAGCTTTTTCAAGCGCGAAGCCAAGCCCAGTGAACTGGAAACGCTGACTTCCCGTTTGATCGACCGCCCAATCCGCCCCTTGTTCCCAGAAGGTTTTTACAACGAAGTGCATGTGGTGATCCACACCGTGTCACTCAACCCAGAGGTCGATGCCGATATCGCCGCCATGATTGGCACCTCGGCTGCATTGGCCATTTCAGGCCTGCCTTTCAACGGCCCCATTGGTGCTGCCCGCGTGGGTTACATCAACGGCGAATATGTGTTGAACCCAGGTCAAACCCAGCGCAAAGACAGCCTGATGGACTTGGTGGTGGCGGGTACCGAGACGGCTGTGTTGATGGTCGAGTCCGAAGCCCAGCAACTGTCCGAAGAGATCATGCTCGGTGCCGTGGTTTTTGGCCACGACCAAGGCAAGATTGCCATCAATGCCATTCACGAATTGGTTCGCGATGCCGGCAAACCCGCATGGGACTGGTCTGCACCTGCCCGTGACAGCGACTTCGAGGCGCAATTGGCGACCCATGCGCAAGACAAACTGATTGCGGCCTATCAAATTCGCAACAAACAAGCCCGCACCCAGGCTTGCCGCGAGGCTTACCAAGCCGCCAAAGATGGCTTGACCGCCAGTGGCGTGGCGTTTGACCCCGTCAAGGTGGACAACTTGTTGTTCGAAATCGAGTCACGCATTGTCCGCGGTCAAATTTTGGCCGGCGAGCCGCGCATCGATGGTCGCGACACGCGCACCGTGCGCCCGATTGAAATCCGCAACTCTGTTTTGCCCCGCACCCATGGCTCGTCCTTGTTCACCCGTGGTGAAACCCAAGCCTTGGTGATCTCCACGTTGGGCACCGAGCGCGATGCCCAGCGCATTGACGCATTGGCTGGCGAGTTTGAAGATCGTTTCATGTTGCACTACAACATGCCTCCCTTTGCCACGGGCGAAGTGGGTCGCATGGGCAGCACCAAGCGCCGTGAAATCGGCCATGGCCGGTTGGCCAAGCGGGCTTTGGCTGCCGTGTTGCCGACCAAAGAAGAGTTCCCTTACACCATGCGTGTGGTATCGGAAATCACCGAATCGAATGGCTCTTCATCGATGGCGTCGGTGTGTGGCGGTTGTTTGTCCTTGATGGACGCAGGCGTGCCGCTCAAGGCACATGTGGCCGGTATCGCCATGGGTTTGATCAAAGAAGGCAATCGCTTTGCCGTCTTGACCGACATTTTGGGTGACGAGGACCACTTGGGCGACATGGACTTCAAAGTGGCGGGCAGCACCCAGGGCATCACCGCCTTGCAAATGGACATCAAAATCCAGGGCATTACCCAGGAAATCATGCAGGTGGCTTTGGCCCAAGCCAAAGAGGCCCGCATCCACATTTTGGGCAAGATGCAAGAAGCCATGGGCGAGGCGCGCACCGAGGTGAGCAACTTCGCGCCCAAACTCTTCACCATGAAGATCAACCCGGAAAAAATCCGGGACGTGATCGGCAAGGGTGGGGCGGTGATTCGCGCATTGACCGAAGAAACCGGTACCCAGATCAACATCGAAGAAGATGGCACCATCACCATCGCTGCCACCGACGGCGCCAAAGCCGAAGAGGCCAAGCGCCGCATTGCCGAAATCACCGCTGAAGTGGAAATTGGCAAGGTCTATGAAGGCCCGATCACCAAGATCCTCGACTTTGGTGCCCTGGTCAATTTGTTGCCCGGCAAAGACGGTTTGTTGCACATCAGCCAAATCAGCCACGAGCGCATTGCCAAGGTCACCGATGTCTTGGCCGAAGGCCAAGTGGTTCGCGTCAAAGTCTTGGAAACCGATGAAAAAGGCCGTGTCAAACTGTCCATGAAAGCCTTGTTGGATCGCCCCGAGCATCCGATTGACCATGCACCCGCACAAGGCCACGATGCCCAGCACGATGGTGGTCATCGCCACCACGAACCCAAGAACGAGAACTGATCGTCGCAGCACGAACTGACGGGTTCATGACCATGAAGCGATTATTGATCGTCGGCAATTGGAAGATGAACGGGCAATTGGCAGCCAATGCCGATTTGCTCGGTGCCATCTTGCACCCCACACCTGCCTGCGATCGGGTCGACATGGCCGTGTGTGTGCCAGCGCCGTATTTGGCCCAGGCTCAGCTGATTTGCCAGGCCTCTGCGCTTTCTTGGGGGGGGCAAGATGTCTCCGCCCATGAACAGGGCGCATACACCGGTGAGGTGTCTGCGGCCATGCTTCAGGACTTCAAGGTTCGGTACGTCTTGGTGGGCCATTCAGAGCGGCGCCAATACCATGGCGAAAGCTCATCGGTGGTGGCGGCCAAAGCCCAAAGGGCATTGGCCAAAGGCATCACCCCCATCGTGTGTGTGGGTGAGACCCTGCAAGAGCGAGAGGCCGGTCAGACCGAGGATGTGGTCAAGCGCCAATTGGCGGCAGTGATCCAACAGGTGGGTCATTGCGTGAGCGAATTGGTGGTGGCCTATGAGCCTGTTTGGGCCATCGGCACAGGCCGCACCGCTTCACCTGAGCAGGCCCAAGCGGTGCATGCTTTGCTGCGTGCACAACTGAATGCGGCCACAGCCAACGCACCGAGCATTCGCTTGCTCTACGGCGGCAGCATGAATGCCAGCAACGCCGCAAGCTTGTTGGCGCAACCCGATATTGATGGCGGTTTGGTGGGCGGCGCGTCCCTCAAGCCCCATGATTTTTTGGCCATTGTGGCCGCAGCCCAAGCGCTCTGAGGCGCTGATTAACCGAGATAACCATGACCTTGCTTCTGAATGTTTTGTTGGTGGTTCAAATTTTGGCCGCTTTGGCCATGATTGGATTGATCTTGATCCAGCATGGAAAAGGTGCCGATATGGGCGCTGCATTTGGCAGTGGCAGTTCAGGCAGCTTGTTTGGAGCCAGTGGCAGTGCCAATTTTTTATCGCGCAGCACCTCGGTGTTGGCAGCGGTGTTTTTTGCCTGCACTTTGGCCTTGGCTTACTTTGGCAATCTCAGGCCCAGCAGCGAAGGCAGCAGCGTGTTGGAAAAAGCGCCGGTGAATGTGCCCGCCGGACCCGCTGTTCAAATTCCGGGCCAAAATGACCCGGCCACCAACACGGCGCCCGCCAGTGCCGTTCCTGCGCCTTCAGCACCCGGCACGCCCAATGGTGCGGGTCAAATCCCCAAATGATGGTCAGGGTTCGATGAGAACTTGGGTGAGACGCATTGCAGTTAAACTGCACGCCTTGTGAGGGCACAACAGATGCCCATGAATGGAGATGCCGTTGTGGTGAAATTGGTAGACACGCTATCTTGAGGGGGTAGTGGCGAAAGCTGTGCGAGTTCGAGTCTCGCCGACGGCACCAGACAACAACCGAGCTTGCCAATGCAAGACTCGGTTTTTTCTTGTCTGAATGATGGACTTCTTTATTATTTATTGTTTTATATTTAAATTTAATAAAAAATTAACTTTAATTTAGTACAAAATACACCATTCCTCGTTGATGGGGCATTGATGCGGAGGTGTGTTGTGGATTGGAATCGACGTTTTGAACAATGCTTTGCGGGGGCCAACGATGCTTCAACCCATGGGGGCACCCAGATTGGCGCAGGCGCACACATCATTGGCGAGGTCTACAGCAACGAATCGGTTGAGTTGCGCGGGCACATCACGGGGCGCTTGGTCTCCAGCAATGGACAAAAAAGTGGCACGGTCTTGGTCTATTTGCAAGGCAAATTGGAAGGCCAGTTGGAGGGCGATGCCGTGACCATCTTGGGTCAAGTTCAAGGCACGGTCAAGTCGGTGGGTGTTGTGCAATTGGGCACCGACGCGCGGGTACAAGCCGATTTGGGATACGGCGATCTGTGCATTCACCCTGGGGCGGTGGTCAAAGGCACGCTGTGCCCCACGATGACGCCAACCGGGCTCGCGGCAACGCACTTGGCGCAGGCTTAACACCAAGCGCACGGGGCGGGGCGACAGGCGCGCCATGAGCTGACCCGTGAGCGCTGATCGAAGCGAATTCACCTCGGCGTGCGTGATAAGATGCCGCCTGTTTCAACGACCTGGCGGACACCGTCTGCTGCAAATGTTTCAACATTTGTCCCGGTCGATCACAGCCCATGACCAGACTCCCAAGCTCATCGCCCACCCACCCGGCCCAGGATGTCATATTCTTGTCAGCGCTGGGGTTCACAGTGCGGTTTCTGTCGATGTCTTCAGTGGCAAGCTTGCGATGAATCTAGAAGCCTATCTCCCCGTTTTGTTGTTTATTTTGGTGGGTTTGGCCATTGGGGTGGCGCCGCAAGCCATTGGTTATTTTTTAGGGCCGCAGCGACCTGACGAAGCCAAAAATTCCCCTTACGAATGCGGATTTGAAGCGTTCGAAGATGCGCGAATGAAATTTGACGTGCGCTACTACTTGGTGGCGATTCTGTTCATCTTGTTCGACCTTGAAATTGCATTTTTATTTCCTTGGGCTGTGGCCCTGAAGGAAATTGGGCCCGTTGGCTTTTGGGCCATGATGATTTTTCTGGCCATTTTGGTGGTTGGTTTCGCCTACGAGTGGAAAAAAGGGGCGCTGGATTGGGAGTAAACCGTGTCACTTGAAGGCGTCTTTAAAGAGGGGTTCATCACCACGTCCTACGACTCGGTGGTGAATTGGGCCAAGACCGGGTCCCTGTGGCCCATGACCTTTGGCTTGGCCTGCTGCGCGGTCGAGATGATGCACGCGGGTGCGGCCCGTTATGACATCGACCGCTTTGGCATGTTGTTCCGACCCAGTCCGCGTCAGTCTGACTTGATGATTGTGGCGGGTACCCTTTGCAACAAAATGGCCCCGGCTTTGCGCAAAGTCTATGACCAGATGAGTGAGCCCCGCTGGGTGTTGTCGATGGGTTCTTGCGCCAATGGTGGTGGTTATTACCACTACAGTTACTCTGTGGTGCGTGGGTGTGACCGCATTGTTCCGGTGGACGTGTATGTCCCTGGTTGCCCCCCCACGGCCGAAGCGCTTTTGTACGGTATTTTGCAATTGCAAAGCAAAATCCGGCGCGAAAACACCATCGCCCGCTGAGACACCCCCATGAGTGATCGTCTCGATACGCTTCAAAGTGCTTTGCATTCGGTGCTGGCGTCTGCTGTGGTTCAGCTCGATCAGCGCTTGGGTGAGTTGACTTTGACGGTGGCCTCATCTGCTTATCTGTCTGTCGCACAGCGCTTGCGCGATGACCCCAGCTTGGCTTTTGAACAACTCATCGACCTGTGTGGCCTGGATTACTCGGCTTATAAAGATGGCGCCCACAGCCGCCACACCGATGGCCCTCGTTATGCGGTGGTCTGCCATTTGTTGTCCTTGACGCACAACTGGCGCTTGCGCTTGCGTGTCTACGCGGTGGATGACCACATGCCCCGGGTGGATTCGATCAACCCCATTTGGAGCTCGGCCAATTGGTTCGAGCGCGAGGCCTTTGATCTGTTTGGCATTGTCTTTGACGGCCACGAAGATCTGCGCCGCTTGCTCACCGACTACGGCTTCATTGGCCACCCATTCCGCAAAGACTTTCCCACATCGGGGCATGTCGAAATGCGCTACGACGCGGAGCAAAAGCGGGTGATTTACCAACCGGTGAGCATCGAGCCGCGAGAGATCACGCCACGCATCATCCGAGAAGAGCATTACGGCGGACCGCACTGAGCCATGGCTGACATCAAAAATTACACATTGAATCTCGGCCCGCAACATCCGGCGGCGCATGGTGTGCTTCGCTTGGTGTTGGAGCTCGATGGTGAGGTGGTGCAACGCGCTGACCCACACATTGGCTTGCTGCACCGGGCCACTGAAAAATTGGCTGAAAGCAAAACCTACATCCAGTCGCTGCCTTACATGGATCGGCTCGATTACGTCTCCATGATGTGCAACGAGCACGCCTATTGTTTGGCGATTGAAAAAATGATGGGCTTGGAAGTGCCCGAGCGGGCCCAGTACATCCGCGTGATGTTTGCCGAAATCACGCGCTTGCTCAACCACTTGCTGTGGCTGGGGTGCCATGGTTTTGACTGTGGTGCAATGAACATCCTTATCTATTGCTTCCGCGAGCGCGAGGATTTGTTTGACATGTACGAGGCGGTCTCAGGTGCGCGCATGCATGCCGCCTATTTCCGCCCCGGTGGCGTGTACCGTGATTTGCCCGACACCATGCCGCAGTACAAGCTGAGCAAGGTGAAAAACGAGCGCGCCATTGCCCGCTTGAATGAAAACCGCCAGGGCAGTTTGCTCGACTTCATCGACGATTTCACCCGCCGCTTTCCGGCCTTTGTGGACGAGTACGAAACCTTGTTGACCGACAACCGCATCTGGAAGCAACGCACGGTGGGCATTGGCGTCGTCACCCCTGAGCGGGCGAAAAATTTAGGTTTCACCGGGGCCATGTTGCGGGGTTCTGGCGTGGCTTGGGATTTGCGCAAGCACCAACCCTACGATGTGTACGACCGCATGGACTTTGACATTCCGGTGGGCAAAACCGGTGACTGTTACGACCGGTATTTGGTCCGGGTGGCTGAAATGCGCCAGTCCAATCGCATCATTTCCCAGTGTGTGGAATGGCTTCGGCGCAACCCGGGCCCGGTGATCACCGACAACCACAAGGTGGCGCCGCCTGCGCGCGAGGCGATGAAGGCCAACATGGAAGAGTTGATTCACCATTTCAAGTTGTTCACCGAAGGCTTCCATGTGCCGGAAGGCGAGGCTTATGCCGCGGTCGAACACCCCAAAGGTGAATTCGGTATTTACTTGGTCAGTGACGGCGCCAACAAGCCCTACCGTTTGAAAATCAGAGCCCCGGGCTTTGCCCACTTGGCGGCGATGGATGAGATGTCACGCGGTCACATGATCGCCGATACCGTGGCCGTCATCGGCACCATGGACATTGTGTTTGGGGAAATTGACCGATGAACACCAGCGCACCCGTTCTCGCGCCCATGGCCTTGTCTGAGTCCACGGCTCAGCGTTTTGCCAAAGAGGTGGCCAAGTACCCAGCTGACCAAAGCCAGTCGGCTGTCATGGCCTGCTTGTCCATCCTGCAGCAAGAAACGGGATGGGTCAGTCCAGAGGGTGAACTGGCCGTGGCCCACTATTTGGGCATGCCGGTGATGGCCGTGCGTGAGGTCAGCAGTTTTTACAACATGTACAACCTCAAGCCGGTGGGGCAGTTCAAGATCAACGTCTGCACCAACTTGCCCTGCCAGTTGCGCGATGGCGCCAAGGCATTGGCCCATGTGTGTGAACGCTTGGGCGTTGAGTCTGGTGGTACCACGGCCGATGGCATGTTCACCGTGCAACCCGGTGAGTGCATGGGCGCCTGCGCCGATGCACCGGTGGTGTTGGTCAACGACCGCAACATGTGCAGCTTCATGAGCCATGAAAAACTCGATCAGTTGATCGATGGCTTGCGTTTGGCTGCGATTGAGAAGGCCACGCCATGAATCCACAGCAATTGATGGCCCAATTTCAAGCCCAAGGCTTGGAGTCTTGCTTCCACGGGCGGCATATTCAGCCACAAATTTTGGCCGGTTTGAATGGCAGCAATTGGCGCTTGAAAGACTATGAGTCGCGGGGCGGCTATCAGGCTTTGCGCAAAATTTTGGGTCAAGATGGCTCTGAAGGCCTGACGCAAGATCAAGTGATCGCCATCGTCAAAGAGTCTGGATTGCGTGGGCGTGGTGGCGCTGGTTTTCCCACCGGTTTGAAGTGGAGCTTCATGCCGCGCCAATTCCCCGGCGCCAAATACCTGGTGTGCAATTCCGACGAGGGCGAGCCCGGCACCTTCAAAGACCGCGATATCCTGCAATTCAACCCCCACATTGTGATTGAAGGGATGGCCATTGCGGCTTATGCCATGGGCATTGGCGTGGGCTACAACTACATCCACGGTGAAATTTTCAAAACCTATGAGCGTTTTGAAGAAGCCTTGGAGGAGGCCAGGGCGGCTGGGTATTTGGGCGACAAGATCATGGGCTCGGCCTATTCTTTTCAGCTCCATGCGGCCCACGGTTTTGGCGCATACATCTGCGGTGAAGAAACGGCTTTGCTCGAGTCATTGGAAGGCAAGAAAGGTCAGCCCAGGTTCAAGCCGCCGTTTCCCGCCAGTTTTGGCTTGTACGGCAAGCCCACCACCATCAACAACACCGAAACCTTTTCGGCCGTGCCTTGGATCATCAACAACGGTGGCGCTGCCTACTTGGCCTGTGGCAAACCCAACAACGGGGGTACCAAAATCTTCTCCATTTCTGGGGATGTGGAGCGTCCTGGCAATTACGAAATTCCGTTGGGCACCCCGTTTGCCACTTTGCTCGAGCTGGCCGGTGGCATGCGCTCAGGGCGCGCTTTGAAAGCGGTCATTCCCGGTGGCTCATCCGCGCCGGTGTTGCCAGCGTCCATCATGATGGACATCACCATGGACTACGACGCGATTGCCAAAGCCGGCTCCATGCTGGGCTCTGGCGCGGTCATCGTGATGGACGAGCGGCGTTGCATGGTCAAAAGCCTGCAACGCTTGAGCTACTTCTACATGCACGAGTCATGTGGCCAATGCACGCCTTGCCGCGAAGGCACGGGTTGGTTGTGGCGCATGGTGGACCGAATCGAAAACGGCCAGGGCCGCCCCAGCGACATGGACTTGCTCGACAACGTGGCCGAAAGCATCATGGGCCGCACCATTTGTGCGCTGGGCGATGCGGCTGCCATGCCCGTTCGCGGCATGTTGAAACACTTTCGAGCAGAATTTGAACACCACATCACGCACAAGACCTGCATGGTCTCGGTGCCTGTTTAAGGCTTGAGCACACACCATGGTTGAAATCGAACTCGATGGCAAAAAAGTGGAAGTGGCTGAAGGCTGCACGGTGATGCATGCCGCTGAAAAAGCCGGTACTTTCATCCCTCATTTTTGTTATCACAAGAAGCTCAGCATCGCTGCCAATTGCCGCATGTGTTTGGTGGAAGTGGAAAAAGCCCCCAAACCCATGCCCGCTTGTGCCACCCCGGTGACCCAAGGCATGGTGGTGCGCACCCAGTCGGACAAAGCGGTCAAGGCGCAAAAGTCGGTGATGGAGTTTTTGCTCATCAACCACCCCTTGGACTGCCCGATTTGCGACCAAGGCGGCGAATGTCAGTTGCAAGATTTGGCAGTGGGATACGGGGGCAGCGCCTCCCGTTACGAAGAAGAAAAACGCGTCGTGTTCCACAAGAACATTGGCCCGCTGATCAGCATGGAAGAGATGAGCCGCTGCATCCATTGCACCCGCTGCGTGCGCTTTGGCCAAGAAGTGGCCGGGGTCATGGAGTTGGGCATGTCCCATCGCGGCGAACACTCAGAGATTGAAACCTTTGTCGGTGCCACCGTGGACTCGGAGCTGTCCGGCAACATGATTGACATTTGCCCTGTGGGGGCCTTGACCAGCAAGCCCTTCCGCTACAACGCCCGCACTTGGGAGCTCAGCCGCCGCCGCTCGGTCAGCCCCCACGATGCGACAGGTGCCAATTTGGTGGTGCAAGTGAAAAACAACCAAGTGATGCGGGTGGTGCCGTTTGAAAACGAGTCCATCAACGAATGCTGGATCGCCGACCGCGATCGCTTCTCCTACGAAGCACTGAACAGCCCAGATCGGCTGACCCAGCCCATGCTCAAGCAAAATGGCGAATGGTTGACGGTGGATTGGGCCACAGCCCTGGAATACGTTGCCAATGGCTTGCGCCAAATCAATGCCGATCACGGCCCCCAACAATGGGGCTTGTTGGCCAGCCCCCACAGCACCGCTGAAGAGTTGCATTTGGCGGCTCAGTTGGTGCGTGGCATGGGTGGTGACAACATCGACACGCGTTTGCGCGCCTTGGACTTTCAGCATGACGGCGCGGTGCGTTGGCTGGGCACCTCGGTCGCATCTTTGTCTTCAATGCAACGCGTGCTGCTGGTGGGCACGCATGTGCGCAAAGACCAGCCCTTGTTGGCCCAGCGCATCCGCCAGGCCGCACGGCGTGGTGGCCAGGTGTTGCAAATCAATGAGCGCATGCGGGACTGGGCGATGCCGGTTCAAGAATCGTGGATCACCGAGCCCGCCCTGTGGCCCCAAGCCCTGGCCGAGGTGGCCGCGGCCCTGGCCCAACTC
>CANFPJ010000047.1 GCA_947448885.1 Comamonadaceae bacterium
GATCCAGTTGAACACCTTCACGCCGGTGGGCACCGAAATCAGCATGGTTGCGTACATGAAGAACAGTTGACCTGTGACGGGCATGCCCGTCGTGTACATGTGGTGCGCCCACACGATGAACGACAAAATGGCAATCGACGACGTGGCGTAAACCATGGAGGCGTAGCCAAACAAGCGCTTGCGCGAGAAGGCCGGCACGATCTGGCTGATGATGCCAAACGCCGGCAAGATCATGATGTAGACCTCGGGGTGGCCAAAGAACCAGAAGATGTGCTGGAACATCACTGGGTCACCCCCACCAGCGGGGTTGAAGAAGGTGGTGCCAAAGTGGCGGTCGGTCAAGGTCATGGTGATCACACCCGCCAACACCGGCATCACGGCAATCAACAAATAAGCGGTGATCAACCAGGTCCACACAAACATGGGCATCTTCATCATGGTCATGCCGGGTGCGCGCATGTTCAAAATGGTGACGATGATGTTGATCGAACCCATGATGGAGGAGGCGCCCAAAATGTGCAGGGCAAAGATACCGGCGTCCATTGAGGGGCCCATTTGAAGGGTCAGGGGCGCATACAAAGTCCAGCCCGCAGCGGGCGCGCCACCGGGCATGAAGAAAGAGCCTGCCAACATGACAGCCGCGGGAATCATCAGCCAGAAGCTGAAGTTGTTCATGCGGGCGAAAGCCATGTCAGACGCGCCAATTTGCAATGGGATCATCCAATTGGCAAAGCCCACAAAGGCCGGCATGATGGCGCCAAACACCATGATCAAACCGTGCATGGTGGTGAACTGATTGAACAACTCGGGGTTGACCAACTGCAAGCCCGGCTGGAACAGTTCGGCGCGGATCAGCAGCGCCAAAATTCCACCAATCATCAGCATGGTGAACGCAAACAACAGGTACAGGGTGCCGATGTCTTTGTGGTTGGTGGCATACACCCAACGGCGCCAGCCGTGTGGGGCACCGTGGTGATCGTCATGCCCGTGGTCGCCAACGGTGTGGCCATGGGGGTCGAGAACTGCGCTCATGGAATATTCCTTCTCAATCGGGGCATGGGGTTAACGGGCGGCCTTGACTTCGGCGGGCTGAACCAGCTGGCCGGTCTTGTTGGACCAATTGTTCTTGGTGTAGCTGATGACGGCGGCCAAATCGGTGTCGCTCAACTGCTTCCAGGCGGGCATGGCGCCATTGTTTTGGCCATTGAGCAACACCTTGATTTGCTTGGTCTTGTCGGCATCGAGCACCACCGCTGCACCGTCCAGGGGCTTGATGGGGCCCGCGCCTTTGCCGCTGGGTTGGTGACAGGCTGCACAGTTGGCGGCATAAACCTTTTCACCGCGTTTGACGATGTCATCCAAGGCCCAAACCTTGCTGGGGTCGTCGAGTTTGGCGGCCATTTTCTTTTGCTGGTCTTGTACCCAGGCTGCATAGTCGGTGGCACTGAGCACCTTGACATGGATGGGCATATAGGCATGCTCTTTACCGCACAACTCTTGGCACTGACCGTAAAAATCGCCTGTGCGCTCCGCGCGGAACCAAGTGTCGCGCACAAAGCCGGGAATCGCGTCTTGCTTGATGCCAAAGGCAGGCACCGCAAAAGCGTGAATCACGTCATTGGCGGTGGTGATGATGCGGACTTTTTTATCGACCGGCACCACCAAGGGGTTGTCCACTTTGAGCAGGTAGTTGTCGATGTCAACGCCTTTGGCGCCGTTGTTGGACATTTCGCGGTGTTCATTGTCCAAGGTGGACACAAAGCCAATGCCTTCGCCCTCGCCTTTGATGTAGTCGTAACCCCATTTCCACTGATAGCCCGTGGCTTTGATGGTGATGTCAGCGTTGGAGGTGTCTTTGCTGGCCACAACGGCCTTGGTGGCCGGCAGGGCCATCAAAATGACAATCACGAAGGGCACCACGGTCCAAGCGATTTCGACCTTCACCGACTCGTGAAAAGAGGCGGGCTTGTGGCCCACCGATTTGCGGTGCTTCCAAATGGAATAAAACATCACGCCAAAAACCACCACGAAGATCACGGTACAAATGATCAGCATGAACCAATGCAACCAGGCCTGTTCTTCTGCAATTTTGGTCGCCGCGGGGGCCAAATTGAGCTGCCGGACAGCGGGTCCACCAGGCAAATCATTGACGGCCCATGCGGGGCTCGCCACCCAAGCGCCCAGCATCAGCGCGGCCGCGTTCAATTTCCCAAAGAGCTTGTTCATGGTGTTGGAAGACTTGAAAATTTGCATGGCACAGGAGATGGATTCATATCGGGGCCACATAGAAGGATGCATTTGAATGGATTCAATTGCGCTATTCTAGCAATCTGCGCGGGTCCATTGGCTGACACTGGGCTTTCAATCGCGCTGAGGTCGCCCCAACATGGCGCGCATGTCCCCCAGGGAAACTGCGCTCTGCGCCGCCATGGGGACACGGGGCTGCGGCTTGATCGCATGGCCATAAATCACCTCGAAGGTGAGCTGCAACCTGCCGTCGCTGGCGCTGCGCGCTCCCCATTGGTCCACCGCTTGCAGCCATGCCCCACACCAGGATTTGCCACGGCAGGCGGCGAAACGGTCGCTGCGGGTGTTGCGCCCCAAACCGCGCAAATCGGTCAACATGTCGGTGGCGCTGGCATAGGTCAGGGTGATGCGCTCCATGTCCATCACCGGCTGGGAAAAGCCAGCCTCGAGGAGCATGTCGCCCCAATCGTGCATATCGGTCATGTTCGGCCCTGGCGGTCCCCATGGCGTGCGTGCATGCACCGCATGCAATTCGCGCAGGCTGTCCGGTCCCAGGGCTGAAAACATGAGAAATCCATCAATCGCCAAGGATTGGTGCCAAGTTTTCAACAAAGCCAGCGGTTGCTCACTTTGGTGCAGCAACATATTGGCCCAAACCATGTCCACCGTTTGCCGGGGCGAAATGGCTGATTGGCGCTTTGCACGGCGCCAAGATTGCCACCAGGGTTCGGCCACATGCTGGCGTGCCCAGGCCAGGCGTGCCTGGTTGGGCTCCACCAGCCAACACGCCGCTTGGGGGTAGCGCTGTCGCAGCAACGCATGCGCTTGCCATCCCCCATTGCCTGGGTGCCAATCGGCCCAAGATTGGGGCGGCGTGCGAATCCAATCCAAGCGCTGCTGCATGCGCCGACCGACTTCTTCGCTCAGCCAGGCGGGTTGTGGACGTGCCCTCTCCAGCCAGCTCGAAGCTGCCCGTTCGTCCAGGAGTGGGGGAAGCGAAGACTTGGCCAAAGACATGCAGGGCAGTATATTGGTGCGATGGCATGGTTTGGCTTCACCTCCACAGCCCGCTGGATGAGATCACAGCGCGGTTACAGCGTGTGCGCCGTCTGCCACGCATGGCCAGCACAGCCCATATGCAGCCCGTGCATCGAGCGCTTTGCCCAGCCCTTGGCACGCTGTCCGGTGTGCGCCTTGCCTGGCCACGCCCATCCCTGCCCGGCTTGCCTTCAACACCCGCCCGCATGGGCGCGCAGTTTGTGTGCGGTGTCCTATGGCTACCCCTGGGACGCCTGCTTGGCGCGGTTCAAGTTTGAAGGCGACAGCGCGATGGGCCGCTCGCTGGCCCATGTCATGCTGCACGCGCCCGGTTTGGAGCCCGCCCTGGAAAGGGCCCAATGGCTGATACCCATGCCCTTGTCGCCGCAGCGCTTGCGCCAACGTGGCTTCAACCAAACCCTGGTCTTGGCACGCCACCTGGCCCAAGGCAAAACCTTGGCTCAGGCCCTGCTGCGAACCAGAGACACAGCACCGCAAGCGAGCCTGCCCAAAGCACAGCGACTGCAAAATGTGGCGGGCACCATGGCGGTCAACCCGCGCCACGCCCAGGCACTGAACGGGTGTCGCGTGGTGCTGCTGGACGATGTCATGACCACGGGCAGCAGTTTGCAGGCCGCCGCCCTCGCACTGCGTCAGGTGGGGGTGGGCCACATCACGGTCATGGTGTTTGCACGCACCGACGCACCGCGCATGGGCGCGTCAACCGCGAGCGTGGCCGTGGGTGAGAATGCGGCCCATGTTTCACATCGTTTTGGTTCACCCTGAAATACCACCCAACACCGGCAACGTGATCCGCCTGGCGGCCAATACTGGCTGCCAGCTGCACTTGGTACAGCCCCTGGGTTTTGACCTGAGCGACAAACAAATGCGCCGCGCCGGTCTGGACTACCACGAATATGCGCCGCTCAAAGTGCACGCCGACTGGCATGCATTGGCATCGGAGATGGCGGCCTTGGGTGGCCAGGCCTATGCGTTGACCACACGCGGCACCCAACAACCCCAGGCCTGCGCCTTTGCGCCTGGCGACTGGCTGGTGTTTGGCAGCGAAACCGCTGGTTTGCCGGCTGCTGTGCGCGGTGATTTTCCCGCCGAACGCCAATTGCGTTTGCCCATGCGCGCTGGTCAACGCAGCCTGAACCTGTCCAACGCGGTGGCGGTGGTGGTGTACGAGGCTTGGCGCCAGCACGGTTTTGCGGGGGCAGCACCGCCTGGCTAAAGGCCTGTGGCCAGCGGTCAGCCCCGATCAGCCTCTGACAGCGTCCACCAGCAGTTTCAATCCCGTGCAAAACATGCCGATGTGCACCAACCGGTAAAACAAAACCGGTTGGATCTTGCGCGCCACCCGCACGCCCACCCACACCCCCACCGGGGCCAGGGGCAGCAAGATCAGCGAGGTCATGAAATTGCGCCAATCCAACAAGCCCAAGAGGGCATAAGGAATCCATTTCCCGGCATTGACGAAGAAAAAGAAAAACGCCATGGTGGCGGTGTAAACCATGGGCGCCAAGCGCATGGGCAGCACATAGGCGTTGATGGGCGGCCCACCGGCATGGGCAATGAAACTGGTAAAGCCCGATGTCGCGGTCAACAAGGCGCCCAGCCAGGTCGGTGCGGTTCGGCTGCTGGTCCCCGGCGGAAATACCAAACGCTGGGCCAAAAACAGCAGGGTGGTCACGCCGACCAAACCGGCCACCCAGCGGGACTCCATGTACCTGAAGAGCAAAAAGCCAACGCCAATGCCCACCATCCCCCAAGGGATCAAAAACTTCAGCAGCTTGACGTCGTATTCACGCCGAAAGGCATGCAAACCGAGCAAGTCCATCACCAGCAAAATGGGCATCAAGATCGCCGCTGCTTGGGGCACGGTGATGGCCATGGCCATGATGGGCACCGCCAAAGACCCAAAACCCGCTCCAAATCCACTTTTGCTCAGGCCCAGCAACAACACGGCCGGAACAGCCAAGGCATAAAAAAACGGGTCGGTGATGTACGCGTCACTCAATCGTCAAGCTCCTGTCCTGCGGGGGCCGAGTGGCGGCGGGTCAAACGTAGGGGGGGAGGCCCGCTGAAGCACCCAAGCCATCCAGCATGGCGCGCACCGCCGAAATGGCTCAGCATGATCAGGGCGGGCTTGAAGGAACATGCTGGCATCTTGCCATGGTTCATCCTGAATGGGACGGGCGTTGTCCCCTGTGGGTCTTGGACCGATCAACACACCGGCACGGTGGGTGCAAACAATCAGCCCTTCCATGGCCATCATGCAGGCCCATGGTGGCCATGGAAGGGCTGACTTAAAATCAAGGTTTACTTTCGCGCCCTACTGCTCATGAGTGCCTTTCTCGAAGAAAAAATATTGTCCGTTCACCACTGGACCGACCGCCTCTTCAGCTTCACCACCACCCGCGATACAGCCTTGCGCTTTTCCAATGGGCACTTCACCATGATTGGCTTGCCGGTCAACGGCAAGCCTTTGTTGCGCGCCTACAGCATCGTCAGTGCCAACTATGAAGAGCACCTCGAATTTCTCAGCATCAAGGTACCGGACGGGCCCCTGACCTCGCGCTTGCAACACATCCAAGTGGGCGACACCTTGATCGTGGGCCGCAAGCCCACCGGCACCTTGCTCATCGATTACCTGCTGCCCGGTAAAAACCTGTATTTGCTGGGCACCGGCACGGGCTTGGCACCCTACCTGAGCATTGTGCGCGACCCCGAAACCTACGAGCGGTTTGACAAAGTGATCGTGGTGCATGGGGTGCGCCAGGTCAACGAACTGGCCTACATGGACTACCTGCGTCGCGACTTGCCCCAGCACGAATTGCTGGGCGAAATGGTGTCGGCGCAACTGCTGTACTACCCCACGGTGACACGCGAACCCTTTGAACACCAAGGCCGCATCACCGATTTGATCGCCAGTGGAAAGATTTTCAGCGACCTGGGCCTGCCCCCGCTCGACGCGGCACGCGACCGGGTCATGCTGTGCGGCAGCCCACAAATGCTCAAAGACACCAAGGCTTTGCTCGAAGCGCGTGGCTTCAAAGAAGGCAACACCACCACCCCGGGAGACTTCGTGGTGGAGCGCGCCTTCGTTGAACAGTGAGTTTCAGACCCGTTCGATGACCAGGGCAATGCCCTGCCCTACCCCGATGCACATGGTGCACAAGGCATAGCGGCCACCGGTGCGGTGCAACTGATTGATGGCGGTGGTGACCAAGCGGCCTCCGCTGGCCCCCAAAGGGTGGCCCAATGCAATCGCCCCGCCATTTGGGTTGACGCGCGCATCATCATCTGACAAACCCAGCATGCGCAGCACTGCCAGGCCTTGCGCGGCAAAGGCTTCGTTGAGTTCGATCACGTCCATTTGCGCCAAGCTCAAGCCCGTCAACGCCATGACTTTTTCGGTCGCCGGCGCAGGCCCAATGCCCATCACCCGGGGCGGCACACCCGCCGTGGCCATGCCCACCACGCGGGCGCGCGGCGTCAAGCCTTGCAGGGCAGCGGTTTTTTCGTCGGCCAGCAACAATGCACAAGCCCCGTCGTTGACCCCGCTGGCGTTGCCGGGCGTCACGGTTCCATCGGGCCGCACCACGCCTTTGAGCTTGGCCAATGACTCCATGCTGGTCTCGCGGGGATGCTCGTCTTGGGCCACCACCACCGGATCGCCTTTGCGCTGGGGCACGCTCACCGGGGTGATTTCTGGGTCAAAAAATCCGGCCTTTTGAGCGGCCACTGCCTTGCGTTGGCTGGCCAAGGCCATGCGGTCTTGGGCTTCACGTTCAATGCCGTGTTCTGTCGCCACGTTCTCTGCGGTCTCGGGCATGGAGTCCACACCGTACTGCGCCTTCATTTTTTTGTTCACAAAACGCCAGCCAATGGTGGTGTCGTGAATTTCGGCGTTGCGCCCAAATGCACTGTCCGCTTTGGGCATGACAAAGGGTGCGCGGCTCATGCTCTCAACCCCACCGGCGATCATCAATTGGGCTTCACCGGCGCGGATGGCGCGCGCAGCGGTTCCAATCGCGTCCAAGCCCGAACCGCACAAGCGGTTGATGGTGGCCCCTGGCACACCCACCGGCAAGCCTGCCAACAAGCTGGCCATGTGGGCCACGTTGCGGTTGTCTTCACCAGCTTGGTTCACGCAGCCATAAATCACATCGGTCACGGCGGCCCAATCGACCTTGGGGTTGCGCGCCATCAAGGCCATCAATGGAACTGCCGCCAAATCGTCGGTGCGCACCGAGGACAAAGCCCCCCCATAGCGACCAAAAGGGGTGCGAATGGCGTCACAAATGAAGGCGTGATTCATGGGGGTCCTTTGACAAAATGAAATGGTGACACGGGCACTGGCCTGTGCGCGGGCTGGTGTGGCCCAGTTCGGTAGCAATTATGATTCAAGCCTTGAAGCCCACGTCCGGTGGGCTTTGCCTTATCCACCTGGTCACATGCATGTTTTCCCCTTCTCAGGATGATGTTCGCCGCTTCTTTTGCGAAGTCTTGCACCGTTCTCGGCAGGCAGAGCCCATGGACGCTCTGCAAACCTTGGCGGCCCAATGGGTGGATGAGCACCCTGAATTCCATGAAGTGTTGTCCGACCCAGCCTGGGCGCTGAAGCAAACTTACCCCGTCGAAGCGGGACACGCCAACCCGTTTTTGCACCTGTCCATGCACTTGTCCATCAGCGAACAATGCTCCATCGACCAACCCAAGGGCATTCAATCAGCGGTGGCCCAACTGGCCGAACGCAAAAACTCCATTCATGAAGCCCAACACGCGGTGATGGAATGCCTGGGTGCCATGCTGTGGGAAAGCCAACGCAGCGGCCTCCCGCCCGATGGGGCGGCCTATGTAGAGGCCATCAAACGATTGAGCAGCCACGATTGAGGGCCTGAGGTGCCCTCGGCTGTCAAAAGCCGTGAAGCTCAGGTTAACGCCGGTATTTGAGTTGCCGCCACCACAGGCCCAGCCAATATTTGCGCCACATTTGCCAGCGCGCAAAAAAAGACAAGGTGTAGCCCTCGGTTTGAGGCACATACCAGGCATTGAGGCCTGTGCGCATCAGCAATTGATAGCCGTGAGACCGCATGTAACGGTGTTTGTCCAAACCAATCACGTGGTCTTCCAGCAGCACCAACCGCGGGTGCCATCGGCTCAAATCAAAGCCTTGGAAAACCTCCATCTCGTGGCCCTCAACATCGATGGACAACAAATCAAATCCGGGCTGGACTTGGTTTTCAAGCAACACCGCATCCAACGTGCGGGTCGGCACCTGCATCACCGCTTGCGCATTGGCGCCCAGGGCAATCGGGTTGGCGTTGAGGGTGGAGTGCACGCCAGCCACCAACATGGGCATGGTCTTGCCGTCATTGATCGGGCTGGAACAGGCCACTTGCACGACACGCCCGCTGCGCGCGGCCCTGAGCATCTCGCAGTAATGGGGCAAGGGCTCAATCAGCAAGCCACGCCAACCCAAGCCTTCCAAATGCCAGGACTGTGAATCTTCGGTGGGGTGATTGGCGCCGACATCGACGTAAAAACCATTCGCCGAGGCGGCGAAAAAAGCCTGTACCAAGTCTGGCTCGCCATGCGGCAAGTTGCGAAAATGGTTCACCCTTTTCAGGGTGAAATCAATCGGGACGGGGTGGGGCAAACTCACGAAACCCCAAGCAGGCGATCAGCGAAACTTGGACTGAGGCACGACCCGCAACTCACCCGGCTGGGTGCTGACGTACTGGGCCAATTCTTTGAGCTCGGCATTGGTGAACTGCTTGGCAATGCCGCCCATCACGCCATTGCTGCGGCCCCAGGTGGCTTGACCTTCGGTCTTGTAAGACTTGAGGGCCACAAACAAATAGTCTTTGTGCTGGCCCGCAATTTTGGGGTAGCTGGGATCAATCGGCTTGTTCAGGTTGGGGCCATGGCAAGAGACACAGGCGCCCTTGGCCAGCAACTCAGCACCCTTGCCGGTGGCGTCAGCCACTTTTTCAGGCACAGCAGCAGCGGTGCCATGCTGCTCATAGTAAGCAGAAATGTCAGCGATGTCTTGGTCGGTCAACGACTGGGCAATCCCCCGCATGGTCGGATGCTTGCGATCACCTGCTTTGTAGGCATTCAGCGCAGAGGAAATGTATTTGGCACCCTGACCCGAAATCATCGGGACTTTGTACACCTCAGGGAAGCTGGCCTGATAGCCCTTGATGCCATGGCAACCAATGCACATGGCGATTTTTTTAGACCCGGCTTGGGCATCGCCCTTGAGCTCTTGGGCCACAGTGGCGGTGGTCACACAAGCGGCAGCAAAGGCCAGCACAAAAGACAGTTTGGCGTTCATTTTGAAAAGACAAGTGAGGGAGTCGATGTGAATGCGGGCGATTATATCGACCCCCTTTGTAAGCTGGGCGTATGCATGCAAACGCCGCCGCCTCAAACCATCAAGGGTAAGCGCGCTTCATGCGCACGATCCAATCTTGGAAGGCGACCATTTGCTCTTGCAAGATCTTCAAAGTGGGCTCATCGGTCAATTTGCCCGTCGCATCAAATTTGGTGTGTGCGTTGTTGATGAAGATCTCTGGCTTGACCAAATCCAACACCCCCAAGCCTGACAAACTGCGACGCAGGTCGTACTGCACCCGAGCGCCGCCCAAAGGGCCCATGGTGGCCGACAAAATGGCGACCGGTTTTTGGAAAAAAGGCTGCTGCCCCGCGGGAAAGCGCGACACCCAATCGATCATGTTTTTCAAGGGCGCGGAAATCGTCCAGTTGAACTCTGGGGCCGAAATGAACAACCCATCCGCACTGGCCATGTGATCACGCAGCTTCTGAACGCTCTCAGGCATGCCTTTTTCTTGCAAGTCGGCGTTGTACATGGGCAGGTCGTGCAAGGGCGCGATTTCCAGGCTCATGCCCTCAGGCATCAGGTTGCCGGCAGCATGCAAAGCCGACAAGTTAAAAGACTTGGCGCGCAAACTGCCACAAATGCCCACAATTTTCAGCTTGGTCATGATTGATTCCTTTAAAAATAAAAACAAGAGGATCCCGTTCATGGACCCCTTGGGAAAAGCGGCCGATTATAGGATCACCCCCTTGTCACCTGCGACCGACGAAAATACGGCCACAGCCCCCAGCCATTCCGTCCGCAGCATTCGTAAGCACCGGGTATGCTTGCATCCCGATCCAGGCGAAGACCATCCCCCGTCCTGACCCTGCCAACCGACTTATAAACTAGGCGTTTTCAGACCCCCCACTTCACGAGACAGGAAATCATGAAATTCCAAGGCTCCGACAAATACGTCGCCACCCAAGACCTCAAATTGGCGGTCAACGCCGCCATCACCTTGAAACGCCCCTTGCTGGTCAAGGGCGAACCAGGCACGGGAAAAACCATGCTGGCCGAAGAGGTGGCCGAGGCTTTGGGTGTGCAGCTGCTGCAATGGCACATCAAGTCGACCACCAAAGCCCAGCAAGGCCTGTATGAATATGACGCGGTCAGCCGTTTGCGCGACAGCCAATTGGGCGATGAGCGGGTCAAAGACATCCACAACTACATCATCAAAGGCGTTTTGTGGCAGGCATTCACCGCCGAAAAACCCGTGGCCCTGCTGATCGATGAAATCGATAAAGCGGACATCGAGTTCCCCAACGACTTGCTGCGCGAACTCGACCGCATGGAGTTTTATTGCTACGAAACCCGCGAGTTGGTGCGTGCGCAAACGCGGCCTTTGGTGTTCATCACCTCGAACAATGAAAAAGAGTTGCCCGACGCCTTTTTGCGCCGCTGCTTTTTCCACTACATCAAATTCCCCGAGCCCGACACCATGAAGCAAATTGTGGCGGTGCACTTTCCCACCTTGAAGCAAGACTTGCTGGCCGTGGCGATGAAAACCTTTTACGACGTGCGCAACCTCCCTGGCTTGAAAAAGAAGCCCAGCACCAGCGAGTTGCTGGACTGGCTCAAGCTGTTGGTGGCCGAGGACATTCCGCTGGAAGCCCTGCAAACCCAAGACAACAAAGTGGCCGTGCCACCTTTGGTTGGGGCGCTGCTGAAGAATGAGCAAGACGTGACCTTGTTTGAAAAACTGGTTTTCATGCAAAGCCGCAACCGCTGAGCGCCCCCCATGAAAGAGTTGCTGGCACAAGGTCTGGGTGACGCCGTCGGATTTGTGGTGGGCGCATTGCTGGGTTTTTTTGCCGGCCAGTGGTTGGGCTGCGATGTGTTTGATGCAGGTTACAGCGCCCGCAGCATGGTGGGCATCGCGCTGGTCGGTTTGGGGGGTGGCTTGGGACTGCAAGCCGCTCGCCGCTGGCTGCATGGCAAGCCCAGCGAGGCAAATACCCCATGAACCTGGAACCCGTCACCTTGCAAGGACAACACGCCCGCCTGGAGCCGCTGCGCTTGGATCACGCGAATGCACTGGGTGAAGCGGTGCAAGATGGGGAATTGTGGAAACTTTGGTACACCGCCATCCCCACCCCGGCGGCGATGCTCGGCGAAGTGCAACGTCGACTGGACTTGCAAGCCAGCGGCAGCATGCTGCCCTTTGCGGTGATCCACTTGCCCGATGAGCGCATGGCGGGCATGACCACTTACATGCACATCGATGGCGCCAACCGCCGCTTGGAAATTGGCTCCACCTGGTACCGCCAAAGCCTGCAACGCACCGCACTCAACACCGAGTGCAAGCGCATGTTGCTGGGATATGCCTTTGAGCAACTGGATTGCATCGCGGTGGAATTTCGCACCCACTGGCACAACAGCGCCAGCCGGCGCGGCATTGAGCGCTTGGGCGCCAAACTCGACGGCGTGTTGCGAAGCCACCAAATCGCGGCCAATGGCAGCCTGCGCGACACCTGCGTGTACAGCATCTTGGCCAGCGAGTGGCCCGCTGTGCGAGCTAACCTCGACCATGCTTTGAACACACCCCGCAGGCCATGAATCACCCCACACCATCGAATGCTTGTTTGCCCAGCGAAAGGGGCTTGCCATGCTGATTGATTTTTTCTACACGCTGAGAGCAGCCAAATTGCCCGTGTCGGTCAAGGAATACCTGAGCTTGCTCGAAGCCTTGCAAGCCAATGTGGTCGGGCCCGCCAGCGATGCGTGCAGCATGGATGACTTTTATTACTTGAGCCGCACCGCCTTGGTCAAAGACGAAAAGCACTTTGACAAATTCGACCGGGCTTTTGGCGCGTACTTCAAAGGCGTCGAAATGATCGCCGACTTCACCAAAGAAGTGCCCTTGGAGTGGCTGCAAAAAATCTTGGAACGCGAACTCACCCCCGAGCAAAAAGCCGCCATCGAAAAAATGGGCTGGGACGAGTTGATGGAGACCTTGAAAAAACGCCTCGAAGAACAAAAAGAGCGCCACGAGGGTGGCAGCAAATGGATTGGCACTGGTGGCACCTCACCCTTTGGCAATGGCGGCTACAACCCCCAAGGCATTCGCATCGGGGGCAAGGGCGGCAACAAAAGTGCCGTCAAGGTGTGGGATCAACGCGCTTACCAAGACTATGACGACAGCCAGGAGCTGGGCACCCGCAACATCAAAGTGGCTTTGCGCCGCTTGCGTAAATTTGCCCGTGAAGGATCGGCCGACGAACTGGACTTGGACGACACCATCCGCAGCACCGCCGCCAACGCGGGGTGGCTCGACATCAAAATGGTGCCCGAGCGGCACAACAACGTCAAAGTGTTGCTGCTGATGGATGTGGGTGGCACCATGGACGAACACGTGGCCAGGGTGGAAGAAATGTTCTCCGCGGCCAAAGCCGAGTTCAAGCACATGGAGTTTTATTACTTCCACAACTGTGTGTACGACTTCATGTGGAAGAACAACCGCCGCCGCTTTGCCGAAAAATTTGACACCTGGGACATCATCCGCAAGTACAACAAAGACTATAAGCTCATCTTCATTGGCGACGCCACCATGAGCCCGTATGAAATTTTGCAACCCGGGGGCAGCGTCGAATACAACAACGAAGAAGCTGGGGCCGAGTGGTTGCAACGCCTGACCCACGCCTTTCCCAAATTCGCTTGGATCAACCCCGAACCCCTGGGCGTGTGGCAATACCGCCAAAGCATCAGCGTCATCCAGCAACTGATGTCCAACCGCATGTTTCCCTTGACCCTCAAAGGCCTGGAAGAAGCCATGCGGGCCATGTCCAAGTAAACACCTAACTTCAACCCCACCAGGAGCACACTTTGTCCGACGAAACCCAAACCACACCGCCATTTGTGTCTCGGTTGCAGCCCTTGTATGACAAAGCCCAACCCTTGTCCTGGCTTCTGATTCGGCTTACCGCTGGCTTGATGTTGCTGCCACATGGCATCCCCAAACTGCTCGACGGTGTAGCGATCACCGCCGAAAAGGCATTGCAACGCCGCGGCATTGAGCCCGCTGAGCCCTTGGCCGTGGTGTTAATTGCATTGGAAACCGTTGGGGCAGTCTGCATTGCTGCAGGTTTATTCACCCGGTTTTTTGCAGCTGCATTGGCCTTGGAGATGGCGGTGATTGCCTACCAATATGCACCCAAATTTGGCTGGACGGGCCCAGGCTATGAATACCCCATGATGTGGGGCTTGCTGATGCTGGCGATTGTGATGCACGGTGGTGGCCCCTACTCATTGGATCGCAAATGGGGCAAAGCGCGATGAGCCCTGCACCCCACCTGGGTATTTCAAGGCCCTGAAGTGCGCGCGCAAGTGAAGACCTTTCGCAGCTTGGCACTGGCAGCGGGCGCTTGGGCTGCTGTGATGTGGCCCATGCAAGCCAGCAGCCAAGTTTTGCGCTGCCACATCCAATCCAGCGATCAAACCTTGAGCCTCGAGCTGCGACCATCCCAAGATGTTTATGACCTGCGCAGCTTGGACTTTGAAAACGGCTTTCGCTTCTCTGCGGTATGGCTGGCGTCCCAGCAACAACTCAAAACCTATGTGCATTTCAGCCTGAAGAAAAAGCGCATGTTGATCAGCCAACAGGTGTTGACCATTCCACCCACCCATTGCACATCGCCCTTTGTGCAGCAAATGGTTTATGCCGGAACCCTGGAGCGCGAATTGCACATGGCTTGCCACACGCCTTGCGATTGAACACATGAAAAAAACGCTTTGCATCGCTGTCCTTTGGCTCACCGGATCATGTGCGCTGGCCCAAGAGCACGTTCACATGGTGTTTGTGGGCGACATGATGTTGGCAGAAACCGTGGGTCAATTGATTCGGCGCGGCGGCGACCCTTTGAAACATGTGCGCCATTTGTTCAAGGGCGCTGACATCACGATTGGCAACTTGGAGACTGCCGTTGGCACCCAAGGCATCCCCGCAGATAAGCCCTTCACGTTTTTGGCACATCCCCGAGTCATTCCCTTCATCAAAAATAACTTCAGTGCCGTGTCCTTGGCCAACAACCATTCGGTGGACTTTGGCCTTTCCACCTTTGAGCGCATGCTCGATCAGTTTGACCGCCAAGGTGTGCGCTATTTCGGTGGGGGCAAAAACATCCGTGCAGCGCACGAACCTGTTGTCTTCGATGTCAAAGGCAAGCGCATCGCCGTCCTTGGGTATGACATTTTTATGCCGCGCAGCTTTGAGGCCCTGCACGACCAGGCCGGCGTCGCCTGGGGCGAGCGCGATCACATCGCCCAAGACATTGCGCGCGCACGCCAGCACCACCGCGCGGACCTGGTCATCACCTACCCGCATTGGGGATGGGAAAACGTCAAACGGGCCAACCCCCAGCAGCAAAGCTTGGCCCACTGGATGATCGACAGCGGCGCCGATGCCGTTGTCGGCGGCCACCCCCATGTGACCCAAAACATCGAGGTCTACAAAGGAAAACCGATTTTTTACAGCCTGGGCAACTTCATCTTCAATGGCTTCACCGACAAAGAAGCCAACACCGGTTGGGTGTTGACCCTCCACATCGGTGCCACAGGTGAAATGGCTTGGGACATTCACCAAATTGGGCTTGATCGGCAAGGCATCCCCAGAGACCTGGGTCTTCTACCCGCCGCCGCCTTGAAGTGACCCAAGCCCGTGGCGTTGGGGTTCAAACCCCAGTCCAAGATCCATCGACGTCGCCCGTCAACACCCCGATCAGCGTCACTCCGGACGACGCAGTGCTGATGTCAGAAATCACCGCCGTGGAGGTCCAGCCCTTTGGATTCAATGACTGCGCCGAGGTGTAAGCATTGTTGAGCTGGGTATCGTCGTAGTATTTCCATGTGGGCGTGGGCGCACTCAAACCCACCACCATCTTCAATACACCAATCGCATCGGTCAATCCCACGTCACCGCTTTGGTCAAAGTCGGCTGCAATCGCTTGATAGGGTGACAAAGCGGTGTTGTTGCTGTTGACATTTAGCCCCACAATCATTTTGAGGATGGCAATCGCATCCGTCAGATTAACGGCATTGGTTTTACCGCTGTCACTGGGCGTTTTGGTATTGTCTTTCCAATAATTGGCACTGGCTGTAGTGCCGGAACCACTGGTGACAAAGCTTGCAAGGGATGCCGTTTGATCGGCAAACTTCAGAAACTCCACATTGCGCAAAGTGTCTGTGCCCTCCTCACCAGATTTGGCCAGAACCTGGTAACCCCCCGATGAAACGGCAGTGACCGTGTATTGGCTGGCGCTCAGCGCATACGTCACCGTGTCTTGTCCGTCGCCGCCATCAATCGTGTCATTGCCCGCAAACGCCTGAACTGTGTCATTGCCCGCATTGCCGTTGATCACATTGCTCAGGGCGTTGCCATACAAACTGTCCCCCCAACCGGAACCATCCAAGTTCTCGATTTGGGTGCCGAAATTGACCGTGATTTGACCGGCTTTTGATATGTAAGCTTCCCTACTACTCCCCACATAACCCCAGAACCCCGGTTCCAAATAAATCGTTACCGCTTTGCTGCTGCTGGCCGCACTGATTTTGTCGGTGCCACCACCGTCCCAGATGAAGTTGGTCTCGGTCTCGGAGATGGTGTAGGTGTCTGAACCTGTACGAACTGTGGTGCTGGGGCCATAGATGTATTGCAGGGCCGCAATATCCAATGGGCTGTATTTCAATTGAGTTTGCTCAATCGGATCATTGGTGTAGCTCATCACCGACCAAATGGTGAAGTCTTCAATATCCTTTACTAAATAGGGGGGCTCGGCATTGCCCTTGGCGGCATCTGCCCCGGAAAATGGGTGTTTCAGCCCCAAGGCATGGCCAATTTCATGGATCAAAATTTGTGATCCATAGGTGCCGTCCGCCAAGTCTTTGACATATGGGTCAGTCTTGTTCAAGAAGACATCATTGCCGTCTGACCGCGTTGACGGGCCAAACGCATAGCCGGCACTGTTGGCTTGCGTGTTGGTGCCAAACGACAAGGTATTGAGAGAATTTGCAGAGTCAAGGACATTGGCATTGGTCTCCAATACAAACTTGACGTCAATGACCGTCTCGATGTAATTCAGCGCAAGCACAGTCCTTGTTTTTTGGATGTCGCTAAAGCCCACGAAAGAGCCATCGGCTTGACTGGTACCACTGTAGTAAGAGGGCAATTGGCCGGGAAAGGCATACTTGAATGTCTTGGCACTGCCAAGCAATGTGGCGTCATTCAAGCCCGCACCCGAATCAAACATCAGCGCGCTGATCCAATAAGGCAACGCCAATGCCCCGTCGGTGTAAACGACTGTCTCTATGGAGCTGGGCAACTTGACGAAGCTTTTCGACACATAGGCTGTATCGGCTCCACCGGTGTCAAAGATGTAATCGGTCAAGTCGCTGACATAGTAAATGTCATTGCCAGCACCACCTTCCAAATCGTCAATGCCCAATCCGCCTGTCAACGTGTCGTTGCCAGTCCCCCCCAACAAAATATCGTTTCCAGACCCACCATCCAAGCTGATGTTGCCACTGCTTTCATAAGCATTTAACTCATCATTGCCAGCACCTCCCAAGAGCGTGTCTGTCCCTTTGCCTGCAGACAAGGTGTCGTTGCCATCACCCCCATCCAAGTACTTGTTACCGGTTCCGTTATAGACGCTCAAATCATCATTGCCCGCGCCCCCATACAAGCGGTCTGCGCCAGAGCTTTGATCCATCAAAAAGTCGTCACCGGCACCGCCAACCAGCGTGTCATCGCCGCTGCCACCGGTCAAACTGTCGTTGCCGTCCCCGCCATCCAAGGATTTATTGTCGGTACTTGAATAGGTGTCTAAGGTGTCATTGCCCGCACCACCTTGCAACGTATCGGCGCCTGATTCTTGATCGTATAAAAAATCATCGCCAGCGCCCCCCACCAAGCTATCGGAGCCTGTCCCGCCGGTGATCTTGTCAATCCCATCGCCACCATCGATTTGATCATTGCCATCTTGGCCAAAGAGCGAGTCGGCGCCATCACCCCCGTTGATCACATCAGCGCCAGCGTCACCATAGATCTGGTCGTTGCCGACACCTCCGTTGATTCGGTCGGCATCTGAGCCCCCAAAAATCACATCGTTGCCTTCGCCCCCATCAATGGTTTTGACACCGGTGGCGTCGTAGGAGTTGTAGTAACCCAGCACGGGATCGGTGATGAACCCATTGATTTCATCGTTTCCAGCACCGCCATCGACCACATCCACGCCGTCGCCAGTGATGATTCGGTCGTTGCCCGCCAATCCCGCTATGGTGTCGTTGCCTGCGTATCCCCAAATCGTGTCATCGCCAACGCTGCCGTCCAATCGCTCAGCTTGGTCACTTCCAGTGATCTCAGACATGCATCAACTCCGTGACATCAAAGCGATGATTAAACCATGCTGAGGTCATGCAAATGCCCATCAAGTGGATACCCAAGAGCCATCCACGTCCCCTGTGAGCACCCCCACCACCGTCACCGGGTTGGGCAGCGCTGTATCGGGCGTGAGGGTTTGGGATGCACCCGAAATGAGGACTGCGCTGCTCCAGGTTTTGGGGGCCAACACTTCTGCCGCCGTCAAACTGGACGGGGCTTTTTGCGCCTCGCAGTATTTCCAGGTGGGCGCTGGGGCCGCCAAACCCACCACCATCTTGAGCACGCCGATGGCATCCGTCAAACCAACGTCACCACTTTGATCAAAGTCTGCCGCAATGGATTGATAGGGCGACAACGGCGCGTTGTTGCTGTTGACGTTCAAACCCACAATCATTTTGAGAATGGCGATCGCATCCGACAAATTAACCGCCGCATTTTTGTTGGTCTCTGCGGGCGATTTGGCCGGGTCTTTCCAAAACGAAATGGCACTGGCATCCAACAAGGTGGCATCCAACTTACCGCCCAACTCGCTGACTTGTCCATTGGCATTGGTTTGCTTGACGCGGATGGCCGTGGCCGCGTAATGCCCACCCGGCAGCAAAAAACTGCTGCCCGCACCGACCGACCAGTGCGCCCCAGCGTCCAAGCTGTAAGACCAAGTGCCCCCTGATTCCAATCCGCTGACTTTCATCGCCGATTGGGGCTGGTACAAAGCCACGCCCGACTTGGTTTGGTCGACCGACAACATGGTGATGTCGGTCAAGGGTTTGTCGGCACTGTTGCGCGACACATTGGCAATTTTGTCGACCACATCCAGGCCTGTGAGGACTTTTCCAAACACCGCATACCCCGGCGATGCGGCACTGGCGTAATCTAAACCCGTGTTGTTGGCTTGATTGATGAAAAACTGCGATGTCGCTGAATCCGCCACCGGAGTCCTGGCCATGGCGATGCTGCCGCTCACATTTCTCAAGCCATTGTTGCTCTCCAAGGCGATGGCAGCGTAAATGGGGTTCTTGATGACCTGCGCTGTATAACCACCACCCTGATCCATGAACCCCGGAATGACCCGATGAAAAATAGTATCCGCATAAAAGCCCGCGCCCACATACGCCAACATATTGGCCACCGTGTTGGGTGCAGCATCGGGGTTGAGCTCGACCACCATCGCACCCAAGGTGGTGTTGATGGTGATTTCTGGATTGAGGATGAAATCAAAACCCAGGGAGGGGATGAGTTTGGGGGCAACTGTCGCTAAGCTCACCATTTGATCGGCAAACCGCAGGTTTTCCACATTGCGCAGGGTGTCTGTACCCTCCGTACCCGATTTGGCCACCACTTGGTAGCCGCCTTGGATGGTCGTCACGGTGTAGTTGCTGGCGTTTAAAGCGTAAACCGCAGTGTCTTGGCCGGCCCCACCGTCAATCGTGTCGTTGCCGCTGCCGCCGGTGATGATGTCGTTACCGCCGAAGCCGGTGATCGTGTCGTTGCCCGCATTGCCATTGATGGCATTCCCAAGGCTGTTGCCAAACAAACCATCGCCGAAGTTGGAACCATCCAGATTCTCGATTTGGCTGCCAAAGTTCACCGTGATTTGGCCAGCCGATGTGATCGTGCTCGACTTGGCATTGCCCACATAACCCCAAAACCCCGGCTCCAGATAAATCGTTACTGCTTGGCTGCTGTTGGCCGCACTGATCTTGTCAGTGCCACCGCCATCCCAAATGAAATTACTGCTGGTTTCTGAGATGGTGTAAGTATCAGAACCTGTGCGTGCCGTGGTGCTGGGGCCATAGATGTACTGCAGCGCCGCCACATCCAAGTCTTGCAGCTTGAGGTGGTATTGATTAGCATTGGACAAATAGCTCATCACCGTCCAGTTGCTGGAGTCCTCAGCCCCTTGCAAATAAGGGGGGTCGCCGACGTTGCCATCGGCGTCCAACTCGTCAAATGGGTGCTTCAGTCCCAACGCATGGCCTATCTCATGAATCAACGCATAAACCGAATAAGTGCCATCCAACATTGCCAGCATGCCGCTGGATTTTTGATTCATGAACACATCGCGGCTGGTCGAGGAGTAAGCCGGGTAAAAGGCATAGCCCGCTGAATTGGCCTGGTTGTTGTTGGCAAAAGCAATGGTGTTGCCAGCATCCGAAATGGTGTTTTCAACAAATGTGATACCAATCGACTTTCCGATTTCAGTCAATGCCTGCCTGGCCGCCGTCTTTTGCGCATCGTTGAATTTGGTGTAGCCATCACTCAGCTTGTTATTGGCGATGTACCCCGGCATCGTTTCGGGGAAATTGAAATATATGGTTTTATTGCTGCTGACCAGTTGCTGAAATAGATTGCCAGAGGCATCATTGGGCAGTAAAGCATCTATCCAATACGGCAAGGCTTGTGTGCCAGAAGCATATATTTTGTTTTCAATATCACCGGATAATTTAACGAAATCTGCTGATATGTATGCGGTATCCGTCCCCCCCGAGTCGGAAACGGCGGTTGTGTTGTTGGTGATGTAGTAGGTATCATCACCATTGCCACCATCCAACTTGTTGATGCCATTGCCACCCGACAAGGTGTCATTGCCATCCTGACCGTTCAAGGTGTCGTTGCCATCGCCACCATTCAAGCTGTCATTGCCCAAGTCGCCATTGAGCAAATCATTGCCTGCCTGACCATTGATCGTGTCATCCCCGCCGTACCCAAAATAAACATCGTCGCTGGATGTGCCTAAATAGATGTCATTGGCGTTTGAGCCCAAAGATGTGGTGCCGGCCTGAAGGGTGGTGATCTCGGAACTGGTGGAGTAACCATCGTAAACACCATCTGATTTGTATGGTGTCAAGATGCCATTGATGTCCAGCAAATATTGGCCAACCGAATAGGTTGTCACCGATTTGATGGTCTCAATGGATAGTATTTTTAACAATGCGTAATTGGCATCAAAGCTTTCTACGAAATAGGTGCTCTTCTGTGACCCAACCGCCAACTTGCTCGTGCTGATGCTCCCGCCCTCCATTGGTGCATCGGTGACGTTATATATTTTGCTTTCATTTAAATCACCGCTGTCCCCCACTTTAATCGTACTGATCGCCAATACTCTCGGAGAGTTCACATAATAGTATTTGCTGGTTTTTTCACCGACTTGCAGATAGTCTTTTGAATAAAAGTATGTGGATGAAGTGGATAAATTTTGTATGTTTCCGTTGACGGAAAGTGTCCCAACTGACTCCACTGTTTTTTTGTAAACCTCTTGTCCCTCAAACCTGTCTATTTGCAGGGGGCTTTGCAGCAGCGTGTATTGCCCGTTGTATGAAGTGGCATTGACTTTATAAACAAACTTAACGGCATACGTTGCTGTACTGGTGGCTTCACTCTCTAAAACAGTTTTTAAATGGTAGCTTGTGTTGTTTTGCACGGACACTGCACTTCCTAATAAATCAACAGGTCCCCCTTTACCCAGAGATGACTGAGACAGTACATTTGGTTTGACATCAAACATATTTTTTTAACCAGTTACTTTGCTTTGCTCAAACACCGGTCCATGAACCGTCGACATCCCCCGTCAGCACACCCACCAATTTGACGCTGCTATCAGCCGTACCGGTGTCCGATATCACCGCAGTATTGGTCCAACCC
>CANFPJ010000048.1 GCA_947448885.1 Comamonadaceae bacterium
ATGCGCGCCTCCTCCGGTCGCTGCGCTCCAACGTCGTCAGCCCGCACACCCACTCGTGCCGGTTTCTATGGGATGTTCGGAAGCAGGTTGTTGGCGCGTAAAAGCATTTGCCATTCACCACCAAGAAGGCATGCAAACAGTCGCGTGAACATATGCTGCTCGCAGCACCGATGGTGGGTGCGTCGCCCGACAACATCGGAGCGCAGCGACTGGCGGAGGGCGGCGTACCCGCCAGCGGGGCGGGTCCAGCCAAAGCGTGGCAAGCCACACAAGCTCAACTCACAGTCATATCCATAAATTGGAATCTGACCCCCATTCATTCCCGGGTCAGGCAAAATCGCCCCGCCCCACTGGGGCAGTCCCACACTGTTCGTTCATCCCATTGGAGAAGCCCCATGATTCCTGACCTGAAGTTGCGCCACATGGGCATGTTTGTGCGCGACATCGAGACCATGGCCGCGTTTTATACGGATGTGCTGGGGTTTTTGATCACCGACCGTGGCGATGTGCGTGGGCAAAAAGTGGTGTTTTTGAGCCGCGATGCGCAATCGCACCACCAGTTGGTGATGGAAAGCGGCCGCCACCCCGGCGATGGGCCGGGCTACGGTTTGCAGCAAATTTCCTTTTGGGTGCCGCAGCTCGATGGTTTGCGGGTGATGCACCAGCGGGTGCGCGCGCGCAACGACACCGGCTTGATCCAGTGCGTGGACCACGGCAACTCATGGTCGCTGTATTTCCGCGACCCCGAGGCCAACCGCATTGAGGTGTACACCGATACGCCTTGGCACATTGCCCAGCCGTATTTGGAGCCGCTGGACCTGGACTTGAGCGATGCGGAGATCACCCACCGCACCGAGCAGCACCTGGCGGGCAACCCCACCAAGCAAGACCGGACCGACTGGGTCGCGGCCTTTGGCGAACAAATCCGCGCCAGCCACGCCGCGCACAACCGGCCCTGAGGGCCATCCACCGTCGCCGCTTGATACCCACACACGCGCTCGACCGCATGACTGGCGGCACGGGCCAAGGTGGCATATCTGCCGTTCAGTCGGCGGTGACGCCGTACTTTTGGACCGAGCCCACCCAGCGCTCAATCTCATCTTGCAAAAACGCCTGTTGCTGGGCCGGCGGGATGTTGAGCAAGCGACCACCGTCGCGCTCCACACGCGCAATGAACTCGGGCTCGCGGTTGATTTGCGCCATGGCTTCGCGCAATTTGGCCACCACCGCAGGCGGGGTGCCGGTGGGGGCAAAAATGCCAAACCAGCTCTCGCCCTCAAAGCGGGTCAAACCGGTTTCGTTGACAGTGGGCACCTGGGCCAGGTGCGTGCTGCGCGCGGCGGATGAGACCACCAAGCCTTTGAGCTTGCCCGCCTGCACATATTGTTTGGAGGCCGACATGTTGTCAAACATCACGTCCAAGCGCCCGCCCATCATTTCTTGGTGCGCGGGGGCTGCGCCCTTGAAGGGCACGTGCAAGGCTTCAACGCCCAAGCTGCTGAGCAACACCGCGCCCCACACATGCTGCAAGGTGCCCACGCCGCCCGAGCCATAGCTGAGTCGGCCAGGGCGCTCTTTGCCGTACTTGACCAGGTCGGCCAAGTTGTTCACGGGTAAATCGGGGCGCGCCAGCATCACAAACGGATAGGCCGAGATATAGCCCAGGGGGATGAAGTCGCGCGCGGGCTCATACGACAGGTTTTTGATCAAGGCCTTGTTCATCACCATGTTGAAGATGCCGCCCATCAACAAGGTGTGGCCGTCGGCGGGGGCTTTGGCCACAAATTCGGTGCCCACCAAGGAGCCCGCGCCAGCGCGGTTTTCCACCACCGTGGGCTGGCGCAACACTTCGGTGAGTTTTTGCGCCATGTTGCGCGCCAAGATGTCGGTGCCCCCGCCCGGTGCTTGGGGCACGACCAAGCGAATCGGTCGATTGGGAAAGTCTTGGGCGTTGGCGCTGCTGGCCCACAACAACGTTGCGGCCAACGCACCCAAGGCCGTGCGACGCCACAACAGCAAAGGTTTATTTTTCACAGGGGTCTCCTTGTCAAAGGGGTTGAAGCTGGGTGGCATGGCGGATGGCCCATCCTGTGGGCCATGCGCCATGGACGCGATGCAGGCGGGGCACGCCAGCGGCCAGGTGCGGGCGCCGCATCACACCGGCAAAAAGCCCAACTCGGCGCGCAAGTCGGCCAATGCGGGACTGGCCAAATGATCGATCAGGGCTTGGGCCATGTCGACTTGGCGAGCGCGCTTGGCCAACACCGCGGTGTACACCGTGGCGAGTTCATGCGCCTTGGGCAGATCGCCCACCAACTGAACGCCGGGGGTGGCCAAAATTTCTGTCACCTGGGTGCACCCAATGGCCAGGGGGTCTTTGCTCAAGCCCATGGCTTTCATGGCGGTGGCGCCGTTGGGGTGAGGGCGAAAACGGCTGGCCAACTCCTCGGCCACGCCCAGTTTTTGCATCACCTTCATGAAGTGGATGCCGGCGGTGGCCATCTGCGGATCGGGGAAATAAATGGCACTGGCTTGGCGCAAAGCCTGGCGCAAGGCATCGGGCGAGGCCACGGCCACCGGGGCTTGACCGGCCAGCACCGCCACACCTGTTTTGACCACACCGAGGTCTTTCGCCGTGTCCGCCAAGGCCAGCCCTTGCTGAATCAAATCTTGCACCATGGGGCGGGTGAGGATGAGCACGTCACACGGCGCGCCGTCGCTGAGTTTTTGTTTCATGGCGCCGACCGCACCAAAGGTGCCACTCAGGTGGAGGTCGTGCTGTGATTCAAAATCATCGGCCAAGGTGCGCACCAAACCTTGCGCTGCGCCCCCACTCAGGATGTTCAAGGTGACCATGGTGCTCAGTCCATTTTGATGTTGGCGACACGGATGACTTGGGCCCACTTGGCCACATCATCTTGAATGTATTTGTCAAACACAGCCGGGTTCATCACCATCGGCACGGCACCCTGTTTGGACCATTGCTGGCGCACATCGCTTTGCGAAGCGATTTTGGACACCGCTTGGTTGAGCCGATCGATCACCTCTTTGGGCGTGCCTTTGGGGGCCATCAAGCCCACCCAAATGGTGGCCTCGTACCCCGGCACACCGGCCTCGGACAAGGTGGGCACATCGGGCAGCACTTCCGAGCGTTGGCGGCCGGTGGTGGCGATGGCGCGCACCTTGCCGGCTTTGACCTGCTCGGTCATGGTGGTCACGGCATCGAACATCAAATCCACTTGGCCACCGAGCACATCGGTGCGCGCCCCCGAGCTGCCCTTGTAGGGAATGTGCACCAGGTCAATTTTGGCCATGCTTTTGAACAACTCACCGGCCATGTGATACGGCGTGCCCGGCCCTGAGGACGCATAGTTGAGCTTGCCCGGTTGGGCTTGGGCGCGCTTGATCAGATCGGCCGCGTTTTGCATGCCGGTGCCGGGGTATGCCACCAACACCAAGTCCGAGTAATTGATGGGGGCCACACCAACAAAATCGCGCAACAGGCTGTAGGGCTTGTTGGGGATCAGGGTTTCATTCACCGTGGAGGCATTCGACATCAGCAACAAGGTGTAGCCATCGGCCGGGGCTTTGGCCGCCGCGTCGGTGCCAATGACCGAGCCCGCCCCAGGCTTGTTGTCGACCACAAAGGACTGGCCCAAGGCGTCTTGCAAGCGCTGCGCGATGAAACGTGCATAGTTGTCGGCCGGGCCGCCGGTGGCAAAGGGCACGACGATTTTCACGGGGCGTTGGGGATAGCTTTGCGCCCCCACCCAGGTGCTGACCGTGAACGCGGCCAGCAAGGTGAACAGGTGACGACAGCGGGGAAATAAGCTTGTCATGATCGGTGCTCTCACTCCAATTTGCCCATGCGCCGCACCACTTCGCTCATGCGCTTGATGTCGGCTTGGACGTATTTTTCAAAATCAGCGCTGTCCAAAAACTGGACCGGGCTGCCGGCATTGTGAATGACCTCGCGTGCTTTGCCGTCTTGTGCGGCCATGCGCGCGGCGCTGCGCAGGCGTTGCACCACCGCTTCCGGTGTGCCGCTGGGCACGAACAAGCCCGACCATTGGGCGTATTCGGCCTGGAAGCCTTGGTCTTTCAAGCTGGGCACATCGGGCATGGCATCGAGTTTGCCGGTGCCCCAATGACCCAGCACCCGGATCTTGCCCGCCTTCACGTGTTGCAACACGGTGGCCGGCCCGGTGGAGACGGCGTCAATTTGCCCGCCCAACAAGGCCAATACCGCTGGGCCCGCGCCGGTGAAGGGCACATGGGTGAGTGCAATGCCACTGGTTTGGGCCAAGATTTCCATGGGCACATGCATGGTGCCGTAATTGCCCGAGGAACCGTAGTTGATGGCCTTGGGGCGGCGGCGGGCATCGTCGACAAAGTCTTTGGCGGTTTTCCAAGGGGCGTCTGCGCGCACGGCCAACACGGTCGGGTCGGCGGTGTAGCGGGCAATCGGGCGCAGATCGGTGTGGCCATACATAGCGGGTCGACCGACCAAGGCGTCGGCCTCGGGGATCACGCTCAGCGACGACAAGGCCATCAACACGGTGTAACCATCGGGTTTGGCCTTGGCGACTTGGCCCATGCCGATGCCGCCGCCCGCACCCGGCTTGTTTTCAATCACCACGGGTTGGCCGAGTTCGCGCGCCATGGCTTCGGCCACTGGGCGGGCCACGATGTCAGCCACGCCACCCGGCGGGAAAGGCACCACCATGGTGATGGCCTTGCCGGGAAAGGGGGGAGCGGTTTGTGCCGCCGCAGGGGCACTGAAACTGACGGCCGCCATGCACATGGCCACAGCCAGCCATCGATGGGGGTCACGAAGCCTTGTCATTTTGTCTCCTAGAGATGAGCCGGCACCTGCCGGGTTCAGCGCACTCTATCACCCTTGTGGGGCATTTCTGCCCCTGGGTGGCTGCGAGTCCAGGCTGATTTTGCAATGCGAACACACCCTATGCGACCAGTGGGGGCTCTTGCATGGCCTCGATTTGCTCTTGCAACATATGGACTTGGCCGCGCCAATAATCTGGCCCATCAAACCAAGGAAAGTGCACCGCAAAGGAGGGGTCATCGCGCCGGTGCGCCAACCAAGCGCTGTAGTGGATCAAGCGCAAGGTGCGCAGCGGCTCGATCAGGGCCAGTTCGCGCCGATCCAATGCGCGCAGGGTTTCATACCCGTCCACCAGCTGACCCAACTGGCGCGTGCGTTCATGGCGCTCGCCGCTTTGCAGCATCCACAGGTCTTGCACCGCCGGGCCCATGCGGGCGTCATCCAGGTCGACAAAATGCGGCCCGCCATCGGCCCGCTCGGTGGGGGTCCACAAAATATTGCCGGGGTGGCAATCCCCATGCAGGCGCAGGGCGCGCACACCGCCGTCTTGGCCCACCCCCGCCTGGGCCCAAGCCTGGCCCACCAAGGTGAGGGCTTGCTCACTGAGAGACGCCCATTCTGCGCGGACTTCGGCCGCCACGGCATGCTGATCCAGCAACCACTGGCGCGGCGCATCACCAAAGGTTTGTACATCCAGGCTGGGGCGGTGGGCAAAGGCAACCCGCTCACCGACGTTGTGGATGCGGGCCAAAAATCGACCAATCCACTCCAGCACCTCGGGGTCATCCAACTCAGGTTGGCGCCCGCCCCGGCGGGGGCTGACGCTGAAACCAAACCCCGGATGCCCGGCGTCGTCGACGGCCAAATGGTGCAGTTGTTGCCCGTTCAGCACCATCGGGGCCACCACCGGGATGTCTTCCAAGGCCAGCTGATTGGCAAAGGCGTGCTCCTCCTTGATCGCCGCTTCAGGCCAACGCAAAGGTCGGTAAAACTTGGCCACGACGCCGCTGTTGTCGTCGAGCATGGCCAAATAAACCCGGTTTTCATAAGAGCTCAAGGCGCTCAAACGGCCATCCACCGCCAAACCCAAATCCGCCAAAGCATCCAGCACGCGATCGGGCGACAAGGCTTGGAAAAACGGCACCGCCACCTCAGACCCCCCACACGATGGGCTGCTGGGCGCGCTCGCAGCGCTCGAGCATGGCGATGAAGGGCTGCACCCGCTGGCGCAAGCCCACGGCGGGCGATGGCGGCGGCTTTTCACCCCGGGCACGGGCTTCATCGGCGGACTGCGCTTGTGCTTGCTCCGCTTGCGCGACCGCCGCTTGCAAGGCCAGCACGGCGGCAGCCATGTCGGCTGGCTCGATGATGCCTTGCGCCACATCCGCTTTGCCCAGGATGGACAAGACCTGGCGGGCGTTTTCAGGCAAAAAAATCAAGTCCGCCGCGGCCTTGGATTTGAATTTGTAAATCATGGTGGCATTGTGCGCCGTGAATCGGCTGGGACCGCCCGTCTTGCGCCTTGGGTTTGCCCGGGATCAAACAAATCCCAAAGGGGCTTGACAAGAATTGCTTTAAGCCTCAACAATTCGGACATGAATATCTTATGCATTGGTGGCGGGCCAGCGGGTTTGTACTTCGCCCTGCTCATGAAAACCCAAAATCCACAACACCACATCACCGTGGTAGAACGCAACCGCCCCTATGACACCTTTGGCTGGGGCGTGGTGTTCAGCGACAAAACGCTGGAGAACTTGCAGCAAGCCGACGCGCCCACCGGGCAGTTGATTGCCGACGCCTTCAACCACTGGGACGACATCGAGGTGTTTTTCAAAGGCCGAAGTGTGCGCTCCACCGGTCACGGCTTTTGTGGCATTGGCCGCAAGCGCTTGCTCAACATCTTGCAAGCACGCTGCGAAGAGCTGGATGTGAAGCTGCTGTTTGAACAAGATGTGAGCGACGACCAGGCCCTGGCCTTGCAATACCAGGCCGACCTGGTGATTGCCTGCGACGGCCTCAACAGCCGGGTGCGCACCCGCTATGCCCAAACCTACCAACCCGACATCGACACGCGCTTGTGCCGCTTTGTCTGGCTGGGCACGCGCAAAACCTTTGACGCCTTCACCTTTGCGTTTGAGCAGACCGAGCACGGTTGGTTCCAAGCCCACGCCTACAAATACGATGGCGAAACCTCCACCTTCATTGTGGAAACGCCCGAGCACGTGTGGCGCGCCCATGGCTTGGATGACATGGACCAGGCCGAGGGCATTGCGTTTTGTGAGAAGCTGTTTGCCAAATACCTGGACGGCAACCCTTTGATGAGCAACGCCTCGCACCTGCGCGGTTCGGCGATTTGGATTCAGTTCCCGCGGGTGATTTGCAACACCTGGGTACATTGGGAAGTCATTGGTGGGCGCCAAACCCCCATCGTGCTGATGGGTGATGCGGCACACACCGCGCACTTCTCGATTGGCAGCGGCACCAAGCTGGCCTTGGAAGACGCCATCGATTTGGCCCAGACCTTTGCCCAGCATCCCAATGACGACATGGCCACCGTGCTCAAAGCCTACGAAGCAAGGCGCAGTGTGGAGGTGCTGAAAATCCAAAACGCCGCGCGCAACTCCACGTCGTGGTTTGAGCATGTGGACCGCTACACCCACATGGAAGTGGAGCAGTTCACCTACTCTTTGCTCACCCGATCGCAACGCATCAGCCACGAAAACCTGCGCTTGCGCGACCCGGTGTGGTTGGAGGGCTATGAAGCCTGGCTGTCGGGCCGCAAGCCGGTGGCCCCGATGTTGCTGCCCTTGAAGGTGCGTGAGCTCACCTTGAAAAACCGCATCGTCGTCTCGCCGATGGCGACCTACCATGCCACCGACGGGGTGGTGGGTGACTTTCACTTGGTGCACCTGGGCGCACGCGCGATGGGCGGCGCAGGCCTGGTGATGGTGGAGATGACCAGCCCCACTCCCGAAGGGCGCATCACACCGGCCTGCCCTGGCCTGTGGAACGACACCCAGCAACAAGCGTTTGTCCGCATCGTTGACTTTGCCCACCAACAAAAAGTCCACATCGGTTTGCAACTCGGCCACAGCGGCGCCAAAGGTTCGACCCAAGTGGGCTGGGAAGCCATTGACGAGCCTTTGCCCCAGGGCAACTGGCCGCTGATGGCCGCGAGTGCGGTGCCCTATGGCCCTCAAAACGCCACCCCGCGCGCCATGACCCGCGCCGACATGGATGCGACCACCGCGGCCTTCGTGGCCGCCACCCAACGCGCCGATGCAGCCGGTTTTGATTGGCTGGAGCTGCACGCCGCGCACGGCTATTTGTTATCTGGCTTTTTGTGCCCCTTGACCAATTTGCGCAACGACGAATACGGCGGCAGCATCGACAACCGTTGTCGCTACCCGCTGGAAGTATTTGCAGCGATGCGCGCCGTGTGGCCAGCGCACAAACCGATGGCGGTGCGCATCTCCGCCCACGATTGGGCAGAGGGCGGCAACACCGACGACGACGCAGTGGTGATGGCCCGCTGGTTCAAGCAAGCTGGTTGCGATGTGATCGACGTCTCTTCGGGGCAAACCACCCGCCAAGCCAAACCGGTTTATGGCCGCATGTACCAAACGCCCTTTGCCGACCGCATCCGCAACGAGGTGGGGGTGATGACCATGGCCGTGGGCGCGATCAGCGAAGCCGACCACGCCAACAGCATCATCGCCGCGGGTCGGGCCGATTTGTGTGCTGTGGCACGGCCCCACTTGGCCGACCCCGCCTGGACTTTGCACGAAGCGGCCAAGCTGGGCAGCCGTGATGTGGTGTGGCCGCGCGCCTATGAAAGCGGGCGCGATCAGCTCTACCGCAGCTTGCATTCCGCGCGTTGAGGGGCCCATGGATTTAGAGGCCCGGGCCCACAGCGAGCACCCCGAAGCTTTGCGGCTGTGGCTGCGCTTGCTCACCTGCACCCAGCTGATTGAAAAGCAAGTGCGCCACCAATTGCGCACCGAGTTTGACACCACCTTGCCCCGCTTTGACCTGATGGCGCAACTCGAGCGCTACCCCGACGGCATGAAGATGAACGAGCTGTCGCGGCGCATGATGGTCACCGGTGGCAACGTCACCGCCATCACCGACCAACTCACCCGCGAGGGCTTGGTCGAGCGCCTGGATGTGGTGGAAGACCGGCGCGCTTGGCGCATCCGCCTAACCCTTAAGGGCAGAAACACCTTTCGCGACATGGCCCAGCAACACGAGGCCTGGATCGTCTCGGCGTTTAACAGCTTGAGTAAAAAAGAAATTCAAACCCTCTACAAATTGCTTGGCCGCGTCAAACAACACACCCATCCCACCCCAGAAACGGAGACACCGTGAACCATTACATGACCGCCCCCAACCCCATGCATGCGCAATACAGCGCGCAAGCGGGCCAAGCCGCCACCCACTTTCACTGGGCCTGCCACGATGGTGTGGCCACGGTCACGCTGAACCGACCCGAGCGCAAAAACCCCCTCACCTTTGACTCATACGCCGAGTTGCGCGACCGCTTCAACGCTTTGCGCTACGCCACCGATGTGCGCGCGGTGGTGGTGCAAGGCGCAGGCGGCAACTTTTGCTCGGGGGGTGATGTGCATGAAATCATTGGTCCACTCACCCAAATGAGCATGCCCGAGTTGATGAACTTCACCCGCATGACGGGCGACTTGGTCAAAGCCATGCGGGCCTGTCCGCAACCCATCGTGGCCGCCATTGATGGCGTGTGCGCTGGGGCGGGCGCGATGATCGCCCTGGCCAGCGACCTGCGCCTGGGCACCGATGCGGCACGCGTGGCCTATCTGTTCACCCGGGTGGGCTTGGCGGGGGCCGACATGGGCGCTTGCGCCCTGTTGCCCCGTGTGATCGGCCAAGGCCGGGCCAGCGAGTTGCTCTACACCGGCCGCGGGATGACCGGTCAAGAGGGTTTGGCTTGGGGCTTTTTCAACAGCCTGCACAGCAGTGAAGAAGTGGGTGTAGCGGCGCAAAAAATGGCTGCACAAATCGCCCAAGGGCCCAGCTTTGCGCACGGCATGACCAAAACCATGCTGCACCAAGAATGGGCCATGACGCTGGAACAAGCCATCGAGGCAGAGGCCCAAGCCCAAGCCATTTGCATGCAAACCCAGGACTTCACCCGCGCCTACAAAGCCTTTGCGGCCAAAGAAAAACCTGTTTTCAAAGGGGACTGAGATGCGCGCACCCCAATGGCAATTGCCTTTTTTTGGGCCTGAGCACCAGGCACTGGCGCAGGGCTTGCACGCTTGGTGCCCGAGCCAAGCGGTGGACGAGCACGACGACCGTTTGGCCTGTCGCGAATGGGTGCAACGCTTGGCCCAAGGCGGCTGGTTGCGCTACTGTGTGCCAGCAGCACATGGCGGTGCCTTGCCGCAGCTGGACTCGCGCGCGCTCGTCATCTTGCGCGAGACCTTGGCCTGGCACTCTCCCTTGGCCGATTTCGCTTTTGCCATGCAAGGACTGGGCAGCGGCGCCATCACCCTCGCAGGCACGCCCGCACAGCAAGCCCAATATTTACCCGCTGTGGCGCAAGGGCACAAGATCGCTGCCTTTGCATTGAGCGAACCCGATGCGGGCTCTGACGTGGCGGGCATGCTCACCAGCGCCCAAGCCAACACCACAGGCCATGTGTTGAACGGCCAAAAAACCTGGATCAGCAACGGCGGCATCGCCGACTTTTATGTGGTGTTTGCCAAAACCGACCCCCAAGCCGGTGCGCGCGGCATCACCGCCTTCATTGTCGATGCCGACAACCCCGGCCTGGACAGCACGGCGCACCTGCACGTCATGTCGCCACACCCCTTGGCAACCTTGACCTTCCACCAGTGCGCCCTGCCCGCGCAAGCGCAATTGGGCGACACGCACGGTGGCTTCAAATTGGCCATGCGCACCTTGGATATTTTTCGCGCATCGGTGGCCGCCGCTGCCCTGGGCATGGCGCGCCGGGCCTTGCACGAGGCCACCCAATATGCACAGAACCGGCACATGTTTGGGCAAACCCTGGCCGACTTTCAATTGACCCAAGCGCGCTTGGGCGAAATGGCCGCCTTGGTCGATGCCGCCGCCTTGCTCACCTACCGCGCCGCTTGGATGCGCGACACCCAAGGCAGCAGCGGCGAACACGCTGCCGCATACACCCAAGCCGCCGCCATGGCGAAATACACCGCCACCGAAAACGCCCAGAAGGTGATCGACATGGCGCTGCAAATGCACGGCGGGCGCGGCGTTGAAGTGGGCGTCAAAGTCGAGGCCTTGTACCGCGACATCCGCGCCTTGCGCATCTACGAAGGGGCCAGCGAGGTGCAATTGCTCATCATGGGCAAATCAGTTCTCAAAGGGGTGTCCACATGAGCGCACACATTGACCGGTTTGTCAGCGAACGCCTGCCCCCTGCTGCGCTACAACCCCAGATGTTGCGCGACCTGCCTGAATTGAACTTTCCCGATCAACTCAATTTGGTGCAAGAGCTGTTGGACCGGGCCGGCGAAAAGGGTTGGGCCGATCGCCCTTTGCTGCGTTCACCGCGCATCACCTTGAGCTACCGCGAAGCGCGTGAGCGCGTTGACCGCATTGCCCAGGTGCTGGTGCACGACCTGGGGCTGGTTCCAGGCAACCGGGTGCTGCTGCGTGGTGGCAACTCGGTCGGCTTGGCCTTGGCCTGGATGGGGGTGGTCAAGGCCGGCCTGGTCGCGGTGGCCACCATGCCCTTGCTGCGCGCCAAAGAGTTGAGCGAGATCATCGCCAAAGCCCAGCCCAGCGTCGCCTTGTGCGACGCCACGTTGCTACATGAGTTGGAATTGGCCCAGCAACAGCAACCGGTGCTCGCCACCATCGTGCCCTTCAATCTGATGGATGCGCCCGGATCGTTGGCGGTGCGCGCAGCGGCCCATGATGGTCACTTCAGCGCTTGCCCCACCTACGCCGACGACATCGCCATGCTGGCCTTCACCTCGGGCACCACCGGCACACCCAAAGCCGCAGCCCACAGCCACCGCGACATCTTGAGTGCTTGCGAAGCCTGGCCGCGCCATGTGCTGCGCGCCACACCGCAGGACATCGTGATGGGTTCACCCCCATTGGCCTTCACTTTTGGCTTGGGCGGTTTGTTGGTGTTTCCCATGTGGGCCGGTTGTTCGGTGTATTTCCACGACCAGCCCTACACACCGGCCACCATGGTCGATGTGATGGCCCAAGTGGGCTGCACCATTTGCTACACCGCGCCCACGTTTTACCGGCAAATGGCCGCTCACATCCAACCCGGCAAAGTGCCCAGCCTGCGCTTGAGCGTGAGCGCTGGCGAGGGTTTGCCCGACGCCACACGCCAGTTGTGGAAGCAAGCCAGTGGCCTGGAAATGCTCGACGGCATTGGCGCCACCGAGATGTTCCACATTTTCATTTCCTCCGCCGGCGACGAGGTGCGCCGTGGTGCGATTGGCAAAGTGGTGCCCGGCTACATGGCCAAAGTGGTGGACGAACACGGCCACGAACTGCCGCGCAACCAAGTCGGGCGCCTGGCCGTGATCGGTCCCACCGGCTGCCGTTATCTCGATGACCCGCGACAACAGCGCTATGTGCAATCGGGTTGGAACTTTCCCGGCGATGCTTTCATGCAAGACGACGACGGTTATTTCCATTACCAAGCGCGCGACGATGACATGATCATCACCGCCGGATACAACGTGGGCGGCCCTGAGGTGGAAGACGCTTTGCTCAAACACCCGGCCGTGGCTGAGTGCGGCGTGGTCGGCAAGACCGATGTGGAGCGCGGCATGATCATCAAGGCCTATTGCGTTTTGCGCCCGTCCCACACGGGCTCCGCCGAATTGGTCAAAGCCTTGCAAGACCATGTCAAAGCCACCTTGGCCCCTTACAAATACCCGCGTGAAATCACTTTTGTTGAGCAGTTGCCGCGCACAGAAACCGGCAAGTTGCAACGTTTTAAATTGCGCCAGATGGCCCACACCTGAAAGAACCTATGCACCAATTGATTCAACCCGAAGGGTGGGAGCGCCCCAAGGGCTATGCGAACGGCATTGCCGCACGAGGCACCCAAATTTATGTCGGCGGCATGGTCGGCTGGAATGCCCAGCAGCAGTTTGAAAGCGATGATTTTTTGCAGCAAACCGGCCAAGCTTTGCGCAACATCTTGGCAGTGTTGCAAACCGCTGGCGCGGGCCCCGAGCACATGGTGCGCATGACTTGGTATGTGACCAGCCGCGACCTGTATGTGGCCGCCCTGAAGGGCTTGGGCCCGGTGTACCGCGAGGTGATGGGGCGCAACTTCCCTGCCATGACTTGTGTGGCGGTGAGTGGCTTGGTGGAAGCGCGCGCTTTGGTGGAGATCGAAGTCACCGCCGTGTTGCCAGACCCAGTGGCCTGACCTCCTTGATGGGGGCGTCGCTCATCGCACGCCTCACCTCACACTGCAGCCCCTTCCTGGCCAGCGACTCACTTCACGCGGGCGACGCCAATTGCGCAATCGCCCAGTCATTGAAGGCCTTGGCGTTTTCATAATTGGCCCAATGGCCGGTGTCGGGCAGCAGGGTCAAGTCGCGCAGATCGCATTGGTTCAATCGCTCGGGTGCGGACGATAAGTTCTCCAGATACAGGGCGTCCAGCGCGCCCCACAAGGCGTGCACGGGGCAACGCCATTGGGTTTGCATTTCCAACATCACGGTGCTGCGCGCAATGCGTCGCCGGCGCAACCGATCGCGCACCACGTTGCGCTCTTGAATCTCCAGGGTTTGGTCGATCAGCGATGCTTCATGGGCCAGCATGATGCTCATCAGGTTGTGATGGTGCACGGCGTTGCGTTGGCTTTGGTCCATGTCCGGTAAAAAGCCGCGCAGGGGCAGTGGCGCACCGAACATCCCCAGCCCAGGCACGCCCACCAGCAGCAAACGAGAAACCAGCAGGGGGTTTTGAGCGGCCACAAAACCAGCGGTCAAACCGCCAAAGGAAAAACCCATCACAGGAATGGCTTGTCCACCCAACAGCTGCGCCATGCCTTGAGCCACCCAAGGGGCAATGTCATCGGCGTCTTTGGCCTCGGGCGGCAATGCAGAGTCGCCCATGCCCGGCAAGTCCATCGCCCACACGGCATGGCCTTCGGACAAGGCATCGATGTTGCGCACCCAATGCGTCCAACTGCCACTGCCCCCGTGCAGCAACACCAACGGTTTCGGGTGCGATCGCTTCCACACATGCCAAGTTTGCTGCACACCATTGACCACCACGTCGATGCGTTCAGCACGCGTTTGCAAAGCTTTTAAAACGGGGTCGCGCATCGTTTCATTTCCGCCAAAGAAAACGCCCACTCAAGAGTGGGCGTTTGGGTTTCAGCATGGATGCCACTGAAAATTTGGTTGCGCGAGCAAGATTTGAACTTGCGACCTTTGGGTTATGAGCCCAACGAGCTACCAGGCTGCTCCATCGCGCGGCAAGAGGGTGATTCTAACTTATTCAGCGGCGTTTGGTTCACTGCTGACAGTTATTTCTGGGCGGTCGACCAATTCAACCAAGGCCATGGGTGCGTTGTCACCCACGCGGTAACCCATTTTCAAAATGCGGGTGTAGCCACCGGGGCGTGCTTTGTAGCGCGGGCCCAAGTCGGCAAACAGCTTGACCACGCTGTCGCGGTCGCGCAAGCGGTTGAAAGCCAAGCGCTTATTGGCCAAGGTGGGCTCTTTGGCCAAAGTGATCATGGGCTCAACCACGCGGCGCAGCTCTTTGGCTTTGGGCACGGTGGTTTTGATGACTTCGTGGGCAATCAGCGAGTTCATCATGTTGCGCAACATGGCGAGGCGGTGCTCGCTGGTGCGGTTGAGTTTGCGAAGTCCGTGTCCGTGACGCATGGTGGATCCTTTCTAGTTTGTTTTGCCGGCCGCCGTATCAGGTACGGCCAGGGGACGGATGTCTGAGTGGCTCAGCGCTTGCTGTCCAAACCTGCGGGCGGCCAGCTTTCCAGCTTCATACCCAAGGTCAGGCCACGCGAGGCCAACACTTCTTTGATTTCGTTGAGGGATTTGCGGCCCAAATTGGGGGTCTTGAGCAGCTCGTTTTCGGTGCGCTGGATCAAGTCGCCAATGTAGTAAATGTTTTCGGCTTTGAGGCAGTTGGCAGAGCGAACGGTGAGTTCGAGCTCGTCCACAGGGCGCAACAAAATCGGATCGAACTGCTGTGCGCCACGGGGTGCGGGCGAGTCGAAGGCGGCCAATTCATTGCCTTCGAGTTGGGCGAACACAGCCAACTGTTCGACCAAAATTTTGGCCGATGCGCGCACCGCGTCTTCAGCGGTGATGGCGCCATTGGTTTCGATGTCCACCACCAAACGGTCGAGGTCGGTGCGCTGCTCCACACGGGCGTTTTCCACGCTGTAGCTCACGCGCTTGATGGGCGCAAAAGATGCGTCCAACACGATGCGGCCAATCGACTTGGAGGGCTCTTCACCATAGCGGCGAACGGTTCCGGGCACATAACCACGGCCTTTTTCCACCTTGAGTTGGATGTCAATCTTGCCGCCTTGCGACAAGTTGGCGATCAGGTGCTCGGGGTTGATGATTTCAACATCGTGCGGGGTTTGGATGTCTGCTGCGGTGACTTGGCCTTCGCCTTCTTTGCGCAGGCTCAGAGTGACTTCGTCACGGTTGTGCAACTTGAACACCACCCCTTTGAGGTTCAACAGGATGTTGACCACATCTTCTTGAACACCGTCAATGGTGGAGTACTCATGGACCACACCAGCGATGGTCACTTCGGTCACGGCATAGCCAACCATCGACGACAACAACACACGGCGCAGGGCATTGCCCAGGGTGTGGCCATAGCCGCGCTCGAACGGTTCGAGCACAACACGGGCACGGTTGTGACCAATGGGTTCGACGTGGATGGCTTTGGGTTTCAACAAATTCGTCTGCATTCGGACTTCCTCTCAATACCCCCGGTTCGTTACACCGGTAAGGCTGGATTTCTCACCCAGGCAGGCTGCGCAGTCGGCCTGGGAACGACAAGGTTGATGAACAACCGCGATCAACGTGAATACAACTCGACGATGAGCGATTCATTGATGTCGGCAGCGAACTCGTCGCGATCCGGCACCTTTTTAAAGACACCCTCGGCCTTTTCAGCGTTCACATCCACCCAAGCCGGCAGGCCGACTTGTTGTGCCAACTGCAGCGCTTCGCCGACGCGATTTTGTTTCTTGGACTTTTCGCGCACCGCAATCACGTCACCGGTCTTGACCATGCAAGAGGGGATGTTGACCGACTTGCCATTGATGGTGATGGCTTTGTGCGAAACCAATTGACGGGCCTCTGCACGTGTGGAGCCAAAGCCCATGCGATACACCACGTTGTCCAAACGCGATTCCAGGATGAACAGCAGGTTCGCACCGGTGTTGCCCTTTTGGCGGTCGGCTTCGGCAAAGTAGCGGCGGAACTGGCGCTCGAGCACGCCATACATGCGCTTGACTTTTTGCTTCTCACGCAACTGCAAGCCGAAGTCGGAGGTGCGCTGGCCTGAAGTGCGGCCGTGTTGGCCAGGCTTGGAGTCGAACTTGGCCTTGTCGCTGATCGAGCGGCGCGCGCTCTTCAAGAACAGGTCAGTGCCTTCTCGGCGGGATAGTTTGGCCTTGGGGCCTAAATAACGTGCCACTTGATTTCCTTTGATGTCAACTGCCCGCCACAGGGACGGGGAGCCTGTGCCACAAAAGCACAGGCGGTGGGCTTGGGGTTAATGGATCAGATGCGGCGGCGCTTTTGAGGGCGGCAGCCGTTGTGCGGAACTGGGGTCACATCGGAGATCGAGTTGATGCGAATGCCCAGCGACGCCAAAGCGCGCACCGACGACTCGCGACCAGGGCCGGGGCCTTTGATCTCGACGTCCAGGTTTTTGATGCCCTGGTCGATGGCCGCACGACCAGCCACCTCGGATGCGACTTGGGCAGCAAATGGGGTTGACTTGCGCGAACCCTTGAAGCCTTGGCCACCCGAAGACGCCCATGACAACGCGTTGCCTTGGCGATCGGTGATGGTGATGATCGTGTTGTTGAAAGATGCGTGCACGTGGGCAATGCCGTCCGCGACATTCTTGCGAACTTTCTTGCGCACGCGCTGCGATGCGTTGTTTGCTGGTGCTTTTGCCATGGTGTTGCCTTAATTATTTTTTCAGGGCTTGTGCGGCCTTGCGCGGACCTTTGCGGGTGCGTGCGTTGGTGCGGGTGCGCTGGCCGCGCATCGGCAGACCACGGCGGTGCCTGAAACCACGGTAGCAGCCAATGTCCATCAATCGCTTGATGTTCATGGTGGTTTCGCGGCGCAGATCACCCTCAATGGTGAGCGAGTTGATTTGTTCGCGGATTTTTTCCAACTCAGGGTCGGTCAAATCTTTGATTTTTTTAGCATAGTCAATACCGCACGCCACGCAAATTTTGCGGGCGCGGGTTCTGCCAATGCCGAAAATAGCCGTCAAGCCCACTTCAGCGTGCTTGTGCGGAGGAATATTGATACCAGCGATACGTGCCATGTGCGTCCTCTTTAATCCCAGTCCATCAACCTTGGCGCTGTTTGTGGCGCGGATCTGTACAGATCACACGAACCACACCCTTGCGCCGGATGATCTTGCAGTTGCGGCAAATTTTCTTGACCGAAGCCGAAACCCTCATTTCACTCTCCTAAAAGCCCGGAATCTGATCCAGGCACATTGTCAACTTGCTTAACCTTCTCTGCCCCACGCCTCACTTGGCGCGGAACACAATCCTGGCCCTGCTCAAATCGTAGGGCGTCAATTCCACCGTCACCTTGTCGCCTGGCAAGATGCGGATGTAGTGCATGCGCATCTTTCCAGAAATGTGACCCAAAACCACGTGGCCATTCTCTAACTTCACTCGAAATGTGGCGTTGGGCAGGTTTTCAACCACCTCGCCCTGCATTTGGATCACATCATCTTTGGACATGCGTCTTTAGCCACCCAAGCTCGTGCGGAAATTGGCCTTCTTCAACAGCGACTCGTATTGCTGGCTCATCAGGTAGTTTTGGACCTGGGCCATGAAGTCCATGGTGACCACCACAATGATCAGCAAAGACGTGCCACCGAAGTAGAAAGGAACGTTGTATTTCAAAATCAAAAATTCAGGCAACAAGCACACAAAGGTGATGTAGATGGCACCAGCCATGGTCAGGCGAATCAAAATTTTGTCGATGTGCTTGGCGGTTTGTTCACCGGGGCGAATGCCGGGAATGAACGCGCCGCTTTTCTTCAAGTTGTCTGCGGTTTCACGGCTGTTGAACACCAAGGCGGTGTAGAAAAAGCAGAAAAACACAATCGCTGCGGCGTACAACATCACATATATTGGTTGCCCAGGCGACAAGGCGCCCGCGATGTCTTTGAGCCAGCGCATGCTGTCGCCCGAGCTGAACCAACTCACCACCGTGGCCGGCAACAAAATGATGGACGACGCAAAAATGGGGGGGATGACGCCCGACATGTTGAGCTTGAGCGGCAGGTGCGAGGCTTGTCCGCCATACACCTTGTTGCCCACTTGTCGGCGTGCATAGTTGACCAAAATCTTGCGCTGGCCGCGCTCAACAAACACCACAAAGTAGGTGACCAAGCCGACCACAATGACGATGAAGATGGCCACCAGCACACTCATGGCACCGGTGCGCACCAACTCCAGCAATCCGCCGATGGAGCCTGGCAAACCAGCGGCGATGCCACCAAAGATCAAAATAGAGATGCCGTTGCCCAAGCCGCGCTCGGTGATTTGCTCACCCAACCACATCAGGAACATGGTGCCAGCGGTCAAGGTGACCATGGCGGTGATGCGAAAACCCAGGCCAGGCGCCAACACCAAACCGGCTGACGACTCCAACGCCAAGGCAATGCCCATGGATTGGAACAGCGCCAAACCCAAGGTGCCATAGCGGGTGTATTGGGTGATTTTGCGACGCCCGGACTCGCCTTCTTTCTTCAGTTGCTCCAGTGTGGGCACCACATAGGCCATCAACTGCATGATGATGGAGGCAGAGATGTAGGGCATGATGCCCAGAGCGAAGACCGTGAAACGCGACAAAGCGCCACCCGAGAACATGTTGAACAGGCTCAGTATGCCGCCTTGCTGCCCATTGAACAGTTGCTGCAACTGGCCCGGGTCAATGCCGGGCACAGGGATGTGCGCCCCCACCCGGTAAACCACCAGCGCGAGCAACAAAAACACCAACCGGCGACGCAAGTCGCCGTAGTTGCCGTTTTTGGATGTCGACGCAGAAGTGACCAAGGCAGGATCCGTTGTTTTTAAGGTCAGGCCACCGAGCCGCCAGCGGCTTCAATGGCGGCTTTGGCAGCGGCCGTGGCGCCAATGCCATTGAGTTTCACGGCGCGTTTGATCTCGCCGGTTTTGATGACTTTGACCACGCGCACCATTTCGCCCACCAAACCGGCGGTCTTGAGGGTGAGCATGTTGACCTCGTCCAAACCCAAACGGTCCAACGCGGTCAAAGTGACTTCGTCGTTGAAACGCAAGGTGCGCGACTTGAAACCGCGCTTGGGCAAGCGGCGCTGCAAAGGCATTTGACCGCCTTCAAAGCCCACTTTGTGGTAACCACCTGAACGTGATTTTTGACCTTTGTGACCACGGCCAGCGGTTTTACCCAGGCCTGAGCCGATGCCACGGCCGACGCGGCGGCGGTTGGGGCGTGAGCCGTCAGCAGGTTTGATCGTGTTGAGTTCCATCTTGAACCTTTAAAGCACTTGGACCAGATAGCTGATCTTGTTGATCATGCCGCGCACGGCGGGGGTGTCTTGCAGCTCGCTCACGCTGTTGATTTTGCGCAAGCCCAGGCCGCGCACAGTGGCGCGGTGAGACTCTTTGGTGCCGATGGGGCTGCGCACGAGTTTGATTTTGACGGTAGGTGTAGCGGTCATGTGAGACTCCGTATCAGGCGAAGATGTCTTCAACCGACTTGCCACGCTTGGCAGCGACTTCAGAAGCCGTGGTGCAGCGTTGCAGCGCATCCAACGTGGCGCGAACCATGTTGTAGGGATTGGAAGACCCATGGCTCTTGGCCACGATGTCGGTGATGCCCATCACTTCGAACACAGCGCGCATCGGACCGCCGGCAATGATGCCCGTGCCCTTGGGGGCGGGGTTCATCATGACGCTGGCAGCACCGTGGTGGCCAGTCACAAAGTGGTGGATGGTGCCGTTTTTCAACGACACTTTGTTCATGTTGCGGCGCGCCTCTTCCATGGCCTTTTGCACAGCCAGCGGCACTTCTTTGGATTTGCCCTTGCCCATGCCAACGCGGCCATCGCCATCGCCCACCACGGTCAGTGCGGCAAAACCCAAAATACGACCACCCTTGACCACTTTGGTCACACGGTTGACCGCGATCATTTTTTCGCGCATGCCGTCATCACGGGCGCTGTCTTGCACTTTTGCTTGAACTTTTGCCATGTTGAATTCCGATCTTTAGAACTGCAAGCCAGCTTCGCGAGCGGCCTCGGCCAACGCCTTGACGCGGCCATGAAAAGCAAACCCGGCGCGGTCGAATGCGACTTTGTCAATGCCAGCGGCTTTCGCCTTTTCGGCGATGCGCTTGCCAATGATTTGGGCTGCAGCTGCCGTGGCACCTTTGCCCGAAGCACCCAAGGACTGGCGCACTTCGACTTCTGCGGTCGATGCGGTGGCGATCACTTTGGCACCGTCGCCAGAAATGACGCTGGCGTAAATGTGCAAATTGGTGCGGTTGACGGTCAAACGCGCCACGCCTTGCTTGGCAATGCGGATGCGGGTTTGACGGGCCCTGCGGAGTCGTTGCTCTTTTTTGGTCAACATGCTGCCGTTCCTTATTTCTTCTTGGTCTCTTTGATCGTGATTTTTTCGTCCGAATAACGGATGCCTTTGCCTTTGTAGGGCTCGGGCGGACGAATGGCACGGATCTCAGCGGCGATTTGACCCACGCGTTGGCGGTCAGCACCTTTGATGATGATTTCTGTCGGGGCCGGCGTTTCCACCTTGATCCCTGCGGGCATTTCTTTGTCAACCGGGTGAGAGAAACCCACGGTCAAGTTGAGCTTGCTGCCTTGGGCTGCGGCTTTGTATCCCACGCCGACCAAGGTCAGCTTTTTCTCAAAGCCCTTGGTGACACCAACCACCATGTTGTTGACCAACTGGCGCATCGTGCCGCTCATCGCATTG
>CANFPJ010000049.1 GCA_947448885.1 Comamonadaceae bacterium
CTGGGCCGCACCACCAAGGGATAACCCAAGGCAGCGGCTTTCTCCAAGGCTTCGGGTTCGGTGCGCGCCGTGGCGTTGGGCGGTTGGCGCAGCCCCAGTTTTTGCAACAGGCCTTGGAAGCGCTCGCGGTCTTCGGCCGCATCGATCATGTCGGGGCTGGTGCCAATGATGGGCACACCCGCGGCTTCCAAGCCCAAGGCCAACTTCAAAGGGGTTTGGCCGCCGTACTGAACAATCACGCCCAAGGGCTTTTCTTTGTCCACAATTTCGAGCACGTCCTCCAAGGTGAGGGGTTCGAAATACAAGCGGTCGCTGGTGTCGTAGTCGGTGGACACGGTTTCGGGGTTGCAATTGACCATGATGGTCTCGTAACCGTCCTCGCGCATGGCCAGGGCGGCGTGCACGCAGCAGTAGTCAAACTCAATGCCTTGCCCGATGCGGTTGGGGCCGCCACCGAGCACCATGATTTTTTGGCGCTGGCTGGGTTCGGACTCGCACTCGTCCTCATACGTGGAGTACATGTAAGCGGTGTCGGTGGCAAATTCGGCCGCGCAGGTGTCCACCCGCTTGTAAACCGGACGCACCCCTTGTGCATGGCGCTTGTCACGCACCGCCTGCTCGCTGCTGTGGGTGAGTTTGGCCAAGCGGCGATCAGAGAAGCCTTTTTTCTTCAAGGCCCGCATGTCTGTCGCATCAATGGCGTCGAGGGCCGTGGTGTCGAGTTCCAACTCAATTTTGACGATGTCTTCAATTTGCACCAAGAACCAAGGGTCGATCTTGGTCAAGGCATGCACCTCATCCACGCTCATGCCTTGGGCAAAGGCGTCGCCCACATACCAAATGCGGTCTGGCCCCGGCGCACCGAGTTCTTTTTCCAAGACCTCGCGGTCTTGGGTTTTTTCGTTCATGCCATCCACGCCGACTTCCAGGCCGCGCAAGGCCTTTTGGAACGACTCCTGAAAGGTGCGGCCCATGGCCATCACCTCACCCACCGACTTCATTTGGGTGGTCAATCGGCTATCGGCCTGGGGAAATTTTTCAAACGCAAAGCGCGGAATCTTGGTCACCACGTAATCGATGCTGGGCTCGAAGCTGGCGGGCGTGGCGCCGCCCGTGATGTCATTGCGCAGTTCATCCAGGGTGTAGCCCACCGCCAATTTGGCCGCCACCTTGGCGATGGGAAAGCCAGTGGCCTTGGAGGCCAGGGCGGAGGAGCGCGACACCCGGGGGTTCATCTCGATCACGATCATGCGACCGTCTTTGGGATTGACCGAAAACTGCACATTCGAGCCACCGGTGTCCACGCCAATTTCACGCAACACCGCCAAGCTGGCGTTGCGCATGATTTGGTATTCCTTGTCGGTCAAGGTTTGCGCCGGCGCCACCGTGATGGAGTCGCCGGTGTGCACGCCCATGGGGTCCAGGTTTTCAATGGAACACACGATGATGCAGTTGTCCGCTTTGTCGCGCACCACCTCCATCTCAAACTCTTTCCAACCCAGCAAAGACTCTTCAATCAGCAGCTCGTTGGTGGGTGAGGCCTCCAAGCCGCGCTTGCAAATGGTTTCAAACTCTTCGGCGTTGTAGGCAATGCCCCCGCCGGTCCCACCCAAGGTGAAGCTGGGGCGGATGACGGTGGGAAAGCCCACCGACTTTTGCACCACCCAAGCCTCTTCCATCGAATGGGCAATGCCAGAACGCGCTGATCCCAGGCCGATTTTGGTCATCGCATCTTTGAATTTGAGGCGATCTTCGGCCTTGTCAATGGCTTCTGGGCTGGCACCGATCAATTCGACCTGGTATTTGTCCAGAACCCCGTAGCGCCAGAGGTCGAGCGCGCAGTTGAGGGCTGTTTGCCCGCCCATGGTCGGCAAGATGGCATCCGGGCGCTCTTTGGCGATGATTTTTTCCACCGTTTGCCAGGTGATGGGCTCGATGTAAGTGACATCGGCCGTGGCCGGGTCGGTCATGATCGTGGCCGGGTTGCTGTTGATCAAGATGACCTTGAACCCCTCTTCGCGCAAGGCTTTGCAGGCTTGCACGCCCGAATAGTCAAACTCGCAGGCCTGCCCAATGACGATGGGGCCTGCACCAATGATGAGGACGCTTTTGATGTCTGTGCGCTTAGGCATGCTGATCTCTCGGTGTACCGCTGTGAAGGGACTCAACCCCCATTGGGTTTTGAAAAACGATGTGCAGGCGCTGGGTGCTCATGCGCGCGCGTCCATCAAACCGACAAAGCGGTCAAACAAATAGGCGATGTCGTGCGGGCCTGGCGAAGCTTCTGGGTGGCCCTGAAAACAAAATGCCGGCTTGTCGGTGCGGGCCAGGCCTTGCACGGTGCCATCGAACAAGCTCACGTGCGTGGCGCGCAAATTCGATGGCAGGGTTTGGGCATCCACCGCAAAGCCATGGTTTTGGCTGGTGATGGACACCCTGCCGGAATCGAGATCTTTGACCGGATGGTTGGCGCCATGGTGGCCAAATTTCATTTTGAAGGTTTGGGCACCGCTGGCCAAAGCCATGATTTGGTGCCCCAGGCAAATGCCAAAAGTGGGCAAGCCAGAATCGATCAAGGCGCGGGTGGCGTCAATCGCGTAGTCACAAGGCTGGGGGTCCCCAGGACCGTTGGACAAAAACACACCATCCGGTTTGAGCTTCAACACCTCTGCGGCCGGGGTTTTGGCGGGCACCACCGTCAGGCGGCACCCGCGTTGCGCCAGCATGCGCAATATGTTGTGCTTGACGCCAAAGTCATAGGCCACCACGTGAAAGCGCGGCTCTGACAGTTGGTCATATCCAGCGCCCAGCTGCCATTCGGTTTGCCGCCATTCAAAAGTTTGTTGGGTCGTGACTTTTTGTGCCAAGTCCAAGCCAGCCATGTGGGGTGCCGCCTGGGCCGCCGCCAGGGCTTGCTGGCACAACGCAGGGGTGGCGACTTGGCCCGCAGGCAAACCCAAAATGCAACCGTTTTGCGCGCCATGGCTGCGCAAATGGCGGGTCAATTGGCGGGTGTCGATGCCAGCAATGGCCACGGTGCCGGACACCGTCAAGTAAGTGGACAAATCTTGCTGGCTGCGGAAGTTGGATGCCACCAAGGGCAGGTCTTTGATGATCAGGCCAGCGGCGTGGACGCGATCGGCTTCAACGTCTTCGGCATTGGTGCCGTAATTGCCAATGTGCGGATAAGTCAGCGTCACCAGTTGCTGGCAATAGCTGGGGTCGGTGAGGATTTCTTGATAGCCGGTGATGGCGGTGTTGAAAACCACCTCACCCACGGTGGTGCCCGGGGCCCCTATCGACTGGCCGTGCCACAGCGTGCCGTCTGCAAGCGCCAAAATGGCCGCGGGATGTTTCCCCTTTAAAGACAAAAGCACTGGGTTCTCCGAGGTTCGGTGACGCCCCAGCGCGTTCAAAAAATCCCACAGAAAACTGGTTTCGGTGGGATCTGCGTCGCTGCTTGTGAAAGGGGGATGCTTGAGATCGAGCTGAGGGCGTGCGGTTGGGTGCGAAAAGCGTCCCATTGTAACCGAGGGGTTACCCCAGCTTCGCCTGTCCCGCTGCACTGGCGTGCAAACACACGGCCGCCGCCGCCGCCACATTCAGCGACTCCTCGCCCCCAGGTTGTGCAATGCGCACACAGCGATGCGCGGACGTGAGCAGCGCGGCTTGCACGCCCTGCCCTTCATGGCCCAGCAACCAGGCACAAGGCCAGGGCAAGGCCAACGGGCCGACACACTGGTGCAGCCAATCGCCCTGATGAGAGCTCGTGGCCATCAAAGGCACGCCCAAAGTCAATGCGTCTTCCAGCGTTGCAGATTCGACCAAACGCAACGCAAAATGAGCACCCATGCCGGCACGCAAGACCTTGGGGCTCCACAAGCCTGCCGTGCCCCGCAAGGCCACGATCTGTGCAAACCCAAACGCGGCGGCACTGCGCAAAATGGAGCCCACGTTGCCGGCATCCTGTACCCGATCGAGCACCACGGTGGCCAAGCCAGGCTCGACCACTGGAACCGCTGGCAAGTCGATCACAAAACCCATTTTTTGGTCTTCGGCCAACGGGCTCACGAGGTTGAAAAGCGAATCGGGCATCACAGTGATGCGCTGGGCATGGAAGGGGGCTGTTTGACCCAAGCGCTCCCACATGGATTGGGCAAAGACCGCTTGCGCCACCACCCATCCCCGTGCCTGGGCAGCTCGGGCCAAATGGTCGCCCTCCAACCAAACCTGATGGCGCTTGCGATAGGCCAAATTGTCTTGGGCCAATTCACGCAAGGCTTTGAAGCCCGGGTTGTGGCGCGATCCAATGGTTTGAACCAGCGCGGGTTTCACTGTGGCCCCCGACACAACACGCGGGCCACCGGCGAAAAGCTGCGCCGATGCCAAGGCGTGGCCCCATGCGTTTGCAAAGCCAGCAAATGCTGCGCCGTGCCATAACCTTTGTGGGCCGCAAAACCATAAGACGGGTACTCGGCATCGATCTCCAGGCACCAACGATCCCGTGCCACCTTGGCCAAGATGGAAGCGGCAGAAATGGCCGGCACCTTGCGGTCGCCTTGGACCACGGCTTCCGCAACGATGTCCAAGGTCGGCAATCGGTTGCCGTCCACCAGCACCTTGTGGGGCTTGAGGCGCAGGCCCATCACGGCTCGGCGCATGGCCAGCAAGGTGGCTTGCAAGATGTTCAGTCGGTCGATTTCTTCCACGCTGGCCTGCGCCACACTGAAGCACAGCGCATGGGCATGGATGGCTTCGCTCAAACGTTCGCGTTGGCGCGCGCTCAAGGTTTTAGAGTCGGCCAAACCAGGGATGGGTTTCAAGTCATCCAAAATCACGGCAGCGGCCACGACGGGGCCGGCCAAAGGCCCACGCCCAGCCTCGTCCACGCCGGCCACCAGACCAGGCACGTCCCAAGGCAAGGCGACTTGCTCAGCGCGCCATGGTTTTTTCGATCGCATCGGTGGCCAACTGCGCGGTATCGCGCAACAAAGAATGGTGCATGTCCACAAACCGCTGCTGCAAGTTCACAACACGCGGATATTGGTTCAGCCAGTCGAGCACGGCTTGCCCCAATGCGGGGGGTGTGGCTTGGTCTTGCAAAAACTCAGGCACCAAAAATTCAGCGGCCAGGATGTTGGGCAGTCCCACCCAAGGCTGCAACTTTTGTCGGCGCATGATCTGCCAACTCAATGGGTTCATGCGGTAGGCAATCACCATGGGGCGCTTGAACAATGCCGCCTCCAAGGTGGCGGTGCCGCTGGCGACCAGGCTGACATCGCAAGCCGCCAAGGCCAAGTGAGAACCCGCCTCCGTCACGGTGAAATTGGCAACACCCCCGAAACGGTCGATGCATGATTGCAGGCGTGGTCGCAAAGCAGCAAACGTGGGCAAGACAAAATGCAAATCAGGCTGACGTTTTTGCAGCCATGCCGCGGTTTGTAAAAAAATGGGGGCCAATTGATCGATTTCTGAGGCCCTGCTGCCGGGCAACAAACTCACCACCGTGGCCTGTGGGGGCAAGCCCAATTGCCGGCGCGCCGCTTCCTGTTCGGGCGCCATCGGAATGGCCGCTGCAAACGGGTGCCCCACATAGGTGCTGGCAATGCCCTGTGCCGACAACAACGCTGGCTCAAACGGAAAAATGCACAGCATGTGGCGCACGCTCTGGCGGATTTTTTCCAATCGGTTGGCACGCCATGCCCACACCGATGGGCAAACAAAGTGCACAGTGGGCACGCCCGCCGACAGCAATTGACGCTCTAAGTCGAGATTGAAATCGGGCGCATCCACGCCGATAAAAACCGCCGGTGGGTCGGCTTGCAAACGTTCCTGCAATTGTCGACGTATCGCAACAATGCCCCGGTAATGCCGCAGCACCTCTACGTACCCGCGCACCGCCAAGCGCTCGTGGGGCCACCAAGCCTCAAAGCCCTGTTCGGCCATGCGAGGCCCCCCAATGCCGTGGGTTTTGGCGTTGGGCCATCTTTGACGCAGACCCTGGAGCAGCATGCCGGCCAACATATCGCCCGAGGCCTCGCCAGCGACCATGGCAAATGTGGGCGCGTTGGATGCCGGCATGGGTTGCTGCGAAACGAGGCTGGCCCCAGGCTCAGCGGACAATGCCGCGCTGAGGCGACGCCTGGCGCAAAAAGCCCAGCATCAAATCCACGTCCCCTTGGGTTTCGGCATTGCCCAGGTCCTCAATGGCTTGTATCGACTGCTCCAAAGAGAGATCACTGCGGTACAAGGCCTTGTGCATGGCCTTGACCGCTGCCAAACGCTCGGGGCCAAAACCGCGACGGCGCAAGCCTTCAAAATTCATCGAGCGGGCTTGCGCCGGCTGGCCCTGGCACATCACAAAGGGCGGCAGGTCGGCAAACAGCAAGGAGTTCATGGCGGTGAAACTGTGCGCCCCCAAGCGCACAAATTGATGCACCACCGTGAAACCACCCAAGATCACCCAATCACCAACCTCGACATGGCCCGCGAGTTGGGTGTTGTTGGCAAAAATGGTTTGGTCACCCACCTGACAGTCGTGGGCCAAGTGCACATAGGCCATGATCCAGTTTTGGTCACCCAATCGGGTCACACCACCGCCACCGGGCGAGCCAATGTTGAAGGTGCAAAACTCACGGATCGTGTTGCCGTTGCCGATCACCAGTTCGCAGGGCTCGCCCTTGTATTTTTTGTCTTGTGGGATCGCACCCAATGAGTTGAACTGAAACACGCGGTTGTTGCGCCCCAGGGTGGTGTGTCCTTCGATCACACAATGGGCCGCCACCGTGGTGCCCGCGCCAATGCGCACATGGGGGCCAATCACGGTGTAGGGACCCACCTGCACCGAGCTGTCGAGCTCGGCCTGGGGGTCGATCAAGGCGGTGGGATGAATCAGGGGGGGAGTTGCCACGCTGATGGACTCACTTCAAGCAATGGTGCGCATGGTGCACATCAGTTCCGCCTCGGCGGCAATGTCCTCGCCGACCTTGGCGCAGGCTTTGAACTTGAAGATGCCCGCTTTCATCCGATCCAGCGTGACCTCCAAAATCAACTGATCCCCCGGCTCCACCGGCCGCTTGAAGCGTGCGCCATCAATGCCCGCAAAGTAATAAACGGTTTTGTCATCGGGTGTGGTGCCCAGCATGTCAAAGGCCAACAAAGCTGCGGCTTGGGCCAACGCCTCCAACATCAACACACCGGGCATCACAGGTCGGTGTGGAAAGTGACCCAAAAAATAGGGCTCGTTGATGGAAACATTTTTCAAGGCCTTGATGCGTTTTCCCTTGTCGATTTCGAGCACCCGGTCGACCAACAAAATAGGGTAACGGTGGGGCAGCTGCTTCAGAATTTGATGGATGTCCATGGCGGGGCTCACAAGGGTGGATGGGGTTGCTGCTCCAGCGCCTTGATGCGCTCACGCAGACGATGAAGCTGGCGCAGACTGGCGGCATTTTTCTCCCAAGCCGCATTGTCATCGAGGGGGAAAAAGCCACTGTAATGCCCGCTTTGATGGATCGAACGGGTCACCACACTGGCGGCAGAGATGTGCACATGGTCAGCCAAGGCCAAGTGGCCCAACACAATGGAGCCGCCGCCCAAGGTGCAATGGGCACCGATGCGGGCACTGCCCGCCACGCCTGCACAACCGGCCAGGGCACTGTGATCCCCAATCTGCACGTTGTGTCCAATTTGCACCAGGTTATCCATCTTGACCCCGTTGCCAATGATGGTGTCTTCCAAAGCGCCTCGGTCCACGCACGTATTGGCGCCCAACTCCACGCCATCCCCCAGGCGCACAGCGCCCAGTTGCTCAATCTTGACCCATGTGCCTTCATGGGGTGCAAAACCAAAGCCATCAGCGCCCAACACCACCCCAGGGTGCAAGATGCAGTGCTGGCCCACCACGCAATCATGGCCCACATGGACGCGTGCATGCAACCGGCTGTGTGCGCCAATGCGGGCCCCAGACTCGACCACGCACAAAGGGCCAATGTGGGCCGTGGGATCGATCGATGCAGTTGAATCAATCACCGCCGTCGGGTGGATGCGCGGCCCCTGCGGCAGCGGGTGGTGGCTGCGCCACATCTGGGTCAGCCGGGCAAAATAATGATAGGGGTCAGCCGTGACGATGCAAGCACCCCGGGCCTGAGCTGCGGAAGCAAACTCTGGGGACACCACCACGCATGCGGCTTGGGTACTGAGCAATTGGGACTGGTATTTGGGGTGACTGAGGAAACCCAAAGCCTGGGGACTGGCAGCCCCCAGTGAGGCCAAGCAGTCTATCCAAGTTTGCGGGTCACCATGCAACTCCCCGCCCAAGGCTGCGGTGATTTGACTTAAGTACAGCCCCACACCGTGCCGCCGACAGCGTTTACTTGGTACCGTTGATGGCTTTGATGACCTTTTCGGTGATGTCGTGTTTGGGGTTGATGTAAACCGCCTCTTGCAGCACCAAGTCGTATTTTTCGGTTTCGGCAACTTGTCGAACCACGCGATTGGCGCGCTCCAGCACCAGTTGAAACTCTTCGTTCTTGCGGGCATTCAAATCCTCTTGGAATTCCCGGCGCTTGCGCTGGAACTCACGGTCTTGCTCGCTCAACTGGCGCTGACGCGCCACGCGTTGGGTCTCAGACAAGGTGGGCGCATCACGCTCCAGCTTTTCAGAATTGGCCTTGAGGGTATTGCCCAGATCCATCAACTCTTTTTCACGCCGAGAAAACTCTTGCTCCAACTTGGTTTGGGCAGCTTTGGCCGTGTTGGCCTCGCGGAAAATCCGATCGGTGCTGATAAAACCAATTCGGAATTCTTGCGCGTGGGCAACGGCCCAAGCACCCAGCGACAAAGCCAATGACAAAGAAAGTGTTCGCATGGTGTTCATCAAAACGATGTCCCGATCTGAAATTGCAATTTTTGTATTCTATCGCCCCGGAACTTGTTGATGGGTTCGGCCACGGCAAAACGCAACGGGCCCACCGGGCTGACCCAGCTGATACCCGCCCCTGCTGAGGTGCGCATCAGCGCAAAATCCACGCTATCGCTCACGCCATACACATTGCCGGCATCAAAGAAACCAAACAAACGCAAAGTGGGGTCGTTTCCCACGCCGGGGAATGGAACATAAAACTCGGTGTTGAAAACCAGCTTTTTGGCGCCGCCCACCACCAAGCCCGTGGTATCACGTGGCCCCAAGGAACCCTGTTCAAAGCCCCTCACCGATCCCAAGCCACCGGCATAAAAGTTCTTATAAGTGGGCAACTCATAATCCTGCAAGCCTTGAGCCACCCCCACATCACCATTGATGCCCAAGGTGTATCGCTTGCTCAAATTGAAATACTGCTGATAGCCCGCGCTGGCTTTCGCATACCGGGTATCTGCCGCCACACCAAATTCGGTGTTGACCCGCATCAAACGCCCTTTGGTGGGTGTGAGGGCGCTGTCTCGGCCATCGCGCGCCCAACCCAAGGTCAGGGGCACGGAAGTGCAGGTTTTGTCATAGGAACATGAGCCAATCAAAGAAGCAGGCATGTTGGAGCCTGGTTTGGTGATGGTTTGCTCCCCGGCAAGTCCGATGAATATGCGATCAAGCTCGGTCATTGGCACCCCAAAGGTGACGCCCGCATTGGTGCTTTCTGTCTGGTAGTTGCCAGCCTGATCGATGTAAGGCTTGATGGCACGGTGCGACAAGGAGAGCGTTCGGGAAACGCCATCTTCGGTGAAATAAGGGTTGGTGGTGGCCACCGAAATCACCTTGTTGTATTCACTGGTGCTGAGTTGAATGCCCAAAAAATTACCACTGCCAAAAATATTGTCCTGTTGCACACCAAAAGTCAAAACCAGTTTTTCTGCACTGGAAAACCCCGCACCCAATTGAACGGAACCCAGTGGCTTTTCATCTACCTTGACCAACAGGTCCACCTGGTCAAAACTGCCCGAGACCTCTTGGGTTTCGATGTTGACTTCTTTGAAGTAACCCAAACGCTTCAAGCGGTCGCGGGACAACTTGATGCGTTCACCGTCGTACCAAGCTGACTCCAGCTGTCGAAACTCTCGGCGAATGATTTCGTCGCGGGTTCTGCTGTTGCCGGTGAGGTTGATTTTTCGAACATAGGCGCGCCGGGAGGGATCGGCTTGCAAAACCAAAGCCACCCGGTTGGTCGCGCGGTCGATTTCGTTGACCGCCTCCACGCGCGCAAAAGCAAAACCAAAATTTCCAAAGTACTCGGTGAATGCGGCGGTGGTTTTGGTCACGTCCTCGGCGTTGTAGGCCTGCCCCACTTTGATGCCGATCATGGTCTTGAACTCGTCATCCTTGCCCAGGTAATAGCCTTGCAGTCGAACAGAGGACACCGCGAACATTTCGCCCTCAAAGATATTGATGGTGACGCTCAAATCTTGTTTGTTGGGAGCGATCGACACTTGGGTGGATTCAATGCGAAAGTCCAGGTAGCCACGGGCCAAATAGTAAGAACGCAAAGTCTCCAAATCCGCATTGAGCTTGGGTCGGGAGTAGCGATCAGACTTGGTGTACCAACTCATCCAATTGCCAGCATTCAAATCCATTAACTCTTCCAGCGTGGAAGTTTTAAAAACTTTGTTTCCAACGAATTGAATCCGCTTGATTTTGGCAATCTCTCCTTCAGTTATGTTGAAGGTCAAGTTGACACGGTTGCGATCCACCGGCGTGATCGTGGTGACAATTTCAACACCATAAAGGCTGCGATTGACGTACTGGCGCTTGATGTCTTGCTCGGCCAAATCGGCCAATGAGCGGTCGTAAGGACGTCCATCAGACAAGCCAATTTCTTTCATGGCCTTGCGCAGGGTGTCTTTGTCGAACTCTTTGGTGCCAATGAAATCAATGCTGGCAATGATGGGGCGCTCTTCGAGCAACACGACCACCACATCGTCTTTGACTTCGATGCGAATGTCTTTGAACAAGCCCAAACCGAACAAAGCTCGGATCGCGGCCGTGCCCTTTTCGTCGGTATAAGTTTCACCGACCCGAAATGGAAGGGTGGCAAAAACAGTCCCAGGCTCGACCCGTTGCAAACCTTCAATCCGGATGTCTCGAGCGGTGAAAGGGGCCACCGCCCAAGCCATGCTCACGGCCAGGGTGAACAGCATCAATGCCTGGGCAATTCGATAAAAGGCACGGGATATCAAAGCATTCATGTCGTGATTGGGGGTTGAACTTGCACCGGGTGCCATTCCTCAAAAAAGCCAGCGGGCCACATCGTTGCAAACGGCCACAGCCATCAAAGAGAGAACCGCTGCCAGACCCACCTTTTGCAGTCCGGCCATCCAAGCCTGAGCGGGAGGTGATCCTGTCACTGCCTCCCAAAGATAACACATCAGATGGCCGCCATCCAAGACGGGGATGGGCAACAAATTCAGCACGGCCAGCCCAACGCTGACAAAAGCCAAAAAAGCCAGGAAAGAAGCCCACCCACGTTGCGCAGATTGACCTGCCTGCTCTGCCATGGTCACCGGGCCTGACAGATTGCCCCAGGACGCCTGCCCGACCACCATGCGCGCGAATATTTGCAAGGTCATCACCGACAACTCCCAGCACCGCTGGCCCGCGAGTCGCGCAGCTTGAACCGGCCCATGACGCACCAAGGTTTGGGCCGGCGGTTCACCCAAGCGAACCCCGACACGGCCCACCCAGATGGGGCCCTCTTGAGCGCGCTCGGGCTTGACTTCGATCAACAAGGCGTTGTCACCTCGGCGTTGGACCTCCCATATTTGCGCTTTGGGCGGCTCGGATTGGCCCGACTGGCGAATAAGTTGGCGCAATTCACTGGCGTCCTCGGGCGTTTTGCCATCCACCCGCAAAACTCGGTCACCGCGTTTGATGCCGGCGGTCTGGGCCACACTGGCAACCAGCACTTCGGTCACCACGGGGGCCGACCACGCCCCCTGCAAACCCAGACCAGTCAGCCATTGCGCGTCACTGACGTCAGTTGCCGCTTGCGTCAAATCCAATTGCACTTGGCGGTGCTGGCCACTGTCCCGCGACTGAACCACCACATCCAGCACTGCGCCCACGTTTTGCATCAGCGCCCAATTGAAATCGGGCATCGAAAAAATGTCCTGGGGCATGGCACCTTCTATCGCCACGCTCAACACAGTGTCGCCACTGCGCAATCCCGCTTGATCGGCCATGGAGGCAGGCACTGGCTTGGCCAAGATGGCTTGGGGCATGGAAATCCCCCACACATTCAAACCCCAAAGCAACAGAAAGGCCAACAACAGATTGGCCACGGGGCCAGCGGCCACAATGGCCGTGCGGCGCCATAAGCTTTGTCGATTGAATGCCCGATCGCGCTCATGGGCGGGCACATCGGATTCGGCCTCATCGAGCATGCGCACATAGCCACCCAAGGGAATCCACCCGATGACAAATTCAGTGTCTTGCCCATGGCGAGGCTGGCTCGGACGCCAACGCCAAATCGGACGACCCAAGCCAATGGAAAACTGCAAAACTTTGACATCACACGCCACGGCCATTCGGTAATGGCCGTATTCATGGACAGTGATCAGCACCGCCAAGGCCACCAAAAATGCAATCACGATCATGGATGCGGCCTCAAGCGGTCCAGCGCTGACTCAAACCCAAAGCCGTGCGCCGGGCTTGCTGATCGATGTCCAAAACATCGTTCAAACTGACCGGCGGTTTGGGCACACAGACCGACAAGGTCTCTAGGTTGAGGTGGTGGATTTGGTCAAAACGGATGCGCCCCTGCAAGAAAGCCTCCACGCCCACTTCATTGGCCGCATTCAGCACCGCCGTGGTGCCGGGAGGGGCACGCAACACCTGCCAGGACAACCACAGGCCAGGAAAACGCTGCGGATGGTCCAAGCTGTCGATGGCCTCAAATGTCATGGCAGACAAAGTCTGGAAGTCGAGTGCCTTGGCCCCTGATTCGATGCGATCGGGCCAACCCAAACCAAAGGCGATGGGCACCCGCATGTCGGGCGTACCCAACTGCGCCACCACCGATGTGTCGCGGTACTGCACCATGGAGTGAACAATGCTTTGGGGGTGGATCACCACCTCGATGCGCTCGGGTACCAGGCCAAAGAGATAACGCGCCTCGATCACCTCCAGGGCTTTGTTCATCATGGTCGCCGAGTCAACCGAAATTTTTCGCCCCATTTGCCAATTGGGGTGGGCACAGGCTTGATCCGGTGTGACCCGCGACAACTCAGCCACCGGTCGCTGGCGAAAGGGCCCCCCCGATGAAGTCAGAATGATTTTTTCCACCCGCGCGTCCCAGGTGCCGGCATCTTCGGGCAGGGATTGAAAAATGGCCGAGTGTTCGCTGTCAATGGGCAGCAAGGTCGCACCGCCCTCGCGCACCGCCGTCAAAAACACTTCAGCCCCCACGACCAGGGCTTCTTTATTGGCCAACAACAAGCGCTTGCCCGAACGTGCCGCGGCCAAACAAGAAGACAAGCCTGCGGCGCCAACGATGGACGCCATCACCGTCGTGACATCAGGGTCGCTGGCCACCAGGTCCAGGGCTGCGGGTCCAGACAGCACCTCAATCGGCAAGCCCAACTCACGCACTTTTTCCTGCAGTTGCGCCGCATGGGCGGGACTGCTCATCACCGCATAACGGGGTAAAAACCGTTGGCATTGCGCGAGCATGGCATCCACTTGCACCGCTGCAGTCAATGCAAACACCGAGAACAAATCGGGATGACGGGCCACCACATCCAAGGTATTGACGCCGATGGAACCCGTGGAACCCAAGATGGTGAGGGTTTGCTTCATGGTGTGACTCAGTTTTGCACCAACATCAAGGCCAACGGCAATGTGGGCAACAGGGCGTCGACCCGATCCAACACGCCGCCATGGCCGGGCAACAAGGCACTGCTGTCTTTGACGCCAGCACTGCGCTTGACCAAGGATTCAGCCAAATCGCCCACCACGCTCATGGCGACCAGCAAGGCCACGCCCACAAAAGCCCAGGCCTGTGAATGTTGAACCAAAATGCTGAAAATACTCGGGCTCCAATGGGTTTGCCAGCCATCCAAGGCCAACCACACCAGCGCCAGCAGGCCCACCGCCAACACGCCACTGAGCACGCCTTCCCAACTTTTGCCAGGGCTGATGTGGATGGCCAGCTTGCGCCGACCGAAAGCACGCCCGCCGAAATAGGCCGCCACATCGGCCACCCAAACCAACGCCAGCACCGACAACAGGTAGTTCACCCCCATGGTTTTGGACTGGCACAAAGCCAACCAAGTGAGCCATAAAACCACGATGCCACCGACCCATCGGGCCCCACGCGGCCACAGGCCCCAGCCCATGACACCGCGTCGCAGCATCCAAGCCCCGCCGATCACCCACGCCAAACCCGCCATCCACCACAGCAGCGGCGGGGCTTGAACGGCCCAACCCGCCCACCAACTGGCAGCACACAGCGATAAACAAAAACCCGTCAACACGAGGGCGGGGCGAAATCCCAGGCCGTTGAGGCGCCCCCACTCCCAACTGGCCGCCGCCATCAGGATCAAGGTGAACAAGGCCAAGGGCATTGCAGAAGTGGCAAACAATGCCGGCAAAAGAAGCGCCAACAAAACCAAGGCGGTGATGATGCGCTGCTTGAGCATGAAACCTTGACCGTCTCAGACGGACATGATGTCCTGCTCTTTGGCCGCGATCAGTTTGTCCACATCGGCGATGTGTTTGTCGGTGATTTTTTGCACCTCGGCTTCCGAACGCTTTTGTTCGTCCTCAGAGGCAAATTTGTCCTTGACCAATTTTTTCACCGCATCGTTGGCATCGCGGCGCAAATTTCGAATCGCCACCTTGGCGTTTTCGCCTTCGCTGCGAACCACCTTGGTCAGCTCCTTGCGCCGCTCTTCGGTCATGGGCGGCATGGGCACGCGGATCAAGTCGCCCATGGAAGCGGGGTTGAGGCCCAGATCGCTGTCACGAATGGCTTTTTCGATTTTGGCCCCCATGCCCTTTTCCCACGGTTGCACGCTGATGGTGCGGGCATCGAGCAAGCTGACATTGGCCACTTGCGTGATGGGGGTCATGTTGCCGTAGTAATCCACTTGCACCGAGTCCAGCAAACCCGGATTGGCCCGGCCCGTGCGGATTTTGGTCAGGCCATGGCCAAAAGCCTGAATGGATTGGTCCATTTTGCTTTCCATGGTTTTTTTGATGTCAGCGATCGTCATGCGGCTTGTCTCCTGTGCTGAATTTTTTCAGGCGTGGACCAAAGTGCCTTCGTCCTCGCCCATGATCACCCGTTTGAGGGCGCCATTTTTGACGATGGAAAAAACCTTGATGGGCAACTTCTGGTCGCGGCACAAGGCAAACGCCGTGGCATCCATGATGCCCAAATTGCGCCCAATGGCCTCATCGAAACTGATGGTGCTGTACCTTGTGGCAGAGGGGTCTTTGTGCGGGTCAGCGGTGTATACGCCATCGACCTTGGTGGCTTTGAGAACCACTTCAGCGCCAATTTCCGCCCCGCGCAAAGCCGCTGCCGTGTCGGTGGTGAAGAATGGGTTGCCGGTGCCCGCAGCAAAAATAACCACCTTGCCTTCCTCCAGGTATTGCAAGGCCTTGGGGCGCACATAAGGCTCCACCACTTGCTCGATGCCAATGGCTGACATCACACGGGCCGTCAAGCCAGCTTTGTTCATGGTGTCGGCCAAAGCCAAGGCATTCATCACGGTGGCCAGCATGCCCATGTAATCTGCTGTGGCGCGGTCCATTCCGACAGACCCGCCGGCGACACCGCGAAAGATATTGCCCCCACCAATCACGACGGCCAATTGCACGCCCAATCGGGTGACTTCGGCCACCTCTTCAACGATGCGAACGATGGTGGCGCGATTGATGCCAAAAGCATCATCTCCCATCAAGGCCTCCCCAGACAGCTTGAGCAGTATGCGCTGATGGGCGGGCTTGGGAGATGACATGTTCAGGTTCCTTGCAGATCAATCAAAGTGTAATGGCAGTCCCGGGCGATGCGACGCCCAAGAACCAGGCCACGCCCAGCTCGAAGCCGGCGTGGCCCTGACTTTGTCAAGCGCCTTGTTTGGCGGCTGCAACCTGGGCAGCCACCTCGGCAGCAAAATCGTCAACTTTCTTCTCAATCCCCTCGCCCACCACATACAAGGTGAATGAATGGATGGTGGTTTGCGCGGCCTTGAGCATTTGCTCAACGGTTTGCTTGTCGTTCTTCACAAACACTTGGTTGAACAACGACACTTCTTTGAGGTATTTTTGGACCGAACCCTCAATCATCTTGGCCGCGATATCGGCGGGCTTGCCCGATTCAGCCGCTTTGGCAGTGGCGACGGAACGCTCTTTTTCGATCAAATCGGCCGGCACATCTTGGCTGGTCAATGCCACAGGTTTCATGGCCGCCACATGCATGGCCACATCTTTGGCAGCTTGTGCGTCACCGGTGAACTCCACCGCCACACCAATGCGGGTGCCGTGGAGGTAATGCGCAAAATCGTGACCCCGATCGAAGCGCACGAAACGACGCAAACTCATGTTTTCGCCAATCTTGCCAATCAAACCTTTGCGGACATCTTCCAAAGTCGGGCCAAACCCGTCTTGGCTGTAGGGCAAACCGCCCAAAGCGGCCACATCGCTGGGGTTGTGTTGGGCCACCAATTCGGCGGTGGCACGCGCCAAGGCCAAAAAGCTGTCGTTCTTGGTGACGAAGTCGGTTTCGCAGTTCAGTTCAACCAAGGCACCCACTTTGCCATGGGCATGGGCGGCGACCACGCCCTCAGCGGTAATGCGGCTGGCGGCTTTGCCAGCCTTGCTGCCCAACTTGACGCGCAGCAACTCTTCGGCCTTGGCCATATCGCCCTCGGCTTCGGTCAAGGCTTTTTTGCACTCCATCATGGGGGCATCGGTTTTGGCGCGCAGTTCGGCGACCATGCTTGCGGTGATTGCGACCATTGGTGTTCTCCGTTAAATATCAAATGATGTTGGAAAAATAAAGCTGTGAAAAAGGGGCTGCTCGAGCCCCTTTTGGCAAACGCCTGTCTCGAGAAATATCAGGCGGAGGCGGCCTCGTTGACCTCGACAAACTCGTCATCGCCTTCGGTGACCGCTTTGACGATGTCATTGACGGCGTTGGCGCGGCCTTCCAAGATGGCGTCGGCGATGCCGCGCGCATACAAGGTCACCGCCTTAGAGGAGTCATCGTTGCCGGGGATGACATAGTCGATGCCTTCAGGCGAATGGTTGGTATCGACCACGCCAATCAGCGGGATGCCCAGTTTTTTGGCTTCTGCGATGGCAATTTTGTGGAAACCCACATCAATCACAAAAATGGCGTCCGGCAAAGTGGCCATGTCTTGAATGCCACCAATGTCTTTTTCCAACTTTTCGAGTTCGCGGGCGAACATCAGTTGTTCTTTTTTGCTCATGGCATCCAAGCCCAGCTCTTGCTGCGCTTTCATGTCCTTGAGCCGTTTGATGGATGTTTTGACGGTTTTGAAATTGGTCAACATCCCGCCCAGCCAGCGCTGATCCACATAAGGCACACCCGCGCGCTGGGCCTCTTGGGCCACGGTGTCGCGGGCTTGGCGCTTGGTACCGACCATCAAAATGGTGCCACGGTTGGAGGCCAATTGGCGCACGAACTTGGTTGCCTCTTGAAACAAGGGCAGTGTTTTTTCCAAGTTGATGATGTGGATTTTGTTGCGATGCCCAAAAATGAAGGGAGACATCTTGGGGTTCCAAAAGCGGGTTTGGTGTCCAAAGTGGACGCCGGCTTCTAGCATTTCGCGCATGGTGACTGACATGGTATTTCTCCAAAGGTTGGGTCTAAAATCCAGCCCTTCATCGACCCACTTGTGAAAGCGGGTCAACACCTTGTGGGGGCTGGTTTGGGATTGATTCGTCAGTCGTGATAGATCAGGCCTTCACGCCAACAAAACCCCATGATCTTAACATACACACGCATCGCCTGCCCAAGTTTCCATGACTGGGCGACACCATGAAGATCGCTGTCATTGGGGCTGGCATCGTCGGGGTTTCCACCGCCTACGAATTGGCCCGCCAAGGTCACGCCGTCACGGCCTTTGAACGACATGGCAGCGTCGGAGAAGAAACCAGCTTTGCCAATGCGGGGGTGGTGGCCCCAGGCTATGTCACGCCATGGGCAGCACCAGGCATGCCGTGGAAGGTTTTGCGGCATTTGTGGGGGCGCCATGCGCCCGTGCGCTTGGGTTGGCCCAGTGCGGCCGAACTTTCATGGATGGCATCTTGGCTGAAGGCCTGTCGCGCCGGTTCGTATTTCACCAACCGGGCGCGCCTACAACGGTTGGCCTTTTACAGCCGTGAACAACTGCATGCCACTGCCGCTCGCGAACGCATTGAATTTGACCGCTCAGAGGGCTATATGGTGCTGCTGCGCAGTGCCAAAGACCTGGCCCTGGCACAAAACAGTTTGCAGTTTTTGAGCGAAGCTGGCGTCACCCACAAACTGCTGGATGCCCAACAGGCCATGGCGTTAGAGCCTGCATTGAACCCAGAAACCGCTCTGCATGCGGCCATCCATGTGCCCCAAGACGAGGTCGGCAACTGCCGTCAATATGCCTTGCTGTTGAAACAAAAAGCCGAGGACATGGGCGTTCAGTTTGCATTCAACAGCCCACTGTCCCCGCTTTCACGCAGCCACCCCACCCACTTACAGGTCAAAGGTGCTGCCGCTGCACTGACCTTTGATGCCGTGGTCGTCTGTGCCGGCATGGGCAGCTTGCCATTGCTACGGTCTGTGGGTGTGCAACTGCCCATGATTGCCGTTCATGGCTACTCGGTCACGGCGGCCATTCGCAACCCCTTGGACGCCCCCCGCAGCGGCTTGATGGACGAACGCTACAAAGTGTCCATTTCCCGTTTGGGGCAGCGCATCCGTGTGGCGGGCAGTGCCGAGTTGGGGGGCTCTGCCCAAAAACACAACCCAGCCGCCTTGGAAACCTTGTACAAAGTATTGAGCGACTGGTTCCCCGGCGGGGCCAAAATTTCTGACAACCTTCAAATTTGGAAAGGTGCTCGACCCATGTTGCCCGATGGCCCGCCGATTTTGGGCCCCAGCGGTGTGCCCGGTGTTTGGCTCAACCTGGGCCACGGCTCCAGCGGATGGGCATTGGCCAGCGGCAGTGCCAAGGTGTTGAGCGATTTGGTCAGCGGTCGAACCCCAGAAATCGACATCAGTGGCTTGGACATCGATCGCTTGCGGTCTTGACACCTTCACCAACCCACCACATGCAAAGAATCACGCCGCTGACCGCATGGCCTTTGCATGGCGTGACCAAAACACGGGCGATGGAGACACAAGCCCTCAGCACGCATCCACATCCGAGCCTGATGCAGCGCGCTGGCGAATCGGTGGCCCGACTGGCCATGGCCTGGGCGCCGCATGCCCAACGCATTTGGATCGCTTGCGGTCCTGGCAACAACGGCGGCGACGGTTTGCTCGCCGCCGTGCATTTGCATCAACTGGGCAAAAGCGTTTGGCTCACGCTTTGTCCAGGCAAACAGCCATCCATCGACACGCTGGCTGCTTTGGATCGGGTGAAAAAAGCAGGCATCCCCATCCACGATCAAGCCCCCACCGATTGGGATTTGGGCATCGACGCCTTGTTGGGGCTGGGCCACGACCGCCCCCCAGAAGGTCAGTTGCAACAGCATTTGCATCTTTTGCGCCAATCGCCCACGCCATTGCTGTGCGTGGATGTGCCCACTGGTCTGATGTCGGACAACGGCCTATGGTTGGTCCCTGAATCAAGCCCCCAACGCGACTTCCCTTTGGCAACTGTGAGCTTGCTCACCCTCAAGCCAGGTTTGTTCACCCACCAAGGCAAAGATGCAGCCGGCGAAGTGTGGTTCGATGATTTGGCCCACCCAGCAGGCCCATTGCATCCGCCAGATGCCTGGTTGATCTCGCCCACTTCGCTGAGACCCAAGGCCCACCAAAGCCACAAAGGCAGCCATGGTCAGGTGTTGGTGTTGGGTGGCGCACCCGGCATGACGGGCGCTGCCATTTTGGCCGGGCTGGCTGCGTTGCAAGGGGGCGCGGGCAAAGTGTTCTTGGGCTTGCTCAACCCCCATGCCCTGGCGGGTGTGCAAACGCGATATCCCAACCTCATGACCATGGCGCTGGACCCCAACACCAGATTGGCACACACCGTGGTGTGTGGGTGTGGCGGCGGAGAAGCCGTTCGGCCACACTTGCCCAGGGTGCTGTCACGCTCGGCTCAATTGGTGCTGGATGCCGACGCACTCAATGCCATCGCCCAAGACAATGCCTTGCAAACTCTGTTGGCCCGCAGGGCGAGCGCCGGCTTGGCCACGGTGCTCACACCGCACCCCTTGGAAGCGGCGCGCTTGCTGGGTTGCGCGGTGGCACAAGTGCAAATGGATCGACTGGCCGCCGCACAACAGTTGGCCCAGCGCTGGTCGTGTGTGGTGGTGCTCAAAGGATCGGGCACCGTGATTGCGGCACCCAACGAAACACCGGCGATCAACCCAACTGGCAATGCCCGGTTGGCCTGTGCCGGCACAGGGGATGTGTTGGCTGGCTTGGTGGGGGCCGCGATGGCGCGTGGCTTGGCAGCATGGCCTGCCGCGCATTTGGCGGTTTTTCATCATGGGCTGGCTGCAGACCGCTGGCCCGACAACAAGGCATTCAGCGCCGAAGCACTGGCCCAAACCGTTCGCTTGTGATGCGCCTGGTGGCGAACAAAGCGATTGCGTTCAGCCCCGACCGGCGAAGGGCATTTTGGTGGCCATGATGGTTTGAAACATCACATTGGCCTCCAACGGCAAATTGGCCATGTGCAAGACCGCTTGCCCCACCAAGTTCACATCCATCAAAGGCTCGACGGCGATTTGTCCGTTGGCTTGCAAAATGCCGGTGGCCATGCGCATGGCCATGTCGGTGCCTGCATTGCCCACATCGATTTGACCCAC